>JBAOIH010000001.1:1650000-1971643 GCA_037045645.1 Nocardioides sp.
CGTCCCGCCTCTTCCGTCACGAGACGCCACTGATCCCGTGATCGAGAGCACCGAGCGTACGTCTGGTGTCAGGTGAGGGGAGATCTCGGCGTACTGCTCATCCGTGAGTTCGTGCAGTCCGAGTCCGCGCTCCTCGCACGCGCGTACGCAAGCGCCCGCGAGCTCGTGCGCTTCTCGGAACGGAACCTCGTTGCGGACCAGCCACTCGGCGATGTCGGTGGCCAGCGAGAAGCCCCGGGGTGCCAGCTCAGCCATCCGGGCGCCGTCGAAGGTCAGCGTGGCGACCATCCCGGTCACGGCCGGCAACAAGACCTCCAGGGTGTCGACGCTGTCGAAGACGGGCTCCTTGTCCTCCTGAAGATCGCGGTTGTACGCCAGTGGGAGGCCTTTGAGCGTGGCAAGCAGACCGGTCAGATTCCCGATGAGGCGACCTGACTTGCCACGTGCCAACTCAGCAATGTCGGGGTTCTTCTTCTGGGGCATGATGCTCGACCCCGTCGACCAGGAGTCGTGGAGTCGTACGAACCCGAACTCGGCAGTCGACCAGAGGATCACTTCTTCGGCCAGACGGCTGATATCGACGCCGATCATGGCCGTGACGAAGGCGAACTCGGCGACGAAGTCACGCGCGGCGGTGCCGTCGATGGAGTTGGCCGAGGATCCGGAGAACCCGAGTTCGGCGGCTACCGCCTCGGGATCCAGGCCGAGCGACGAACCCGCGAGCGCGCCCGAGCCGTACGGCGAGTCCGCAGAGACACGTGCTTCCCAATCCGCCAGGCGTTGTACGTCGCGAAGCAGCGGCCAGACGTGAGCCAGGAGGTGGTGCGACAAGAGTACGGGCTGCGCGTGCTGCAAGTGAGTCCGTCCCGGCATGATCACATCGAGGTGGCCGCGTGCCTGCTCGGTCAGGGCCTCGGCCAGGTCGAGTGTGAGGGCACTGATCGTGCGTGCATGGTCGCGTAGGAACGCCTTGAAGAGCGTGGCGATCTGGTCATTGCGCGAACGGCCTGCGCGGATGCGACCACCGACGTCGGCACCGACTTCGGCGATGAGCAGGCGTTCGAGCGCCCCGTGCACGTCTTCGTCGCTCGGATCCGGTAGGAGTTCGCCGCTGGCATAGCGGTCACCCAGCGCGTCCAGTCCTCGTAGGAGTTCGGCATGGTCGGAGTCGGTGAGCAGTCCCGCACGGTGCAACGCATTCGCGTGGGCTCGTGAGCCCGCGAGGTCGTACGGGGTCAAACGCCAGTCGAAATGCGTGGAGCGAGACAGTGCCTCGAGTTCGGGCGACGGTCCGCCAGCGAACCGCCCGCCCCACAGTGCACCGGTCTTCGTACTGCTCATGCCTCTCCCCTGTCACGTTCGGCCTGAGCCAAGAATCTCGCAGCCAACTCCGCGCCACCCTTGGGGTCCCGGCTGATGACCAGCACGGTGTCGTCGCCCGCGATGGTGCCAAGGACGTCGTGGAGTTCGGCCTTGTCGAAAGCCGAGGCCAGGAACTGGGCCGCCCCGGGAGGCGTACGCAAGACCACGAGGTTGCCGCTGGCTTCGGCACTAACCAGCAGCTCAGCGCTCAACCGGGCGAGCCGCTGGGCGCCGGCCGCACTGTCGTGAGGCAGCGTCGGCGTACGGTCACCCCCTTCACCCGGGACGGCGTACACCAGGGCGCCTGAGGCCCCGCGGACCTTGACGGCATCGAGTTCGACCAGGTCACGCGACAAGGTGGCCTGGGTGACGTGGACCCCGCGGCCATCGAGCAGGTCGGCCAGGTCCGCCTGAGAGCGCACCTCCTGCTGGGTGACGACGTCGACGATCAGCGCATGACGTGCGCTCTTGGTGTGTGCCGTGCTGGAAGGTTCGCTCACTCGTCAGCCCCCAGCGGGGTCGCGTAGTGGTGTAGCAGCCACGCGATGATTGCCTTCTGAGCATGGCGACGATTCTCGGCCTCGTCCCAGACCACGCTCTGCGGGCCGTCAATCACGTCGGCGGCGATCTCCAAGCCCCGATAGGCGGGCAGGCAGTGCATCACGATCGCGTCGGGCTTGGCCTGGGCGAGGAGATCGGGAGTGACGGAGTAGGAGCCGAACGCGGCGATGCGTGCCTCCTTCTCCTGCTCCTTGCCCATCGAGACCCAGGTGTCGGTCACGACCACGTCGGCATCCGCGACGGCTTCGCCTGGATCAGCCACCAGAGCGACCGATCCACCGGTGCGGTTCGCAATCGCCTGCGCCCGCGAAACCATCGCGTCGGTGGGGTTGTGTCCTGGTGGCGCACTCACCCGGATGTGCATGCCGGCAGTGGCACCGGCGACCATCCAGGAGTTGCCCATATTGCACGCGCCGTCGCCGACGAAGGCGACACGGAGGCCCGCCAGTTCGCCCTTGTGCTCCTTGACGGTGAGCAGATCGGCGAGCAGTTGGCAGGGGTGGAAGTCGTCCGTCAGCGCGTTGACCACAGGTACGCCCGCGTAGTCGCCCATCTCCTCAAGATCCTCTTGGGCGTACGTGCGCCACACGATCATCGACGCCTGGCGACCGAGCACGCGCGCGACGTCGCGCACGGATTCGCGTACGCCGATCTCCGCGAGGTTGCCGTCGACCTGGAGGGCGAAACCTCCGAGCTCAGCGATGGCGGCGGCGAACGACGCCTGGGTTCGCAGCGTGTGCTTGTCGTAGATGCACGCCACGGTGCGCGGGCCTTGCAGCGGCTTGAAGTCGTACGGCGCGGCCTTGAGCCGGGCCGCGAGCGAGAGTACGTCGGCCTGCTCGGTCGGCGTCAGATCGTCATCGGCGAGGAAGTGCCTCATCGGGATGCTCCTTGGTCTCGACTCCGCTCGACCGCCGACTCGACGATAACGGGCCACGCGTCGATCAGTGCCGCGATGTCGTCGTCGGCGATCACGAGGGGGGGTGCCATCCGGAGCCGGTCCGGCCCTGTCGCATTGATCAGGAAGCCGGCCCGCTGGGCGGCGGCCACGAAGGTGGGTCCGTCGACGCCGTCGAGTCCCACGCCGAGCAACAGACCCGCGCCCGACACATCCGTCACGCTGGGCTGTTCGGCCAGGCGTACGCGCAGGTCGTGGCCCTTCACCCGCGCTTCGGTGAGCAGGTCCTCAGACTCGATGACGTCGAGGACGGTCAACGCAGCGGCGCACGCCACCGGGTTGCCACCGAACGTGGTGCCGTGGTTGCCGGGTTGGATGAGTTCCGCCGCGTCGCCGACCGCGAGGCAGGCGCCGATCGGGATGCCACCGCCGAGCCCCTTCGCGATCGTGACGAGGTCGGGGGTGATGGCGTCTCGGGTGTGCGCGAACCAGTCGCCCGTACGCCCGATGCCGGTCTGCACCTCGTCGAGCCACAGCAGCGCACCGTGGTCTCGAGTGACCTTCCGGGCGTGCTCCAAATAGCCCGCGGGCGGTACGACGACGCCGGCCTCGCCCTGGATCGGCTCCAGGATCAGCGCAGCGGTCCGATCGTCGACGGCGGCTTCGAGCGCGGCGACGTCGCCGTACGGCACGAAGACGACCTCGCCGGGCAACGGCGCGAACGGCTCCCGGTACGCGGGCTTGTAGGTCAGCGACAACGCGCCCATCGTGCGGCCGTGGAACGCACCTTCAGTGGCCACGATCTTCGTACGCCCGGTCAGCCGGGTGAGCTTGTAGGCACACTCGTTCGCCTCCCCTCCGGAGTTGGTGAAGAACACCTTCGCGGGCGCACCGAGCAGGCCCACAAGTCGCTCGGCGAGCTCGATCTGCGGTTCGCTGGTGAAGAAGTTGGAGATGTGACCGAGGGTCTTGAGTTGGGTTGTGACAGCCTCGACGAGCGCGGGATGGGCGTGGCCAAGTGCGTTGACGGCGATGCCGCCCAGGAAGTCGACGTACTCGTTGCCCTCGCTGTCCCACACATGCGCCCCGGCGCCGCGTACGAGCTCGAGTTTCGGTGGCCCGAAGGCGTTGATAAGCGAGACGGAATAGCGGTCCTGCCAGGTTTGCTGCTCGGTCATGCTTCGCTCCTGATCTTGGTCTCGACACCGGGAAGCACCTGCGTCCCGATGCCTTCGTCGGTGAAGAGTTCGAGCAGCACGGCGTGGGCTTCGCGGCCGTCCACGACGGTGGCGCGCGCAACACCGCCGTTGACCGCTTGAAGGCAGGCGTCCATCTTCGGCACCATGCCCGATTCAAGGCTCGGCATCAGCGCGGCCAGGGATTCGGGTGAGATCTCCTTGATCAGCGAGCCCTTGTCGGGCCAGTTGCCGTAGAGGCCCTCGACGTCGGTCAGCACGAGCAACTTCTCCGCACCGAGAGCGATGGCCAGGGCAGCTGCGGCCGTGTCGGCGTTGACATTGTGCACCTGACCGTTCGCGTCGGGGGCCACGCTGGAGACGACCGGAATCCGGCCGGCTTCGATCAGGTCGCGCACACTCTCCGGGCGTACGTCACAGACCTCGCCGACGAGCCCCAGGTCGACCTCTTCGCCGTCGACGACGGTGTTCGTCGTACGCGCGGTAAACAGGCCTGCGTCTTCTCCTGACAGACCGACGGCCAGGGGCCCGTGTTGGTTGATCAGACCGACGAGCTCACGCTGCACCTGCCCGACCAGCACCATGCGTACGACATCCATCGCCTCCGGCGTGGTGACCCGAAGGCCGCCGCGGAACTCGGACTCGATGCCGAGCCGGTCGAGCATCCGCGAGATCTGCGGTCCGCCGCCGTGCACCACGACCGGCTTGAAGCCCGCGAAGCGCAGGAACGCGATGTCCTCGGCGAACGCGGCCTTGAGTGCGTCGTCGGTCATGGCGTTGCCGCCGTACTTCACCACGACGATCTTGCCGTGGTAGCTCTTCAGCCAGGGCAGCGCGCCTGCCAGGACCTCCGCGTTGGCCCTCATGACGAGTACGCGCTGTTCTCGTGGACGTACGCGTGCGTGAGGTCGTTGGTCCACACGGTGGCACGCGCATCGCCGGCCTTCAGGTCGATGGTCACGCTGACCTCTCTGTTGCCGAGATCGACGGTGGTCGGATCGTCGGCCGGGCTCGAGTTTCGGCAGACCCAGACACCGTTCATCGCCACGTCGAGATCGGCGGGGTCGAACTGCGCAGTGGTAGTGCCGATGCTGGCCAGGACGCGACCCCAGTTGGGGTCGTTGCCGAACACGGCAGCCTTGAAGAGGTTGGACCTCGCGACACTGCGTCCGACTTCGACCGCCTCGTCCTCGGTAGCCGCGTTGAGGGTGGTGATCGCGATCTCGTGATCGGCGCCCTCTGCGTCCTTCAGCAGTTGCATCGCCAGGTCGACGCAGACTCTTGTTAGCGCATCGGTGAAGTCGGGCACCGTCGGCGTGATGCCGCTGGCGCCGCTGGCCAGCACCGTGACGGTGTCGTTGGTGGACATGCAGCCGTCAGAGTCGAGTCGGTCGAAACTGACTTTCGTCGCAGCCCGCAAGGCCTGATCGAGGTCGTGGCTGTCCACCACCGCGTCAGTGGTGATCACGACCAACATCGTGGCCAACTGCGGCGCGAGCATGCCCGCCCCCTTGGCCATGGCGCCGATGCTCCAGCCAGCCCCTTCGACCACGGTGGTCTTCGGCACGGAGTCGGTGGTCATGATCGCTTCGGCAGCGGCTTGTCCACCCTCGTCGCCGAGTTCGTCGAAGGCCCTGGCCACACCGCTCAACAGGTCGTCGCGGTTGTTGGTCAGCCCGATCAGACCAGTGGAGCACACGACGATGTCGATCGCTCCACATCCCAGCCCCTCGGCGACCCTCTCGGCGACCGCGTGCGTGGTCTGGAAGCCCTCGGGCCCGGTGTAGCAGTTGGCACCACCGGAGTTGAGGACGACCGCGCGTACGGTCCCGTCCTTGACGACCTCCTGGCTCCACAGCACAGGGTTGGCCTTGCAGCGGTTTGCGGTGAACACGGTCGCGCTGTCAAAGCGCGGGCCGTCGTTCACCACGAGAGCCAGGTCCTTGGCGCCGGTGGACTTCAGTCCGGCGGCGACGCCTGCGGCCCGGAAACCGAGCGGGGAGGTGGTGGTCATGGGGCGATTCCGATCGTGGAGAGGCCGAGGGATTCCTCCAGGCCCAAAGCGAGGTTGAGACATTGCACGGCAGCGCCGGCGGTGCCTTTGACGAGGTTGTCGACGGCACCGACGGCGATGAGTCGTCGTACGGACTCGTCCACGGTGACTTGCAGATCGACGCTGTTGGAGCCCTGGACCCACTTGGTCTGCGGCCACTGGCTCTCGGGAAGGAGGCGTACGAATTGCTCGTCGGCGTAGGCGTAGTCATACGCCGCTCGTACGTCCTCTTGCGTCACCCCGTCCCGCAGCGCGGCCGAGCAGGTCGCCAGGATGCCGCGAGGCATCGGTACGAGTAGGGGCGTGAAACTGACGCGCACGTCGCCGTACGTGAGGCCGGAGAGGTTCTGCTGGATCTCAGGGGTGTGCCGGTGCGAGCCGCCGACCGCGTACGCCGAAGCGTTGCCCATCACCTCGCTGCCCAAGAGGTTGGTCTTGGCGGCCTTGCCGGCGCCTGAAGTGCCGCTGGCTGCGACGATCGAGACATCGGGTTCGATCAGGTCTGCTGCGACCGCGGGCGCCAGGGCCAGCGTCGAGACGGTGGGGTAGCAGCCGGGAACTGCGATCCGTTTGGCACCTCTGAGCAGGTCGCGATGTCCCGCGAGTTCCGGCAGACCGTACGGCCAACTTCCGGCGTGGACTCCGCCATAGAAGTGCTCCCAGGCCGCCTGGTCGTTGAGTCGAAAGTCGGCGCCGCAGTCGATCACGACAGTGTCGTCTCCAAGTGCTTGGGCGATCTGCGCACTCTGCCCGTGCGGGAGCGCCAGCACGACAACATCGTGCCCTGACAGTGTCTCGACGGTTGTCTCCTGCAGGACCCGGTCGGCGAGTGGCGCCAAGTAGGGCGCGAGGTCGCCGAGGCGCTGACCGGCGTTGCCGCCCGCAGTGAGCGCCCCGATCTCCGCCTCAGGGTGCGCCAGGAGCAGCCGCACCACCTCACCCCCGGCGTACCCGCTAGCACCGGCGACCGCGACCGTGAAACTCATATGCATAACTATACGCATGCATGCATATCTATGCTGAATCGGTGTCAGGCTAGTGTCGAATGTATGGAGTCCTACCTCGCGGAGATCCGTCGGCAGTCGCAACTCTTCAGGACCGCCATCCTGGCGGCTGATCCGCTCGGTCTGGTGCCGAGTTGTCCGGATTGGCGGGTGCTGGACCTGCTCGGACACCTGACCCAGGTACAGCACTTCTGGGCAACTTGTCTCGACGTACGCCCAGCGCAGCCGTCGTTCGATGAGGAAACCCCGCCGCCGGCCGACATGGAGTCTGGGCTCGTCGCGTTCGATGCCGCCCATGAGCGGCTGATGGCGGCATTCGACGGAGTGTCGCAAGCCGACTCGGCCTGGACGTGGTCCTCCGACCCGGCGCACCACACGGTCGGCTTCATCGCACGGCGACAGGCCTTGGAGGCGTTGATCCATCGCGTCGACGCCGAGCAGGCGCGCGGTGGGGCGCTGACCATCATCGAGCCCGCGCTGGCGGCCGACGGCGTCGACGAGATCCTGGACGTGATGTACGGCGGCTGCCCGCCCTGGGGCGAATTCCGGCCGTTGCCGCACTACGTACGCCTTGACCTCACCGACGCCTCGGTCTCGGTCTGGACCCAGATCGGGCGCTTCCACGGGGTGGACCCGGACAGTGAGTTGGAGATCGACGAGGACGACATCCACGTGGTGGCCGATCCCGGGGTGGAACCGGATGCGGTGGTGGTCGGTTCCGCTCAAGACGTCCTGTTGCGGTTGTGGCGCCGGGAGGATGGAGCCGCCACTCAGGTGACCGGGGACCTCGAGATCCTCGATCGGTTCCGGAGTGCGACGCACGGGCCGATCAACTGATCGGCTTGGCTCGCCGTCTGGCACTTTTTGTGCCTGCGAGGTCGTGCTGGACGGGTACGGAGGTGAGTCCGGATAGGACCGCCGGTCGGCCTTCCCGCATCGTCTTGCGGGCACGGTCGGACGTGAGTCCGAACTGGCACGCCAGCACGGCGATTTCCAGGTGATTTCCGGGCATCTTCGGACGTACGTCCGAACCGGCTCAACTCACGAGCTTCGCGTGCGCCTCAAGCACCTCAATCGACTGACTTCCGCCCGCAAGCGTCAACGTGTCGGGAATGTCTTGCCACTCACCACCGTCAACCCGGAATCGACCCCGGTACGTCACACTCACGCTCGCTGTCACCGTCACGCCCGCATCGCGGTACTCATGCGAGACCTCAAGCTCGACCCCCTCCTCGTACGGTGCACCCGGCGACGTGGTCGTCAGCGGCGTCAGGTCCTCCGCGAACGCCGACTCCCCCGGTTGCGCCCAAGTCCAGATGAACTCCTCGGGAGTCGCCTCAATCTCCACCTCACGACCCAACACCGTCACCGTCTGACTGACGGAGTCGACCGCGAGGCGCGAATACGCGTTCGTCGGAAAGTTGACGAGCGTCCTCCCACCCGGCGGCTGGATCACCAGATCAGGAGCCGGCCAGGCCAGCCGCTTCATCTCGACAGCAGCCATCGCGGGAGTGATCGTGGCTTTGGTCTCAGGAGCCGTGTCGCAAAAGGTCCACGGCGTTGACTCCCACTCCGGGGCGCCCACAAGGCGTCGCCAAACGCTGGCAAGGATGCCCGGACGGCCATCTGATCCCGTACAGTCAACGGGATTCGAGCACTCGCCACTTTTCGGGTCCCGCTTGCAAGCCCAGCGCTTCAAGTCGTACTCGTAGGCGCCTGAAACAGTCAGGCCGGCGTATTGCTCGACCGTCAACTCGCAGGCAACTGCTGGCATTGTCCCCGAGACCGAATCGTCCGGACACCTAGCGTTCGCGGAAGCATCGGCTGGAGAGAGTTTCGACGCCACACCTTTGCCTGAATGGACGGAGAGCATCAGTGCAACAACTGCAAAGGTCCGGGCCAATGCCGAGCCCGTTCTCTTCGAAATCACTGAGCAGCCACCGACATCGTGATGACTCGGAAGCTCTCAGCCACCCTGTCCAGCCGAACGTGAAAAGAGACTTCGCCACCTACACTCAGCTCCCACTTGGCGGAAGCGCTTCGCCGCAACTTTGACGGTCCAACGTTCACCAAGGCGTCGTAATCCAGGGCTGCGCGTGGCTTGATGTCGGTCACCTCCCAGCGAACGTTGCGAATCGTCCCGCCGTCGGCGTAGATGCCGGTGACAGTCCTCGCGAGTTCATCACAGGAGCGACAACCCTTCGTGAGCGCGAGGTATCCCTCGTCCTCGCCGCTCGCGTGCATCTCATCGCTGGCCTCGAAGAACCGCTCGATAAACTCCTCGGGCGTCTCCTCCGCCGCGGCGGTCTCGCTCTCCACCGGGGTCGGCGTCGGTGTCGCGGTCGGCGACGCGATGATCGGGGTGGGCTCAGGCTCGGAGTCGTCTCCTCCGCAAGCAGAAAGGACAGGCATCAGCACAAGGGCAACAACGCAACGTACGACAACACCACGCATCAGCAGCGACCTCCGAGAATCAGCCATTCCGCACTCTCACGACTGGCAAACGCGGACGAACCCCCAGACCCGGGCCTTGACTCGACCCCTGTGGGGATCGGGCAGGCGTTGTGCTTCTTCGGACGTGAGTCCGAACCGGCACGCCAGCACGGCGATTTCCAGGTGATTTCCGGGCATCTTCGGACGTACGTCCGAACCGGCTCAACTCACGAGCCTCGCGTGCGCCTCAAGCACCTCGATCGACTGACTGTCACCCGCCACCGTCAACGTGTCGGGAATGTCTTGCCACTCACCACCGTCAACCCGGAACCTCCCCCGGTACGTCACACTCACGCTCGCTGTCACCGTCACGCCCGCATCGCGATACTCATGCGACACCTCGAGCTCAACACCCTCCTCGTACGGCGCACCCGGCGACGTGGTCCTCAGCGGCGTTAGGTCTTCGGCGTACGCCGACTCCCCCGGCTGCGCCCAAGACCACGTGAACTCCTCGGGAGTCGCCCCAATCTCCACCTCACGACCCAACACCGTCACCGTCTGGCTCTTCGCGTCCGTGCTCAACCGCGAATACGCGTTCGTCGGAAAATTCACCAACGTCCTCCCACCCGGAGGCTGGATCACGAGATCAGGCGTCGGCCACTCCAGCCGCTTCATCTCGGCTGCAGCCATCGCGGGAGTGATCGTGGCTTTGGCTTCGGTTGCGGTTTTGCAGTAAAGCCACCTCGTATCTTGCCAATCAGAAGTCCCGTACGGCGCGCGCTTGATCCAGAACCAAGTACCCGGCGTCCCGTCGTCACTCGCGCATGCCCTCGGGCTATAGCACCATTCGCCAGTTGCTTGCTTGGTGCATACCTGCTCCGCCAGTGCGTAGGACCACAGCTGTCTTGCCTGCATTTCGGACCAAGCCGACTGGCTGACACGGCACTGCACGTGGGTCAACTGGGCATCCATATCGCTGTTGGAGCACAACTTGGCGTCGGAGACTTCCTCCGCTTGAGCCGGTGAAGCCGACGCAGTGAGTCCAAGAATCCCGACAAGGGCACACGTGACTACTCGCTCACCAACGTGAAGGTGACCACTCGCCATTCTCCGCCCCCCCTGCTCTTCCGAAGTTGCAGATCGATCGTTGCCAAACCGCCCGGGCTCTTTGACCAAGCAGCCGTTGCGCTGGATCGAGATCGCGAGGGGGGAATGTCCACGTTCACATCGAAATTCTGAACGCGTGACGCATCGCCGCGCTGGCGAATGCTGTCCACCGTCCATGGCTCACCTTCAATCGCACCCCCCGACTCATACATCGCTGAGACCCCATCTGCCATCGAGTCACACGAATTGCACTTCTGGGTCAGTGCGAGCATCGGTTTGGCCTCACCCGTGTCACGAAGCACCTGATTGGCCTCGAAGAAGCGCTCGATGAACTCCTCCGGCGCCTCCTCCGCCGCGGCGGTCTCGCTCGGCGTGGGCGTGGGGGTCGACGTCGACGACGCGATGATCGGGGTCGGCTCCGGCTCCGGGTCACCCCCACCACAGCCCGCCGTCAACGCCAACAACGCCACGGGGACAAGGAAACGTACGACAACACGATGCATCAGCAGCGACCTCCGAGAATCAGCCATTCCGCACTCTCACGACTGGCAAACGCGGACGAACCCCCAGACCCGGCCCTTGACTCGACCCCTGTGGGGATCGGGCAGGCGTTGTGCTTCTTCGGACGTGAGTCCGAACCGGCACGCCAGCACGGCGATTTCCAGGTGATTTCCGGGCATCTTCGGACGTACGTCCGAACCGGCTCAACTCACGAGCTTCGCGTGCGCTTCCACGATCTCCAGTGCTTGGCTGCCACCGGCCACGGTGAGCGTGTCGGGGATGTCTTGCCACTGACCACCATCGACCCGGAACCGACCCCGGTACGTCACACTCACGCTCGCTGTCACCGTCACGCCCGCATCGCGATACTCATGCGACACCTCGAGCTCAACACCCTCCTCGTACGGCGCACCCGGCGACGTGGTCCTCAGCGGCGTTAGGTCCTCCGCGTACGCCGACTCCCCCGGCTGCGCCCAAGACCACGTGAACTCCTCGGGAGTCGCCCCAATCTCCACCTCACGACCCAACACCGTCACCGTCTGGCTCTTCGCGTCCGTGCTCAACCGCGAATACGCGTTCGTCGGAAAATTCACCAACGTCCTCCCACCCGGAGGCTGGATCACGAGATCAGGCGTCGGCCACTCCAGCCGCTTCATCTCGGCTGCAGCCATCGCGGGAGTGATCGTGGCCTTGGCTTCGGGCGCGGTGTTGCAGTAGAAGCCGAATACCTCGGTGACCCCGTCTCGGCTGCGCTTGAGGACGTAATAGGTGCCGGTCACCTTGAACCGCACTGGGTCTGATGGAGGCTCGGGCTATTGGATTCCGACCAGGGGCTGGTCGGTCCGTTCCGTAGCGTAGAACGTCTCCTCGAACTCTGCTGGTGGGATGTCGTTGAGGTAGCCGTGCAGGCGGTCGTGGTTGTGCCAGTGGACCCAGCTCAGCGTGGCGAGCTCGAGGTCCTCGACCGTCTTCCACGGGCGGCCCTCGCGCGCGGGGCCACGGACCAGTTCGGCCTTGTAATAGCCGTTCACGGTCTCGGCCAGCGCGTTATCGTACGAATCGCCGACAGTGCCGATCGAGGGCATCGCGCCGATCTCAGCCAGACGCTCGCCGTAGCGAATCGAGGTGAATTGACTGCCGGCATCCGAGTGACACCGCAGGCCAGGGAGCTGGGTCCCGCGTGACCACCGGGCCATCTCGATGGCATCGAGGACCATAGTGGTCCGCATGTGCGAGGCGACCCGCCACCCCACGATCGTGCGGGAGTAGGCGTCGATGATGAAGCAGACGTAGGCCACCGCGGCCCAAGTCGGCACGAATGTCAGATCGGTGACCCACAGTTGGTTCGGGGCCGTGGCGGTGAAGTCGCGGCCGACCAGGTCCGGGTGGCGCGGCATGCCCGGATCGGGCTTGGTGGTACGGACCCGCTTGGTGCGCCGGACCCCCTCGATGCCGGCGGTGCGCATCAGGCGGGCGACCTGGTCACGGCCGATGTCATGTCCAGCACGTCGTGCGGCCTTCCAGATCTTCCGGGCGCCGTAGACCCGGAAGTTGTCCTCCCACAGCTGCCGCACTACCGGTCCCATCACCTCGTCGCGCTGCGTGCGAGCCGAGGGTTGGCGGTTCTTGAACTCGTAGTAGCTGCTCGGGGCCACCTGCAGCACGTGGCAGATGAGCTCGACCCCCAGACGCCGGCCCGCGACCACGTCGTCACGGTTGGCGTCGATGAACGCGGCTACTTCTTGTACTGGCGGTCGAGCTCCGCCCCGAAGAAACTGGCGGCCCTCTTCAGGATCTCGTTGGCTCTCTTCAGCTCCCGGTTCTCCTGCTCCAGCGCCTTCAGCCTGGCCGCGTCGCTCGTGCTGAGGCCCGGCACGTGGCCCTCGTCGATGTCGGCCTGCTTCACCCAGGACCGAACTGACTCGGTGCCGTACCCGAGCTGGGCTGCGACCCGCTGCACTGTGCCGTGCTCAGTTCCCAGCTCGGCACGCAGCGTCCTGACCATCCGCACCGCAGCGGCCTTTTCCTCAGGGCTGTAGCGACGTGTGGTCGGCTTCCCCGGGGTGGTGTCCTTCGGCATGAGTCCATCCTCGTTTCCAAACGATGGAGACTCCAACCAACCCAGTGCAGTTCAGACCTCCGAGAATCAGCCGTTCCCACAATCTAACGGCCAACAAACCCCGGCGAAACCCCGATGCCCCACCCTTGTGGAGAACGCGCCCCCTCGGCCAGGTGAGGTAGTTCAGTGCGAAATGGTCGCCAAACGCGCCGCAGGACGACCATTTCGCACTGAACTAGCGGGAGGGTGACAACCGCCCGAGAAGTCAGTCGGCGCGGGTGAAGCCGGCGCGCTGGGCGGCGGCCTCGTCGGTGAACCAGACGTGCGGTTGAGTGTCGGAGTACGAGGGGTGGCCGGGTTCGGCGTACGTCTTGGAGTCCTCCCACGCTTGGACCGGGTGCCCCAGCGGCATCTGGTCACCGTCGAGCGGAGCTGCGGAACCGACGCTATAGCCGCCGTCGCTGACCGCGTCGAGGTCTGATTCGGACCAGCCACCCCCGTTGTCGCCCGGCGAGCCGTCCCCGCCCTCGCTCACCACGTTGCCGTCGGCGTCGATGATCTGCGGACCGCCAGCCTCGTCGGCAGTCCAGTCGCCACGCTGACGGAACTCCTCCCCAGCAGAGATGTCGTGATTGGCGGGATCGGGTTCGTGGGCCGGCTCGGCCTCCTCACGGTCGTCCGAGTCACCTGAGTCGTCGTCCTCCGCATGGGGCTCGACGTCGGCCGCGTGCTTGCCGCCGGATTGCGAACCCTCGGTTTCCTCGACCATGCCCTCGCCGGCCGCGCGCTCCTCAGCTGCGGACGGCTCAGCCTCACCAGCCACGGGCGCATCCGTCGAAGCAGTCTCATCGCGATCGCGCTGAGCCCTCTCCTCGTCGTCTGGATCTGCGCCGGCACCGCCCAACGGCTCCTGATCCCCTGGCGTGACTTCGCTGGCGCCGTCACCGGGCGCAGGCGCCCACTGCTTCTCCGTCATGGTGCTCTCCTGATGCCGAGTCGGTTGATGCACTGACCTAGGCCCGGGACCACAAAGCGGCCAAGGCTTGAAGGCAACGTACGCAAACCTAAGGCGGTAGTGGACACCCCTATGGAGGGAGCGTGGTTTGGCCCGGCCCCTCATCGTGGTCGCATGCTGCGACAAGGATCTGTGCTCGCGATCATCCAGGCCGGTGGCGAGGGTTCGAGGTTGGACGTTCTCACGCGCGAGCGCGCCAAGCCCGCGCTGGCGTACGGCGGCAGTCATCGGCTCATCGACTTTGCGCTCTCAGCGATGGTGCATGCCGAACTCGATGACGTATGGGTCAGTGTGCAGTACCAGGTGGAGTCGATCGACGAGTACCTCTCCGGTGGGCGGCCGTGGAGTCTGGACCGCAACCGCGGAGGGTTCCGGCGGATGGTGCCGCAGACCGGGACCGGCACACCGACCGAGGAGGGCTTCGCATCAGGCAACGCCGACCTGATGCTCAAGCTTGCAGTCGGCCGTACGACATCACGGCGCGGAGCACCTCGTGGTCGTCAGCGCCGACCACGTCTTCAATTGCGACCTGCGGCCGATCATCGAGGAGCACGCCGCCGCCGGTCGAGCCGCGACCCTCGTGACCACTGAGGTGCCGAAGGTGGACGCGCGCGACAACGTCGTGGTGCTCGCAGACCGCGACGGACGCGTAAGCGGACTGGAGGTCAAGCCGTCACGGCCCTCCTCGGGCACGATCGCGACCGAGATCTTCCTCTATCAGACCGAGGCGCTGGCCAACGCGCTGTCGCAGTTGCGGGCCGAACTCGACGACCAGGAGGACGGCGACGATTCTGGCTTGGGCGACTTCGGCGACCATCTGCTGCCCCGACTGATCGAGACCGGCGATGTGTTCGCCGTGCCGCTTGCGGGATATTGGCGCGATCTGGGCCAACCCGCCAACTATCTCGAAGCGCACCGTGATCTCGTGGCCGGCAAGGTGGACGTGTTCGACCATCCTGAAAGACCGATCATCTCCCACTGGCCGGACCTGCCTGCCGCGCGCGTACGTAGTTCGGCCGCCGCGAGCGCCAGCGTCCTGGCCGCGGGTTGTGACGTCGCGGGCGAGGTGGACGGCAGCGTGCTCGGGCCCGGCGTGGTGGTGGAGGCGGGCGCGGTCGTCCGAGACAGCGTGCTCGGGGAGGGTACGGTCGTACGCGCCGGGGCGATCGTGCAGACGGCGATCGTGGATACGAGCTGTGAGGTGTTGCGCGGAGGCCGGGTCGGTGCGCCACCACGACGGCGCCGCGCCCATGATGACGAGATCGTGGTGGTCGGCCGGGGATGCCGGATCTCCGGGATTGTCAACGCAGGAGCGCGACTGGAGCCCGGCACCACGGCCGACTGAAGCCGGTCAGGCGCGCTGGGCCGCGCCGTAGCGCCCTCCGCGGAGCAGACGCGACAGGTCGGCGGCCCTCCGCGGAGCAAACGCGACAGGTCGGCTAGGTGCGCAGGGCCGCGCCCGTTCGCTTCGCCGCTTCGGCCACCGCAGCATCGCGGGCGGCGACCGACTCCCCCTCCTTCAAGGTCCTGTCGGACGCCCTGAAACGCAACGCGAATGCCAGCGACTTCTTGCCCTCGCCCACCTGCGAGCCGGTGTAGACGTCGAAGAGGCGGATGGACTCCAACAACTCGCCGGCGCCCTCGCGCAACGCCTGTTCGACGTCGGCGACCGCCACGTCGGCGTCGACGATCAGCGCCACATCCTCCTTGGCAACCGGGTAGGTCGAGTAGGTCGGCGCGGGGCGAAGATGGATCGCACGTTCCAGCAGTTTGTCGAGGTCGACCTCGGCTGCGACGGACCGCTTCGGGAGGCCGATCGCCGTACACACGCGCGGGTGTAGTTCGCCCGCGTGGCCGACCACGGTGCCGTCGACCAGGAGTTCGGCGCAGCGACCCGGGTGCCAGGGCGCCAGCCGCGCGGCGCGGGTATTCACATCGAGCCCCAGCGCCTCGGCGACAGCGCGCACCGCGTCGACCGCGTCGGCCCAGGTGACCGTACGACCGCTCCCCCACCAACCGGCGGACTCGTCCTCGCCGACGGCGACCAGTGCCAGGTGCAACGGCTGGTCGGGCAGCGCCTTCGTGAGTTCGTCGAACTCCGCGTCGGTGGGACGACGGTCGACCGGCAGGATCGGAGCCGGTCCGGCAGCCTTCGGCAGCGTCACGGTCGCGGTCTCGAAGATCGCGACCGAGCCTGCGCCGAGCCCGACATTCTTGGCGGCGGTCTTGAGCAGTCCGGGCAGGAGCGTACTCGTCATCGCGGGGGCCTCGGCACTGAGCGGGTTGGAGAGCCGGAGCAGCGCACGTCGCGGGTCCTCGGCGGGGATCTCCAGCAGATCGAGGTCGGACTCCCCGACGAACGGGAAGTTGAGCACCTCTACGTACCCCTCGCCGGCCATGGTGCGACCAACTCGACGACGCAACACCTGCGCGCGGGTCAGTCCCCGCCCGCCGGGCGCTTTGGGTACGACGCTGGGGATCTTGTCGTACCCCGCGAGGCGGGTGACCTCCTCGACCAAGTCATAGGGGTCGGTGAGGTCAGGGCGCCAAGGCGGCGGGGTCGCGGTGAGGTGGTCCGCACCACGGTGGACCACGCAGCCGACTGCTTCCAGATCCGCGACTGCCTGGTCTGCGGTGATCTCCAGGCCCGAGATGCGGGCCGGGAGGTCGTACGACATCTCGATCTGCGGCATCTCCGGGGGCGTGCCGACGACCGTGACGCCGGGCGCGGCGGTGCCGCCGCCGTAGGTCGTGAGCAACTCGACGGCCCGATCGGCGGCAGCTTCGCAAATGGTCGGGTCGACGCCGCGCTCGTTGCGCTTGCCGGCCTCGGAGCTGATCTTGTGCCGCTTGCCGGTGCGGAACATCGAGACCGGATCCCAGTGGGCAGCCTCGATCACGACCTTGGTCGTGTCGTCGTTGAGTTCGGTGGTCTCCCCACCCATCACGCCGCCGAGGCCGATCAGGCCGGAGTCGTCGGTGACGACCAGGTCCTCGGTCGACAGGGCGCGGTCGGCACTGTCCAGGGTCGTCAGGCGCTCGCCGTCGCGGGCGCGGCGTACGACCAACGGCCCCTGAAGGCGGTCGCCGTCGTAGCCGTGGATCGGCCGACCGGTCTCCAACATCACGTAGTTGGTGACATCGACCGCCAACGAGATCGGCCGCATCCCGGCCGCGGTGATCCGTTGGGCGATGAAGTCCGGCGTCGGGGCGGTCGGGTCGAAGCCGGTGACGGTGCGCGCCACGAACACGTGGCACCCGTCCGCGTCCTCGATCACGACCGGGTAGCCGTCCTCGTTGGCCGCGGGTGTGTCACGCAGCGCCGGGTCACGGAAGTTGGTCGCACCCTCGACAGACACGGCGATCTCTCGCGCGATGCCGCGCAGCGAGAGTGCGTACGCCCGGTCGGGGTTGATCTCGAACTCGATGATCTCCTCGTCGAGTCCCAGCACCCCACGCGCGTCCTGGCCAGGCTCGCCCGCGCCTTCGGGGAGCACGATGATCCCGTCGTGATCCTCGCCGATGCCGAGTTCGCGCGCAGAGCAGATCATGCCCGCGGAGAGGTGGCCGTACGTCTTGCGCGCGCTGATCTCGAAGTTCCCCGGAAGTACGCCGCCGGGCAGGATGCACACGACCAGATCGCCGGGCTTGAAGTTGTGCGCACCGCAGACGATCCCCTGCGGTTCGCCGGTGCCGTTGGCATCCCCGACGTCCACGGAGCACCAGTTGATCGTCTTGCCGTTCTTCTGCGGCTCGGGCTCCATCGTGAGCACGCGGCCGACGACGAGCGGGCCCTTGATCTCGGCGCCGGGGCTGTTGATGGCCTCCAACTTGAGACCGGTCAGAGTCAGGCGGTGAGTGAGGTCGTCGGTCGAGACGTCGGCAGGAACGTCGACGTACTCCTTGATCCAGGAAAGTGGCGCCAACATGGCTCAGATCTCCGTTCCGAATGCGGACGAGAAGCGGACGTCGCCCTCGAAGAGCGGGCGCAGGTCCTCAAGGTTGTGCCGGAACATGAATGAGCGGTCGATGCCCATCCCGAAGGCGAATCCCGAGTAGATCTCGGGGTCGACGCCAGCGGAGATCAGCACGCGCGGGTTCACCACGCCGCAACCGCCCCACTCGATCCAGCCCTCGCCGCGACACGTACGACACGTCGCCGAGTCGACGCCACGGCACACGAAACAACGTACGTCGACCTCGGCGGAGGGCTCGGTGAAGGGGAAGTACGACGGCCGGAACCGGGTGTCGATGCCGTCCCCGAACAGCTGCGAGGCGAGGTGGTCCAGGGACCCTTTGAGGTGCGCCATAGAGATGCCCTCGTCCACCACGAGCCCCTCGACCTGGTGGAACATCGGCGAGTGAGTGGCGTCGTACTCGTCGGTGCGGAAGACCCGGCCCGGACAGGCCACGTAGATGGGTGGCTTGCGCGTGAGCATGGTGCGCGCCTGAACCGGCGAGGTGTGCGTACGCAGCACGACGTGATGGTCGGCCGGCTCGGTCCAGAAGGTGTCCTGCATGGTCCGTGCCGGATGGTCGGGGCCCAAGTTGAGCGCGTCGAAGTTGAGCCATTCGGCTTCGACGACCGGCCCTTCGGCGATCTCCCAGCCCATCGCGATGAAGATGTCGGAGATCAGCTCGGTCTGGAGGGTGATCGGGTGCCGGCTGCCCCGGGCGCGGCGTGTCGTGGGCAGGGTGACGTCCACCGTCTCCTCGACCAGCATCCGCTCCTCGTGTTCGGCGTCGAGGACGACCTGACGCTCGCCGAGCGCCTTGTTGACCGCTCCCCTGGCCTGGCCGATCCGCTGCCCGGCATCCTTGCGTGCCTGCGGCGGCAGTGCGCCGATCTCGCGATTGGCCAGCGCCAATGGCGACCTGTCGCCGGCGTGCTCGAGTCGGACCTGTTTGAGCGTGTCCAGGTCGGACGCTTTCGCGATGGCGGCCAGCGCCTCTTCACGCATCCGCTCGACCTCGTCGGCCTTGAGCGGGGTGACCTCGACCGGATCGAAGTCATTGTTGGGGCCGGACATGGCTCCACTCCTTGCATCTGAGAAATCGTGGCGATTCTAGGAGGCTCCCCCGCCCGCTAGCATCGCTGGTATGCCCACTCAGACCTCAGCCCTGTCTGTCCCCGCCGCCGGCGCACCCTTCGAGGCGGTCACGATCGAGCGCCGCGATCTGCGAGACGACGACGTGCGTATCGAGGTGGCGTACGCCGGGATCTGCCACAGCGACATCCACACGGTGCGCGACGAGTGGGGCGCTGCGCATTATCCGATCGTCACCGGTCACGAGATCGCCGGCACCGTGTCAGCGGTGGGTTCGACCGTGACGAAGTTCAAGGTCGGAGACCGAGTCGGCGTCGGCTGTCTGGTGGACAGCTGCGCCGAGTGCGAGTGGTGCAAGAACGGTCAGGAGATGTTCTGCACCAAGCCCGCGGTCGGCACCTACAACGCGCAGAACTACGACGGGGAGTGGGCCGCGGGTGGGTACAGCCAGCAGATCGTGGTGACCGAGCGGATGGTGGTCAACGTCCCCGAGGGCCTGAGTCTGGACGAGGTCGCGCCGCTGCTGTGCGCGGGGATCACGACGTACTCCCCTCTCAAGCGTTGGGGAGCTGGGCCCGGCAAGAAGGTCGCCATCGTCGGAGTCGGCGGGCTGGGCCACATGGGCGTGAAGATCGCTGCCGCCATGGGAGCAGAGGTGAGCACGCTTTCGCGTACGTCCGACAAGGCCGCTGACGCGGAAGCGCTCGGGTCGTCGCAACACATCGCCACCAGCGACGCCGCGGCAATGAAGGCTGCGCGCGGCTCCTTCGACCTGATCATCAACACCGTCAGCGCCGACTTGGATATGAAGGCGTACATGCGGCTGTTGCGCCCCAACGGAGCCATGGTCAATGTCGGACTGCCCAACGACGCGTACTCGATCCCACCGTTTGCCGTGATCGGCGGCAACAAGGTGCTGGCCGGGTCCCAGATCGGTGGGATCGCCGAGACCCAGGAGATGCTCGATTTCTGTGCCGAGCACGGCCTGGGCGCCACCATCGAGACGCTGGACGCGAGCGACACCAGGACTATCGACCAGGCTTACGACGACGTGGTGGCGGGCAAAGTGCGCTATCGATATGTGATCGACACCTCGACGATCAACCCGGGCTGAGGATTGCGGGTGCCGCAGAGTGGTTTCGAGACGGCCGCTGCGCGGCCTCCTCAACCACCGGTAGCCGGGCCTGATTTCGAGACGGCCGCTGCGCGGCCTCCTCAACCACCGGTAGCCGGGCCTGGTTTCGAGACGGTCGCCGCGCGGCCTCCCCAACCACCGGTAGGCAGGCATGGTTTCGAGACGGCCGCCGCGCGGCCTCCTCAACCACCGGTAGCCGGGCCTGGTTTCGAGACGGCCGCCGCGCGGCCTCCTCAACCACCGAGGCGCGTCAGTCCATCACGAAGGAATCGCTGACGCGAGCACACTTCAACGAGGTGTCCGACTCGGGTGCTTCGATTGCGCTCGGGATCAGGCCGAGTTCCCAAACGACCGGAAGCGCGCGATGGCGGGCGAGATTCCAGACCCGCCAGTCGCCGCGGTATTCACCACTGAGTTGGTTCAGCGTCAGGCGATCCAGCACGCACGTGGCCACGTCGGCAGGGAGCCGTTCCGCGATGGTCGGGGCGGCGTCCGCACTCAGCGAGCCGAGGTAGTCCACGTCCAGCTTGTCGGTGGATTGATACCGATCGATGTTCTGATTGGCCACCCACGCGTTGGGGTTCAACACCGCCAAGCCGAGCCAGAGAGCGGCGGCACTGAGCACGGCAAAGCGAGGCAGGTGCCGGCCCCAGCCGAGGAGACCCGCCACCATGGTGGCGACGATCACCAGACCCAGCCAGCCCTCGAAGACGTCCACGACCAGGCGCAGGACCGTGAATCCGTACGCCTGCTGGTAGACGTGCATCCGATAGAGCGCCGAGGCCACCACGACCAGGGTGAGGGCACCCAGCAGCCCAAGGGAAATGCGCAGCCAGAGTCGGTCGAGCGGGGCTTCCCCGGCCCATCGCGACGCGACCGCGAAGACGAGCAGGGTCAGAGCGGTGGCGACGGTGAGCTGCCCGAATCCCTGGTGGACGTAGTCGGCGTACGTGATCCCCGTCGTCGACTCGAGGTAGGCATGCCCGCCGAAGATCGCCGTCGCCTGGGCAATCAGGAAGAGTACGAAGACCGCGTCGATCACCAGCACCGGAACGAGCCATTCGAACCGGTTGGCGAGCCGCCCACTCCGGGTCGGCAGGGCAGTCTCCACTGCGGGCGGATTCACGCCGACGTACGCCGCCGCGAGCGTCAGACCGAAGACAGCAGCACCGAGAAAACACCGCGCGACAAGGTCCCCCATGGTCAGGTTGGGCACGATCGCCTCGACCCAGGACGCGAACAGGGCATCCGCTGAGGCGAAGAGTGCACCGAAGATCAACAGGCCCAGAGCAGACCACACGGCCGTGCGTACGGCTGCGGTGCGTCGACCGCCGAGCCCGGCGACGCGCAACGACCGTGCGAGCCACGGCATCCCGCGGATGGCCGACATCGGCCACGCGAGACCGGACAGGATGAAGCCCGGGACAGTTCTCGCCTCGGTGATGCCGATCAAGAAGACCGCGCCCGCGAGGAGGACGCCCAGGTAGTTGAGCACGATGTCATCACGCAGGGTCAACGGGAGCAGCAGGAGGGCGGCGACGCCCGTGGTCGCGACAGTGAACGGCGACCGGCGATGCCGGGCGGCGAAGAACGCGGCAACGAGGGCCGTCAGGAGTACGACCGTCCACATCACGCCGGTCCACGGGAAGACCAGGAACGCTCCCCCGAGCACTCCGACGCCGACGGCAGCCAGGAGGACGGAGGTGTGCCTGAGCCCGGGCTCCTCCGGCCAGAAGCCGTCGAGCGGCTGTCCCGTGGGGGTCGGCGTCGGCGTCAGGGTGGGGAGGGTCATCTCGGCATCTCCTGGGATGGGTGGGGCGGGCAGTTCGTGTGGCACCTCGAGGCGTACGACCGCGCCAGTGCGCTGGTCTCGGTCGACGAAGCGGAGCGCGCCACCGTGCAGTTGGGCCACCCAGCGCGCGATCGCCAGGCCCAGGCCGGTGCCGCCTGCGTGCTCACCGGTGCCGAAGCGTTCGAAGACACGTTCGCGGTCGGCGAGGGCGACTCCTGGCCCGTGGTCGACCACCTCGACATGCCAGCCGACCGGCCCGGCTGCTGCGCGTACGGTCACCGGTTCGCCCGCAGGGCTGTGCCGGGCCGCGTTGTCCAGCACGTTGAGCAGGAGTTGGCGCAGCCGGGTGGGGTCGGCGGACACGGTCAGGTCGTCGGAGATCTCCACAGCGAACGTCGCCGCCCTCGCGTGCTCGACGGTGGCGACGCAGTCCAGGACGAGGGCTCGAAGCAGCACGGGCTGTCGCTCCAATGTCGACGCACCGGCTTCGAGCCGCGAGAGTTCCAGCAGGTCGTGGACGAGCGCACCCAGGCGTACGGACTGCTCGTGCAGGCGAGCCAATCGTTCGGGGTCGGCCGCCACCACCCCGTCGGCGAGATTCTCCAATTGAGCGGTGATCGCGGTGACCGGCGTACGCAACTCGTGGGAGACGGTGGCGATGAGTTCGCGGCGACTCTGCTCGACCTCGTCGAGATCGGCCGCCATCTGGTTGAACGCGCTCGCGAGTTCGCCGACCTCGTCGCTCGCGTGTGTCGTGACGCGCGTCGAGTAGTCACCGCGTGCCATCTGTCGAGCAGCCTGCGTCATCTGGCGCAGTGGCGCGACCATCCCGGCAGCGAGCAACTGGGTCACCGCGAGAGACAGCACCACCGCCACCGGGACGCTCAGCCACCACTGCACACCGGCGGCGTGGCTGACGATGCCCAAAACCACGGCCAGCAGCACCGACACCGCCACCAGCAAGCCGAGTTTGGTCTTGATCGAACGGACCGCGTCGAGCGGGCCGGGAGTGGGCTCACTCATCGTTGCCGCCCGCCTCAAGGGCATACCCGACACCGTGCACCGTGCGTACGCGTGCGGGCCCGATCTTGGCGCGCAACGCCTTCACATGGCTGTCGACCGTCCGAGTCCCGCTGGCTCCGGGCCAGTCCCAGACTTCCGCGAGCAGTGATTCACGAGTCAGGACGCGGCCGGGCTCGCGGGCTAGGCAGACCAGCAGGTCGAACTCTGTCGGTGTCAGGTGCACCTCTGCGCCGCGCACGCGGGCTCGTCGGGTGTGCTGGTCGATATTGAGGTCGCCGACCTGTAGATCTCCGCCAGGTGCGGCGGCCAGTTGCGCGGCGCGATCCACCCTGCGCAGCAGGGCCGCAACCCGCGCCACCACCTCTCGCATCCGGAACGGCTTGGTCAGGTAGTCGTCGGCACCGACCGCCAACCCGATCAGGATGTCGGCCTCGTCGTCCTTGGCGGTCAGCATCAGCACGGGCACGGGGCGCTGGGCCTGAATCCGACGGCAGACCTCGTACCCGTCGAAACCGGGCAGCATCACGTCGAGCACGACCGCGTCGGGCTGCTCGGCGAGAGCCAACTCAACTGCCTGCGGTCCGGTGAACGCCTGCCGTACGAGATAGCCCTCGGCAGTGAGCCGATCGGCCAAAGCGTCGTTGATGGCCCGCTCGTCCTCGACGATCAGAACCGTCCGCGATGTCATGAGTCGACCCTAGGGCGACGACCCGTCGGAACCTGTCGGTGAATCGTGAAGGTTGTGTGCAGGTCGTACGGCGGTCAGGCCGACCGCGGGCGCGCTGTCGCGGGCCACCAGACGCTTGCCCGGGCACCGCCGCCGGGGGCGTCACCGAGTTCGATCTCGCCCCCGTGCGCTCGCACCAGTCCGCTCACGACATACAGGCCCAGTCCGGTGCCCGTGCTGGCCCCGCCCTTCCAGAACTTGGTGAAGGCCCGACGCCGCATTTCGACCGGGATGCCCTCGCCGTCGTCTTGGACGCGCAAGAGCAGTTCATCCTCGCCGGGGTGGCAGGTGACGACGACCTGGATCCGGCTGCCGCCGTGGACTACAGCGTTCTCGATCAGGTTGGTCGCGACCTGCACGAACTTGTCCGGATCGGCCAGGATCCAGGGCAGTTCTGCGTCGAGCGCCAGGGCGATCTCTCGGCTTCGGCCCGCCTCGATCGACTCGACGACCCGTCGCACCAGGGGCGCGGGATCCACGGGCCGGATCGCCAGTTGCAGCCGCCCGGTGTCGATCCGGGCAACATCGAGTAGGTCGGTGATCAGTTGCGCGAGCCGATCCGCGTCGGCTGCGACGGTGGTGAGCATGAGCCGTTTCTGGTCGTCGGTGAGCCGGTCCCCTCGGTTGAGGAGGACTTGCACGAAGCCCTTGACTCCGGTCAATGGTGAGCGCAGTTCGTGCGCGACGGTCGCGACCAGGTCGGAGCGTTCCCGATCGAGCCGCTCGCGACCTCGCCCCGACCGCATTCCGATACCGATGCCGATCAACTCACCCTTCGGCTGCGTACGGTGCAGTCTCGCGGTCGTGAGCACCTCACGGCCGGTGGGCAATAGCCAGGACTGCTCGGGCACTCCGGTGCGGATGTTGAGCGACTCGTACGGCCGGTTGTACGCCACCCAGCGCCGGCCGCGTTCGTCTTGAAGGTTCAAGACCTCGTCGAGTGGGCGTCCCAACGCGTCGTCGACCTCCACCTCGAGCATGCGCGCGCCGACGTGATTGAGCACGATCACGATGCCCGAGGCGTCGGCACCGATCAGGCCGTCGGGATTCGCCTCGGCAAGGAGTTGGAGCCGGTCTGAGCCAGAGTCAGCCACCCGGGCACTCTAGCCCCGCGCGCGTTGGGCCTTGGCCGACGCGAACAGGCAGACCGCAGCCGCGGTGGAGAGGTTGAGGCTTTCGGCTCGGCCGCCGATCGGGATGCGTACGCGGTGGTCGGCGAGTGCGGCGATCTCGTCGGGCAGTCCCCACGCCTCATTGCCCATCAGCCACGCAGTGGGCGCGGCGAGGAGTTCGTCGGCCTCGAACAAGTCGACCTCACCCTCACCATCGGCCGCGAGCACGGTCAGGCCACGTGCTTGGGCCTTCGCGATCGCTTCGGCCGGGTCGGGCTCGATGGCCAGCGGAAGATGGAACAGCGACCCCACGGTCGCGCGTACGGTCTTGGGGTTGAACGCGTCGACCGAGTGCCCGGCGAGCACTACGCCGTCGGCGCCAGCCGCATCAGCCGTACGGATCACGGTGCCCGCATTGCCCGGATCGCGTACGTCCGCGCAGATCACCAGCAACCGGCCGCTCGCGGTCAGGACATGCGCAAGTGGGGCGTCAATCGGATGGCACACAGCAACCACGCCGGCAGGGGCCACCGAGTCACTCAGGGAGGCCATCGCCTCCTCGGTAACAAGGGTCCATCGCGGTGCGGCGGCGACGAACTCGGCGTACTTGTGCGTGGCGGCGGGAGTCGCGAAGACCTCGACGACGCATCCCTCGACACGGAGCGCACCCTCGACGGCCTTGGGGCCGTCGGCAAGGAAGAGCCGCCGCTCGGTGCGGACCGAACGGCGGCTCAACTTGCGTGCTTCCTTGACCCGGGTGTTGCCCGGCGTCAGCGGTTGCATCGTGCGGGATCAGGCAGAGGCCGCTTCGCGAGGAGCGTTGACGTCCTCGGGCAGCGCGGCCTTCGCGGCCTCGACGAGCGCAGCGAACGCCGGAGCGTCGTTGACGGCCAGGTCGGCCAGGATCTTGCGGTCGACCTCGATGCCTGCCAGGCCCAGACCCTGGATGAAGCGGTTGTAGGTGATGCCATTGGCGCGGGCAGCAGCGTTGATGCGCTGAATCCACAGCTTGCGGAAGTTGCCCTTGTTCTTGCGGCGGTCGTTGTAGGCGTAGACCAGCGAGTGGGTGACCTGCTCCTTGGCCTTGCGGTAGAGGCGCGAGCGCTGGCCGCGGTAGCCGCTGGCGCGCTCGAGGGTGGTCCGACGCTTCTTGTGTGCGTTCACTGCGCGCTTGACGCGAGCCATGATGGTTCTCCTTGTGTCTTCAAATTCGGGTGTGGTCTCGACTCCGCTCGACCACCTAGGGGTGGGAGCGGGTCAGAGACCCAGCAGCTTCTTCACGCGCTTGACGTCGGCCTTCTCCAACTCGACCATGCCGGCGTTGCGGCGGTGCTTCTTGCGGCTGCCCGTGGTGGGAGCCGACGCGAACGCAGCACCGGACTTGCGGCCGGCCTGGAGGCGACGGATCTTGCCCGAGCCGGTCACCTTGAAGCGCTTGCTGGTGCCCGAGTGGGTCTTGTTCTTCGGCATGTTGCTCTCTCCTCTACAGGTGCGGGTGCCGACCAGGTGGTCGTACGTCCGCGAAATCAGTGGTGGGTCAGATGTCGATGTCGGCGTCGAGATTCTCGGAGCGCCGACGTTCCTTCTTCTGCGCGACCGGGCCTGCGGCATGCGCAGCCTCACGCTCGGCGCGCTCGTCGGCGACCTTGGCGTCACGCTCGGCCTGCCGGTCAGCCTTCGCGGCGGCCGCATCGACCTTGGCTTCGGCCTTCTTCTTGTGCGGTCCGAGGACCATGATCATGTTGCGGCCGTCCTGCTTGGGCGAGGACTCCACGAAGCCCAGTTCGGCGACGTCCTCGGCCAGCTTCTGCAGCAGTCGGAACCCCAGCTCGGGGCGGTGCTGCTCGCGACCGCGGAACATGATCGTGATCTTGACCTTGTCGCCGGCTTTGAGGAACCGCACGACGTGACCCTTCTTGGTCTCGTAGTCGTGCTGGTCGATCTTGGGACGAAGCTTCATCTCCTTGATGATCACGTTCGTCTGGTTGCGGCGTGCTTCGCGAGCCTTCTGGGCGTTCTCGTACTTGAACTTGCCGTAGTCCATGAGCTTGCAGACCGGCGGACGCGCCATCGGCGCCACCTCGACCAGGTCAAGGTCCGCCTCTGCCGCGAGCTTGAGGGCTTCGTTGGTGGAAACGATGCCCACGGTCTCGCCGTTGGGTCCGACAAGCCGGACCTCGGGAACCCGGATCCGGTCGTTGATGCGCAGCTCGGTGCTGATGTGTCCTCCAGTGTTTGGTGTGCAGTGGTGCGGAGGACCTCTCGAATTGCAAAAGGCTTCCGCAGCGTGCAAGCGGAAGCCAGAACCAGCACCTTCGTCTGCTCGACGTCAGCGCCGTTCGTGACCCGGACCCGACGACCTGGTGTACGTGCGTACGGCGGCCGATGCGGGTGGGAGACGATCGTGCTGTCCCCACTTGCGTGATCGGTCGTGTCACCACGACTGATCGGTCAACGGCCCAAGAGTACGGGTTCATTCCCGGGGGCGCGAATCGACGTAGCGAGGCCCAACTCAACACCTAGCGAGGCGGGACTCAACCCCTGGGCTGGCCCAACTCAACTGTCGGGGACGAGCCAGCCCCAGTCGTCGCCCACCTTGACCAGGCGATGGCCCGCGGCGAGGCCGCGCAGGTCGTCGCCCTCGACGACCAGGCGATGCGGGCCGGCGATATCGACGATCAGCGCGTCCGCCTGGTCTTGGACCGCCGCCATCGCGGCGACCTGGGCGGTGACCGGCACCGGGCGGGCCTCTGGATTCCAGCGGGTCAGGGGCTCGGTCCCGGTGAAGGCCAGCAGTGCGAGTCGCCCGTCGGCACCGGTGAGCAGCACCGCCGCCATGTCACTGGACTTGTCGTGCGCGAGGCCCCGGTCGTCGTACTCCACCTCGCCGAGGACGGCTACGACCGGCACCAGGACGCGTGAGGCGCTCAAGGCATTGAGCGCCTCGGGGAACCTCGCCGAGTCGTCGGTGTACGTCTGGAGCGCCAGCGCCACCTCGGGTGACACCTCACCGGTGTCGCCGGAGAAGCCCGGGTCTGGGACGGTAACGCCGCGGAAACGATCAGGATCGGACACGCTCGGAGTGTGTCATCGGCGCGCTCACTTGCGCATCTTCACCACGACGGTCGGACTCGTCGACTTGCCGAACTCGCCTGCGCTGGGCAACGTCTTGGCCCGCAGCGTCACCTTCTTCAACTTCCAGTTCTTCACCTTGTAGACCGCCACACCCTTGGCGTTGGTCGTCTTGACCTCGCCGGCGAACTTGCGCCAGCGGCCACTCTTGCGCTGTTGCAAGATCACGTCGTCGGCGACTGGCAAGGGTGTTCCGTCTTCGCTCTCGAACTTCGAGGTCACGAAGATCCGCACGATGTTGCCCTTGCGCGGGCTCTTCGGCTTCACGCGCAAGGTGGTGTACGACTCGGGTTTGCGCAGGTTGAAACTGACCGGAGGCAATTCGAACGTGGTCTCGCGATAGTTCGAATCCACGAGATAGAGAGTCCCCATCAGGGAGTACCTGCCCGCCTCGAGCCAGGGGGCAAGGCACAAGTCGCTGGTCTGGGTGCCGGTAGGGGCAAGAGAGTCGGAGGAGGTGTTCAGCCCCTCCCAGTTCAGATGCGGAGTTGGGTTTCCGGGGGATGTGAACGACAACCACGCGCGCCACCTGTAGCCCGGCGGGATCTTGAAGTCCCAACCCCAGTCGATGTCAATGCAGTAGCCGCGTGCGATGCCGTCGGGGGGCGCGATCAGGATCGAACCGTCGCCCAGGGCGGCACTCGACTCAGGAGGCGGCACCGAGTGTGCCGGGGCTGGCAGAACTGCCGTGGCCATTGCGAGCACCACCCCAGTAAGTGTTCTCGTGACGAGTCGCATCCGTGCTCTCCCTCAAGGTTTCGTGTGACGCGATCGCAATTTCGCCGGCCCGTTGCCACAAGGACTTGTGTGCGCGATGGCCGCGATTCTCCTGACAACGCTCGACGGACGATTTAGCGTCACCTCATGTTGCGCAGAGTTACGCTCGCGGCCGCACTGGCGGCGCTCCTGCCCATGTCGATGGTGTCCACCTCGCAAGCAGTTGAGAGCCAGCGGCCGTCGACGACCGCGTCAACTCCAGTAACTCTCCCGCCCGAAAGTCGGGCCACGAAGGTGCTGATCGACGACATGGTCGTGGCTCGCGAGTCGATGGCCCCAGACGTACGCTCCGACGTGCGCGCGCTGCCGCGCCTGAGGCCGGAGAAGCGGATCAAGATCATCGTGCTGCGCTCGTACAGCCGTGGTCGTCCTCCCGCGCATCCGACGAAGCCCGAACTCACCACGCTGATGAAGAAGGTCGGCAACTTCTTCCAGGCGTCATCGCGGGGCAAGCAGAAGTTCCGGTTCTCCATCTCGAAATGGGTCAAGCTGCCGAAGATGTCTTGCAACATGTTGCTGCGCAGGGAGCCGCTGGCAGCGGCCCGACGCGCGGGCTACAACCTCAGGAAGTACAACCGCTTGATGGTGATGCAGCCCCAGTGCGACGGGTTCGCCTCGTACGGCGAGCGTCCCGGTGCTTTCACCTGGATCAACTTCGGCCCCGACTTCCAGACTCTGGTGCACGAGTTGGGACACAACGTCGGGCTCACCCACGCGCAGTCGCGGCTGTGCAAACAAGACGGTCATGCCGTGGTGATGACCGGCAAGTGCCAGGTGATCGAGTACGGCGATGTGTTCGACCCGATGGGCAACATGGGCGCGACCAGCTTCTCCTCGGCCTCCCTCAAGCGCTTGGGATGGGGGCGGCGCACGGCGACCGTGACCGGGTCCGGGACGTACGAGCTCGGGGATACGACCGCGCCCGGGCCTGCCCTCCAAGCAGTGCGCGTCGTGGAAGGCAGCAAGACGTTCTGGGTGGAGTATCTGCGTCGCGATCCCCAGGAACCCGAGGACGGGGAGTTCTTCGAGCACGGCGCTGGGGTGCTCGTACGCCAGGACACCGGCGGATCCTCTCTGGCCATGTTCGACGGCAGCCCGGGCAGCGACGACACCTTCCTGGACGCCTACTCCCCCGCGGACCCGGCGCTCCAACCAGGCAGCAGTTTCACCACCCCCGCCGGCACACGGATCGCGGTGCTCAGTGCGGGCGCCACCGCCAAGGTGTTGATCAGCCGGAAGACCACACCAGGAGTTCCCAACGCTCCGCTGGTGACCGGAGTGACCCACAACTCCGACTACGGGGTGGTGCACGTCGATGTGCAGCCGGGCGGAGACAACGGCGAAGTGGTGCTCGGCTATCGGGTGACCTTCCAGCCCCAAGGACGCAGCGAGACAGCGTGGACACCCCTCGGCCCCGGAGGCTTCGACGTCGAGTGGAACGGTGGCAACTTCGCCACCGCGAGCGTACGCGCGATCAACCGGGTCGGCGTGGGGGCCGAGTCGGCGTCGGTCGTACCCACACAGTTGAGCGTGGCGTTCGATCCGCTGCCGTCATTCGTGACCGGTTCCTTGTCGGGGACCTACCGCATCACCCAGGGCACCAGTGCTCCAGCCGAACTCGAGATCGACCTGGACGATCCCACGGCCTACACCTGGGAGTGTCTCTACCTCAGCGACCCGCCGCTGTCCGGCTCCTTCACCTGCGACGGCGAGCCCGGGAACTACATCCTCAGAGCCACGGTCACCGACAGCGACGGCAACCAGGCCGTGGCCGAACAGCCCATCACGATCGGGTAGCACCACAATGCGCGGCTGATCGTGCAGGCGTGTGTCAGGCTGGAGGCATGAACGACGCCGCCTGGATGGCATTGGCCCTCTCACTGACGGTCGCCGGCCTGCTCTACACCTGGTGGGCGTTTCGCAGTCGGGGTGCCGCTGCGGGTACGCGTGGGCTCGCGCTCGCGCTGCTGCCGGCCGCCGCCTGGCTGACCGGCACGTTGGAGATGTTCACCGAGATCGCCGGCTCGATCACCGACTGGGCGACCAGCCTGGTCTTCAGTCCGTTCGTGTGGGCGGGCACAGCCTTGGCCGGTCTGTCGGCCGTGTTGTGGGTCGTCGGTGGATTCCTCCACGGACGCAACGCGCAGCGCGTCGGCTCGCCGGGTGCGGTGTCCGGTGACGCCAAGAGGCCTCTCCCCCCGTCGTCGGCTCCACGGTCGCAGGCTCCGCTCGACGACGACATGTCCGAGATCGAGGCGATCTTGAAGAACCGTGGCATCACCTGAGAAGGCCTACGACGTCACGGCGATCCTGGCCCACACCGCAACGCAGGCACCGACCCTCGGGGCGGCACGGCTGATCTGCGTCGACGGCCCGGCCGGTTCGGGGAAGTCCACGTTGGCGCGATCGTTGCAGGCACGCTCACCTGGTGCCGTGCTGCTGGAGACCGACGAGATGCTCGAGGGCTGGGGTGGACTGTCCGGCCTGGCGGTGAGCCTGCTTCGGGTGGTGGCGCCGATCGCCCATGGCGTACCGGGCCGGTGGCGGCGCTGGGACTGGCACGCGGACGGCTGGGCCGAGTGGCACCACGTCCCCGACACGAACCTGCTGCTCGTGGAGGGGGTCGGTTCCGGTACCCCGTTGCTCGACCCGTGGCGCACGACTCTCGTGTGGGTCGAAGCACCGTCGAGCACCCGCCTGGACCGAGGCATCGAGCGAGACGGCGAGAGCATGCGTTCGCACTGGCTTCGGTGGCGCCCGGAGGAGGACGCCCTGCACGCCAGGGAGCGCACCAGGCTGCGAGCCGACTTCCAGGTCGACGGCGAGACCGGCGAGGTGCATCGGACTCTAGGGTGACCTCATGGTCCCTCCCACCGGTGAGCAGTACGCGATCACGCACGGCGGCTACCGCGCCACGCTCACCCAGGGCGGTGCCACGCTGCGCGAGTTGTCGTACGACGGGCGCGACCTGATCGACCCCTTCGCCGAGTCCGAGATGCCCGCGGCCGGACGCGGCCAGGTGTTGGTGCCCTGGCCCAACCGGATTCGAGACGGGCGCTACACCTGGGAGGGCACGCCACGGCAGTTGCCGCTGTCGGAACCGGCACGTGCCAATGCCAGCCACGGTCTGGTGCGCTGGGCGGCCTGGCACAAGCACGAGCATCGCGCGGACGCGATCACCTTGCGGTATCGGTTGATGGCGCAGTCGGGCTACCCGTGGACGCTCGATCTCACCCTCACGTACGCGTTGTCCCACGACGGACTCACCGTGACGTACGCAGCGATCAACCGCAGCTCGCAGGCGGCCCCGTTCGCCGCCGGGTTCCACCCGTACCTGCGTACGACAGCCCCCTTGATCGACGCGGCCACGCTGTCCCTGCCGGCCGGCAGTCGGGTGGTCACCGACGAGCGGCTGCTTCCGATCGGGGACGAGCCGACGGACGGAACTGCGTACGAGTTCGCGCCAGGCCGCGCGCTGGGTGACCTCAGCCTCGATGATGCTTTCGGCGACCTGCGGCGCGGCAGCGACGGGCGTACGCATGTGACGCTGACCCTCGACGGTGTCGGCGCCGGGCTCTGGATGGACGACCAGCACCACTGGGTGCAGGTCTTCAGCGCCGACGAGCCCTCGGCCGGGGCCCGCCGGGCGATCGCGGTCGAGCCGATGACCTCACCGGCCGACGCGTTCAACTCGGGGCGAGATCTGATCACGCTGGCCCCCGGCGGAGAGTTCCGCGCCCGCTGGGGGATCTACGCGATCTGATCTCAGTCCTGGGAGTCCAAGACGGTGCGCAACTCGTGCACCGCGCGCCGAGCCCGAGCACCGTCAGAGCCTTGGATCCCCATCGCCGAGACGGTGTTGCCGTCGGCCAGGTCGAGCGTCGCCCAGGGCGCGCCCGCCGGCAGGTGCACCGCGACCACCTGCGCGGGTGCGAACGACCGCGTCTTGAAGCCGTTGACGACCGTGATCTCGTCGACGGCGGCGGTCACACGCGAGCGTCCCAGCGCCCACAGACACGCGGCCAACGCGGCGACGATGGCGAGCATGGTGAGTTTTTCGAGGAACACGAACCGGCTGCGGATCTCCTCGCCGAAGCCGACCCACATCATCGCGAACGTGATGAAGGTGGCGCCACCGAAGACCGCGACCGCCATCCGTACGCCGAAGGGCCGCCACGTGTGGGGCAGGGTGAGGTCAGAGTCGGCAGGCATGGATATCGGTGAGAAGGATGCCACGAGCACCCAAATCGTAGAGACGGTCCATCAAGGGCTGAGACCCCGCGCGCGGCACCATGGCGCGTACGGCGACCCAGCCTTCGCGATGAAGCGGCGAGATGGTCGGCCCCTCGATGCCGGGAGTGAGTTCGACGGCGGCCTCCACCGCCGGCTCGGGGATGTCGTAGTCCATCATCACGTAGGACCGGGCCACCAAGACGCCGCGGATGCGGCGTTGGAAGACCTCGAAACCGGCCGGATCGTCGGTGCCCGCCCGCTTGATCAGCAACGCCTCGGACTGCAGCAACGGCTCGCCGAAGGTCTCCAACCCGGCCGCACGCAGTGTCGATCCCGTTTCGACCACGTCGGCGACCGCGTCCGCGACCCCGAGTTGGATCGAGGTCTCGACGGCGCCGTCGAGCCGGGTGACCGAGGCTTCGATCCCCCGCTGTTCAAGGAAGCCGTGCACCAGACCGGCGTACGAGGTGGCGATCCGCTGCCCCGCCAGATCCTCAAGGTTCTGGAATCGGCCGATCGGGCCGGCGAAACGGAACTGGGCGCGACCGAAACCGAGCGCGAGCACCTCGTCTGCCTTCGCGCCCGAGTCCTGCAACAGATCGCGCCCGGTGATCCCGAGGTCGAGTTGTCCCTCGCCGACATAGACCGCGATGTCGCGTGGACGCAGGTAGAAGAACTCGACGCCGTTCTCGGCGTCGACCAGGCGCAGTTCCTTGCTGTCGCTGCGCTGGCGATAGCCCGACTCGCGCAGGATCTCCGTCGCCGCCTGCGAGAGCGAGCCCTTGTTGGGGATCGCGATCCGCAGCAGCGGAGCCGAGGGAAGCTCGGTCATCAGAGCTTCTCGTACACGTCGTGAAGCGTCACGCCGCTGGCCAGCATCAGCACCTGCGCGTGATAGAGCAACTGCGAGATCTCTTCCGCGGTCCGCTCGGGGCCCTCGTGCTCGGCGGCCATCCAGGATTCGGCGGCCTCCTCGACCAACTTCTTGCCGATCTGGTGCACGCCGCCGTCGAGAGCCCTCACCGTGCCGGAGTCTTCGGGGCGGATCTTGGCCTTCTCGCTGAGTTCGTGCCACAACTCGTCGAACGTCTTCACGAGATCAAGCCTAATCGGCCGACCACCCCAGGGGGGTCACGGTCCCTCCGGCGCGAGACCGCGCAGCGTGAGCGCCGTCTCGAGCGCCGCCGAGGCGGCTTCGAATCCCTTGTCCTCCGCAGAGCCGGGCAGGCCCGCACGGTCGAGGGCCTGTTGCTCGTCATCGCAGGTCAGCACACCGAAGCCCACCGGCACACCTCGGTCCAACACCACTCGGGTGAGACCGTCGGTGGCGGCCGAGCAGACGTACTCGAAGTGTGGCGTGCCACCGCGAATGACCACGCCGAGTGCGACGACGGCATCGTGGGTCTTGGCCAAGGCGTCCGCCACCACGGGAAGTTCGAACGTGCCGGGAACGCGTACGACCGTGGGCTCGGCACCCGCGGCTTCGCAGGCACGTCGTGCGCCGGCCAGCAGTCCGTCCATCACCACTGTGTGCCATGACGCTGCGACGATCGCGACCGTGATGTCGGACGCATCGACCTGTTTGGCCTCGGGAGCCCCGTGTCCGGCCATCTCAGTCCACCTCCAGGTCGGGAAGGGCATGGCCCATCCGGTCGCGCTTGGTGCGCAGGTAGTCGATGTTGTGGTCGTTGGGGTGTGGCGTCAGGGCAACGCGCTCGATGACCTCGATGCCGAAGTCCTCCAACGAGGTCACCTTCTCGGGGTTGTTGGTGAGCAGGCGCACCGATGTCACGTCAAGGTCGCGCAGGATCTGCGTGGCCGTGCCGTAGTGGCGCGCGTCGGCCGGCAGGCCGAGGTCGAGATTGGCGTCGACGGTGTCACGCCCCACATCTTGGAGTGCGTACGCCTGCAGCTTCGCCACGAGTCCGATCCCCCGCCCCTCGTGGCCACGCAGGTAGACGATCACGCCTCTCCCCTCGTCGACGATCTGCAGCATCGCCTCGTCGAGTTGTGGTCCGCAGTCACAGCGCGCACTCGCGAACACGTCCCCGGTCAGGCATTCCGAATGCACGCGAGTAAGGACGGGTGCGTCACCCGCGAGGTCACCGTAGGCGAGCGCGAGATGTTCGGAGCCGTCGATCGTGATGCGGTAGCCGTACGCCGCGAAGTTTCCGTACTTGGTCGGCAGCCGGGTCTCGGCGACACGCTCCACATGGGTCTCGTGACGTCGGCGGAACCGGACCAGGTCCTCGATCGAGATCATCGTCAGGCCGTGCTCGTCGGCGAATTCGCGCAGTTGCGGGCCGCGCTTCATCGTGCCGTCGTCGTTGACCACTTCGACCAGCACGCCCGCCGGGGTCAGCCCCGCCAGGTTGCACAGGTCGACGGCCGCCTCGGTGTGACCACGGCGTACGAGCACTCCCCCCTCGCGGTAACGCAACGGGAACACATGCCCGGGCCGGGTGAGTTCCCACGGCTCGGTGGCCGAGTCCGCGAGCGTGCGTACGGTGCGGGCGCGGTCCGCGGCGCTGATCCCGGTGGTGACGCCGTCGCGCGCGTCGACCGAGATCGTGTACGCCGTGCGATACGCGTCCTTGTTGTGCGGAGTCATCAGCGGGATCTCCAGCCGGTCCAGGATCTCACCGGGCAACGGCGCGCAGATCACGCCACTGGAGTGCCGGATCGTGAACGCCATCAGTTCAGGAGTCGCCTTCGCGGCGGCGAAGATCAGATCGCCTTCGTTCTCGCGATCCTCGTCGTCGACCACGATGACCGCCTTGCCGAGGGCGATGTCCTCGATGGCGCGCTCAACCGGGTCGAGCCGGACGCTCACCCCACCACCCCCGCGTGCTCCCCTGCGGGAGTCGCGTCCACGGTGGTGCGGCTGGCCCGCCACCAGACGAAGAAGCCGATCACCACGAAGACGGCGTAGAACAGGTACATCCCGGCTGTCGGGTAGTAGCCGGCTTGGATCAGCGTGGTGACGCCGACGATGTCGACCAGGATCCACACCAACCAGAACTCCACCCAGCCACGTGCCATGCCATAGGTCGCGAGCATCGAACCGGCCAGGATCCAGGCTTCCGTCGTGGGGCCCCAGGAGCCGATCTTGGTCAGCAGCCAGTAGGCCGCGGCGTACCCCACGACACCGAGGACCACGAGTTGGGCGCGTTCGGCCAAGGTTGCCCAGCGGGGCGCGATGGCACCACCGTCGCTCGCGCCTCCGGCCGCCTGCACGCTGCGCCAGCGCCACCAGCCGTAGATCGCGACCAGAATGAAGAACACTTGCCGCCCTGCTTGTCCCCACAACGGTTCGTCGGTCACCCCAGAGAGTTCACCGGAAGCAAACACGGTGAAGAGCAGCACATTGCCGATCAGTCCGACCGGCCAGGCCCAGACCAGGCGCTTCATCCCGAGGATCGCGCTGGCGAGGCCGAAGACGTTGCCGATCACCTCGCGCGCACCCAACTCGCCGCCGGGGACGGGGATGGTGCCGTGGATCAGCCATTCGAGCAGGTTCACTTGGGGTCCTTCCGGCCGAGCAGGCGCTCGACGTATTTGGCGATGACGTCGACCTCGAGGTTCACGAGGTCGCCGGGACTGCGATGTCCCAGAGTGGTGCGAGACAAGGTTTCGGGGATGAGGCTCACGGTGAAGGACTCGGCGCCGACGTCCACGACGGTCAGGCTCACGCCGTCGACGGTGATCGAGCCTTTGGTCACCAGATAGTGCTCGAGGGCGGGTGGCAGCGAGATCTCCACGACCTCCCAGTGCTCGGAGGGCGTACGGCTCACCACGACGCCGGTGCCGTCGACGTGCCCTTGGACGATGTGTCCGCCCAGACGCGACGTAGCCAGCACCGCTCGTTCGAGGTTGACGCGAGTGCCGGGCTCGATGCCCTTGAGTGAGGTCTTGTCGAGGGTCTCCTGCATGACGTCGGCTGTGAACACGCCCTCGTCGCAGTGCGCAACCGTCAGACAGACGCCGTTGACGGCGATCGAGTCGCCCAGGCGTACGTCGGTGGTGACCAGCGGTGCCCGTACGGCCACCCTGCGGGCATCGCCCTGCTCGACCACCTCGGCGATCTCCCCGAGTTCTTCCACGATTCCGGTGAACATCTCACGCAACCTTCCGCTGAAGCGTCAGTCGTACGTTGGTCGAGTCGTCGGCGTGCGCTGGTTCCAGGACAGTGACATCGACCACGTCGAGGTGCAGCGCGTCGGCGAGGGTCTCGATTCCCAGGTCCCCGACCGCGCTTCGGCCGGCGCCCAGCAGCATCGGCGCGACGTAGACGACGATCTCGTCCACGAGGTCGGCGTTGAGGAATGCGGCGGCCAGGGTCGGACCGCCTTCGAGGAAGACGCGGTGGATTCCGCGGGCTCTCAGGTCGCTCAGCGCCGCGTGGGGATCGCGGGTGAGGAGTCTGACCGTCTGCGCGTCCGCGTTGAAGACCCGCCGGCCGCCCGACAGGTCGCGCAGCCCCATGACCACACGCATCGGTTGAACGGCCAGCGGGAGATCGTCGTGCCCGCGCACGGTCAGCAGCGGATCGTCGACCGCAACCGTGTTGGTGCCGACCAGGATCGCATCGCAGCTAGCACGCAGACGGTGGGTGTCGCGCCGGGCTGCCACGGAGGAGACCCACCGCGACGTGCCATCGGCGGCGGCACTGCGTCCATCGAGGGTGGTGGCGAACTTCCACAGCACGTACGGGCGGCCAAGCCCGGTCGCGACCGTCCAGTCGGCGTTGAGTTCTGCTGCCTGCGCCCCGAGAAGCCCGGACTCGACATCGATCCCGGCGTCGCGGAGCCGCCGCGGCCCACCGGCGGCCGCCGGGTTGGGGTCCGCCTGGGCGAAGACCACCCTGGCGACCCCCGCGTCTATGAGGGCCTGGGAGCAGGGACCCGTACGACCGGTGTGGTCGCACGGTTCCAGCGTGACCACTGCAGTCGCGCCGCGAGCCGCCGCGCCGGCCTTCGCCAGTGCCTGGGCCTCGGCATGGGGCGTTCCCGCGCCTTCGTGGTGCCCCTGCGCGATCGTCCGGCCCGTGCTGTCGAGCAGGATGCAGCCGACCTGGGGGTTCGCGGAGCGTGGACCCGTCGCCGCCAGGGTCAGCGCACGCGACATCGCCGCGGTCTCCGCTGCCGTGAAGGTCACTGCCATCTCCTGGTCCGGGTGCGGACGCCAGGGGGCAGAGCGGTGGTAGCGCGACGGGTGCGCTCGCCACCGCCGCGTGCGCTTTCCATCCGGACTGTGACCGTCGGTCCAGGAGTTCCACCTGGTCAACCGTCCACCCTTGCGAGTGGCCGGGTCGCGGACTATCACCGCCGGTGCGGAATTTCACCGCCCCCAGTGCACGCGAGCTAGTTGCTTGCGGGGTGCAGCCTGCCATACCCGGCGTACTGAAAACCATGGCGGTCGGTTGCGTGGACACGTGAAAGCCACCACAGTGGGAGTCTGACCAGCCGTCGCAGTTCGGGCTCGACGCGGTCGTGAGACGGGCGTTGTCGGGCCGGTGAGGAGTTCCCGATGCAGTTGCCCAATCTCCGTGCTCCCCAAGTCGAGTTGGCGATCAAGGAGCTGGCGGTCGACCCTGCCGATGTCGACCAGGACACCTATCCGGTGTGGATCCGGCTGACGCGTCCGCTCACCGTGCACGAGCGGCTTGCGCTGGAGCGGATCGCACCGGAGGAGCGGATCGAGGCTGACGCGGTGGTGCTTCATGGCGTCCGGCTCGACGACGTCGCCCACGACATCGTCGAGTGGACGCGGCGTATCGACCATGCCGGGCGCGAGGGCGTACGGCTCGAGACTGAAGCCAAGGTGACCAGCGCGGAAGCCCAGGACCGGATCCGCGAGGAGCACCTCAACCGGTCATCCGATCCGGGTCAGTTCATGCACTGAGTCGATCTCAGGCGCTCGCCTGTCCGGCCTTTTCTCGCAACCGGTTCACCATCGCATCCGGGTCGGCGGCCGAATAGACCGCGCTGCCCGCCACGAACGTGTCCGCACCCGCTTCGGCGCAGCGTTCGATCGTCTCTTCGCTGACTCCGCCGTCGACCTGGAGCCAGACCTCGCCGCCCGTGCGCTCGATCAATGCGCGTGCCTCCCGGATCTTGGGCAGACACAGGTCGAGGAACTTCTGGCCGCCGAATCCTGGCTCCACCGTCATGATCAGCAGCATGTCGAGTTCGGGGAGGAGGTCGGCGTACGGCGTCACCGGCGTCGCCGGCTTCAACGCCATGCTGGCCCTTGCTCCCTGCTTGCGCAGTTCCCTCGCCAGTCGGATGGGAGCCTTGGTCGCCTCGACGTGGAAGGTCACCGACCGCGCGCCAGCTTCGGCGTACGCCACTGCGTTGCGGTCGCAATCCTCGATCATCAGATGCGCGTCCAGCGGCGTTTGTGTCGCCTTGGAGATCGCCTCGACCATGGTCGGCCCGAAGGTCAGGTTGGGCACGAAGTGGTTGTCCATGATGTCGACGTGGATCCAGTCGGCGCTGGGGATGCGGCCGATCTCGGCGGCGAGATTGGCGAAGTCGGCGTTGAGGATGCTCGGCGTGATCTGGATACCCACGTCGGCGATCCTAGGGGTCGGGCGGCCCATCGCCCTGCTCAGCTTCGTCGCGATCCGCCCAGGCGCGCAGCGGCGCGATGTCGAAGACGTGGTCGTCGATGTCGTGCATCAGGTCACCGATGTCGGCGAAGCGCGCCGGCATGGTGGCCATGGTGAAGTCCCGCGGCTCGCAGGCGTCGATCTCGTCCCAGCGCACGGGCGCCGAGACCCGGGCATCGGGCAGACCGCGTACGGAGTAGGCCGCGGCGATCGTGTGATCGCGGGCATTCTGGTTGTAGTCGACGAACAGGTGCGCGGGATCGCGGTCCTTGCGCCACCAGGCGGTTGTCACGTCGTCGGGTGCGCGACGCTCGACCTCGCGCGCGAACGCGAGGGCTGCCCGGCGTACGTCCTTGTGGTCACCCTCGGGCTTGATCCGCACGTAGATGTGCAGACCCTTGCTGCCGCTGGTCTTCGGGTAGCCGACTGCGCCGAGTTCGTCGAGGATCTCGTGAGCGACGTGCGACACCCGCTGCACCTGCGCCCAATCGGACTCCGGCCCGGGGTCGAGATCGATGCGCCACTCGTCGGGGACCTCGGGATCTTCGCGGCGGCTGTTCCACGGGTGGAACTCGACCGTCGACATCTGCACCGCCCAGATGACGCTGGCCAACTCCGTCACGCAAAGTTCGTCGGCGGTGCGCTTCCAGCGGGGGAAGAACAGTTCGACGGTCTCGACCCAATCTGGAGCGCCACTCGGGAGCCGCTTCTGGTGCACCTTGTCGCCCGCCAGGCCCTTGGGGAACCTGTGCAGCATCGTGGGTCGCTCCCACAGGGCGTTGACGATGCCGTCGCCGACGCTGAGGTAGTACTCGACCAGGTCGAGCTTGGTGGCGCCGGTCTCGGGGAAGTAGACGCGGTCGGGGTTGGTGACCTTGATGACGCGACTGTCCACTTCGATCTCGGTGAACGGGGACGCCATGAGCAGCACGCTAGTCGGTCGGCCCTCGTACGCTCGCTCACATGGTCAACTTCACCCAGCCGCCGGTCGTGCGGGTTTCGCTGCGACCGGACCCTGAGTTGGCTGCCGGTGAGTGGCCGCTGACCATTCCTGCGGTCGCACAGATCGCCGAGTCGGGACTTGGGTTGACCAAGGGCGTGACGTTCCTCGTCGGAGAGAACGGCTCGGGCAAGTCGACCGTCGTCGAGGCGGTGGCTCAGGCGTACGGCCTCTCACCCGAGGGCGGCTCCACGTTCAGCCGGCACTCGACTCGGGAGACCGAGTCGCCGTTGGGGCGGGCCCTGCAGGTCCAGCGCGGGCTGGGGGCCACCAAGTGGGGCTTCTTCTTGCGCGCGGAGACGATGCACGGCTGGTATTCCTACATCGAGGAACGCCCCAACGTCCGCAACCCGGATCCGCGTTATCACGAGATGAGCCACGGCGAGTCGTTCCTCGCGGTGCTGGAGTCACGCTTCGATTCGGGCGGCTTCTTCTGCCTCGACGAGCCCGAAGCCGCGCTGTCGTTCTCGTCGACGCTGGCGTTGATCGCGGTCCTGCAACGAGTTGTCGCAGAGGGCGGCCAGGTGTTGTGCGCGACCCACTCCCCCGTGCTGGCGGCACTGCCCGGCGCGAGAATCCTCGAGGTCGGCGACTGGGGGCTTCGCGAGACGACCTGGGACGAACTCGACCTCGTGTGGCACTGGCGGCGCTTCCTGAGCGCACCTGAGTCGTACCTGCGACACCTGTCGGACTGAACTCGCGGGCTCAGCCGTCGCGGCGCAGGAGCGCCAGGAACATCGCGTCGGTGCCATGCCGGTGTGGCCAGAGCTGGCGGGTCTGTGGGAGCGGGCCGGCCGAATCCGCCACGTCGAGGTCGATCGGTGCCAGTCGTACGTCCGGATGCGTGTCGAGCGCGCCTTGCACGACGTCGCGCGTTTCGACCAGCACCGGTGAGCAGGTCGCGTACAGCACCACGCCCCCAGGCCGCACCAGCCGCAATGCGCTGTCGAGGAGTCGCGATTGCAGGTCCGTTAGTCCCGGCAGGTCGTCGGGCCTCTTGCGCCAGCGCGCCTCCGGACGGCGCCGCAGCGCGCCCAACCCCGAGCACGGCGCGTCGACGAGGACCCGGTCGTACGATCTCTCGCCCCACAGTTCGGTGTCGGGGAGCGCCGTGCCGTCCTCGACCGTGATCTGCTCGACGCCGCGCGCTCCTGCCAGTGCCCGGCGTACGAGTTCGGCTCGATGGGGCTGTTGTTCGTTCGCGACCAGCCGTGCACCAGCCTGATGAGCCAACGCCGACAGCAGCGCGGCCTTGCCGCCCGGGCCGGCGCAGAGGTCGAGCCAGCGCTCGTCGCGACCCACGAGTCTTGCCTTCGCCAAGGCGATCGCGACGAGTTGCGAGCCCTCGTCCTGCACGCCCGCGCGTTGCTCCTTGACCGCCGAGATGTCGGCCGGATCGCCAGCCGTGAGCGTGACACCGTAGGGCGACCACCGCGTCGGCTCGCCGGGCAACTCGTCGCGGGTCGCCCGGCCGGGACGAGCCACCAAGCTGACCGACGGCGCCGCGTTGTCCGCGACGAGCAGGTCCTCCATCTGATCGGAGTCCGCACCTGGCTCATGGGCATTGTGTGAGGACGCAGCCAAGGATTCGGCCAGCGTCTCGACGATCCAGGTGGGGTGGGAGTACGCCACCGCGAGGTGGGCCACCCGGTTGACGCTCCGGTCCGGGGCCACGTGAGACACCCAACCGGCCAGGTCGTTGCTCGCGATCTTGCGCAAGACCGCATTGACCAGTCCCGCCGGACCCACTCCGATCGTGGCCCGGGTCAGATCGACCGAGGTGGCGATCGCGGCATGATCGGGCACCCGCATCGCCAGCAGTTGGTGGGCGCCCAACCGCAGCACGTCACGCACCTTGGCCTCCAGGCGCGGCTTGGTCAGGCAGGCGTCGATGATCGCGTCGTACGTCCCCTGCCAACGGAGCGTGCCGCTGACCAGTTCGGTGGCGAATGCGGCATCCCGGCCGGACAGATCCGCGCGGCGCAGCAGTTCCGGCAGCACCAGGTTGGCGTACGCACCGTCGAGCCGAACGGCCTTCAAGACGTCGTACGCCACCTTGCGGGCCGCATCGACCTTCGGCCGGCTCACGCGAGGAACTCCTTGACCAGGCGCTTGGGCGCCACTGCCAGCCACGCGTCAGTGATCACCTCGGTGAGTTCGTCGACGTCCACCTCCCCGAGCCGGCTCTGCCGGACCAGGACGGCGTTGAAGTTGCGGAAGTGGTCGATGGTGAAGAACGGCCCGTCGGCCTCGACCAGCGCCGCCTTCTCCGCAGCCCCGGGAGTCCGGATCACCAGCAGGTCGTCGTACTCCTCCCCGGTCTCCGGGTCGACCGCGTCGTGACGAGGGGCACGAAAGAGCACGAAGCCGCGGGGCTTGGGTTTTTGGCGTACGACATAGGTGGGCCGATCACCCCACGTCGTACCGAGTTCGGTCTCGGGCAGGGAGAGGCAGATGCGCTCGACGTCGGCGATCGTGGCACGGCGGGAGGTCATGTTGATGACCCCTCGGCGGAAAGTCGTGACCCCTCGGTCAGGCGGGCGCCGCGTGCCCAGTCGGCTGCCGGCATCGGTTTCCTGCCCACGGCTTGCACCTGGCCGAGCCGAACAGGATGGGTTCCGGTGCCGACCAGCACATCACGCTTGCCCGCCACGATCAGACCGGGCCGGATCGCCGGCGCGTCGGTCAGGCTGACGGGTCCCAGTTTGAGTCGGTTGCCTTCGTGGTCCCAGGTCCAGGCGCCGGGCTCGGGGGTGCACGCTCGGATCTGACGATCGAGGAGCACCGCGGGTGAGGCGAAGTCGACGTACGCGTCCTCGACCTCGAGCTTCGGCGCCAGGCTGACACCGTCGACCTGCTGTGGCCGGGCCTCGATCGAGCCGTCCTCGAGACCGTCGAGCGTCGCCAACAGCAGACCCGCACCGCCCTCGGCGAGACGGCCGAGCAGGTCACCGGCGGTGTCGTGGGGGCGGATTCGTTCGGTCATCACCCCGAACGTCGGTCCGGCGTCGAGCTGCGGGACGAGGCGGAAGGTCGTCGCTCCGGTGACCTCGTCGCCAGCCCAGATCGAGTGTTGTACGGGGGCCGCGCCGCGCCAGGCAGGCAGCGCGGAGAAGTGCAGGTTGACCCAGCCGTGAGTCGGGATGTCGAGCGCGGACTGCGGGACGAGGGCTCCGTACGCCACCACGGCACAGCAGTCCGGCCGCAATGCGCGGAGTCGCTGCTGGAAATCAACATCGCGAGGGTGCTCGGGCTTGAGGACTTCGATTCCCAACTCGGCGGCGCGCTCTGCGACCGGGCTGGGAGTGAGCCGACGACCGCGACCGGCCGGCGCATCAGGTCTGGTGATAACGGCCACCAGGTCGTGATCCGAATCGGCGATCGCGTCGAGCGACGGGAGCGCCACCTCAGGGGTTCCGGCAAAGACGACGCGCATGCTCAGAACCCGAACGGCCCGGTCGGATGCGGACTCAACTTGATGGTCGGCTTTTCGACGCCGAACCAGTCGGACTCACGGATCTCGCGCATGGCCGCCTTCCGCGCCTCGGTGTCCAGTCGGTCGATGAACAGGATGCCGTCGAGGTGGTCCGTCTCGTGCTGGATGGCCCGCGCAAGCAGCTCCGATCCCTCAATGAGGACTGGCTCGCCATGCATGTTGAAGCCTTTGGCCACGACGCTCAGCGCGCGGCGGCAGTCGTACGTCAACTCGGGCAGGCTCAGGCACCCTTCCGGGCCATCCTGGATCTCCTCGGACAGCGTGAGGTCGGGGTTGATCAGGTGGCCGACTTCTCCGTCGACGTTCCAGGTGAAGACACGCAGGCCGACGCCGATCTGCGGTGCGGCCAGCCCCGCGCCGGGAGCGTGCAACATCGTGTCGGTGAGATCGGAGACAAGCTGGCGCAGTTCCTTGTCGAAGTCCACCACTTCGAGGGCCGGCTTGCGCAGGATCGGATCTCCGAAGAGTCGGATCGGCTGGATCGGCACGGCACTCCTTGTGAGCGGGATCGAGGGCGTGCCGAGTCTAGGCCGAAGGCGCTACTCGGCCGGACACCCGCGGTCGCCGGGCACGCTGATCCGGGCGCCAAGCTGGAAGGTCTTGCCGCCTGAAGTGAAGTAGGAAAGTTGGTTGCCCTCGACCAGGGCGGCGATGGCCGCAGGGTCATCCACGAGTTGGCACTTGCCGTCCTTGAGCGAACCGGCCCCCACTGGCCAGGGCTGCTTGGTCGGCTTGACGTCCAGCGAGTCACCTTTGCGTACGCGATAGGAGGTCACCACGACCTCACTCGGCTCGACGTTCGAGGAGGCGACCGGCATGGCGAGCTCTTCAGCGAACCGCACAAAGTCCGCGAGCACCTTGCGGGGGCCACGCTCGTCACCGAGCCCGAGGGCGTACGCCTGGTGCCGCCTCGTGGCTCCGTCGATGTCGAGCGTGACCTCTGTCGTACCCATATCCGTCACGGACGGCTCGTCCACCACGTAGTCAGGCTCGCGCCCAGCGAGTCCGTCGTGCTTGGCCCGCGAAATCAGTTCACGCAGTTGCCCGGGGCTGAGTCTCCCGGTCGTGAGCGGAGTGAGCAGCGGCCCGGGATAGATATCCGCCACGGCACCTGCGACATACACCGTGCCGTCTGCCAACACCACGATGGTGGGCACCGTCGCAACTTGCCATTCCGGTGTCGTATAGCCCCCGAGCGTGATCACCTGGAGGATCACCGCATCGGAGTCGGTCGCGGGCGTGCTGCTCGTCGTAGACGCCGGATCCGCTGAAGGGTCGTGGGAGCCCGTGCGGGCGGTGCTGCCGCAAGACGAGAGCAGGAACGCGAGCACGACGCACAGCACCACACGAGTCTTCATAGCAATCCGACGCTATCGCGCAGCCCTGGGTTCCGGCCTCACAGGCTGATCGGGTCGACCTGGATCCGCACCGGATCGAGTTTGCGAGCCGAGCGAACGCGCTGGAGGTCGACGAACGCTTGAGACAAAGCGGCGGCTTGCGTGCGCGGAGAGCGGATGACCGCCCGCCACTCTGCGTCCCCGCACGGCGCCGGGCCGAGCACCTCGACCGGGTCAGGTGCGGCCAGCAGCGTCAAGGCGTCGTCCACCGCACCGATGTCGCCGGTGATCGTGACCACGCGTGAGGCGGGAGGCAGGCGTACGGCACGCCGCTCCACGCTCTCGCGATGTGCCAATCCGGCTGGATCCCAGCGTACGAGCGCTTGCACGGCCGGATGGGCCGGATCGCCGACGATGACGACCTGGCCTGCCCTGCGTACGAGCACGGCGGCAGTCAGCCAGCGACGCAATGCCTCCTCCGTCGCCCGCATGTCCTCGCGCGCCAGTGTCCACCAGGCGTCGAGGACGATCACCGCGGCATAGCCCCCCTCGGCTGTGGGTTCGGCCCCTGGCGTCGCCACCACGATGGCCGGCTTGTCGTCGACGTGGTCCCTGACCCGGTCTCCACTCGAACTCAGCACCGCGACTCCGGGGAAGGAACGGCCCAATTCCTCCGCGGTGCGAGCCTCACCGATGACAGGGGCACGAAGCCCTCGACCGCCACACTCTCGGCAAGCCCAGGACTCCTCGACCGTGCCGCACCAAGCACAGGTCGGCGCGTGTGCTGCCGTGTGCTGGCGCAGCGGCCCTTCGCAGCGGGCGCACCGTGCGGGCGTACGGCAGCGGTCACAGGCCAGGGCCGCGGCATACCCACCTCTCGGGGTCTGCACGAGAACCGGGCCGTCGGGCAGGGCCGTTCTGATCGCCGCGTGCACCTGGCTGGGGATGCGCGACGCATGCGGGTCGCGGCTGCGCGCGACATCATCGCCGCCCGCCACGGTGACCCGGGCCCGGCGCCGAATCTCGTCTCGCGACGCCGCAATCTCACGCGCCCAACCGGTCGAGACCAGGTGATGGGCCTCCACGGAACGAGAGGGAGAGGCCACCAAAGCGGCGGTCGACTCGAGTTCGGCACGCGTGAGCAGCACCTCTCGGGTGTGCGGATAGGGCGCGCGAGGCTCCGCGAACAAGTCGTCGCCGTCATCCCAGATCGCGACCAGGCCCAGATCGCGTACGGGTGCGAAGGCCGCGGCGCGGGTGCCGATCACGATCCGACGTTGACCGCGACTGATCGCGAGGAAGTCGCGATAGCGTTTGGCGGGGCCAGCATCAGCGGTCAACACGATGTGGTGCTCGGGACCGATGGCCTTCGTCAGCGCGCCGTCGAGTCGGGCTACATCGCGGTGATCTGGCAGACACACCAAGACGCCACGTCCTGACAAGTGCACCGTCGCCGCCGCCACGGCCAGGGCGGCGGGCCAGTCGGTGCCGGGCGCGACCGTCCAGACCGCTCGCGGTGTGCGCGCTTGGGCGAGCTCGGTGAGGAACTCGATCGCGCCCTCGTGGCCGCCCCATGACTCCGCCGACGGCGCGTCCACGCCCCGTGGGGGCTCCGCCGTCCCGGCCGTGCGTTCGGCCGTGGCGTGGCGCGGCGGGATCGCCAGCCGCAGCACGTCCGCCCGGGTGCCGGCGTAGCGCGTGGTCAACGCGCTCGCCAACGCGGCGACCTGCGGGCTGAGCACCGGCTCGGGGCTCACCACCTTGCGCAGCGGCTGGAGGCGCTCGTGATCGGACTCGTCGACCCGCTCCAGGATGAACCCGCCCACGACCTGCCCGGCAAAGCGCACCTTGACGCGCGCACCGGGGACGGCTTGGTCGTGCAGCGCCGCCGGGACGAGATAGTCGAACGGTCGATCCAGATGGGCCAGCGAGACATCGACCAGCACCCGGGCCACCGGGTGAGTTGGCGCGGCGGCGCGTTGTGCCGCCAACTTGGCGTCGGCAGTCGCCTGACGTCGCTGCGCGCGTCGTACGGACTCCCGGGCAACACCCGGCAGCCCGAGCTGTTCGCTGCCGTCCGAAGTCACGGGAGTGTTCTACCAGCGACGACCGACGGAACGGGCTGGAGGCCGGCCAGACCTTGGCCGGCCCCCAACCGTGTGACCGAGTCTCACGGTGTGTGACCTATGCATTGGTCACACACCGTGAGAGTCCCCGGCCGGCCGGGGACTCCTACAAGGCGGCGGATCAGACTCCCGCGGCAGCCTTCAGCGCCTCGGCGCGGTCGGTGCGCTCCCAGGTGAACTCGGGGAGTTCGCGTCCGAAGTGACCGTAGGCGGCCGTCTTGGCGTAGATCGGGCGCAGCAGGTCGAGGTCGTCGATGATCGCGGCCGGGCGCAGGTCGAAGACGTCGAGGACGGCCTTCTGGATCTGCTCGTCGGGGATGACGCCCGTGCCGAAGGTCTCGATGAAGACACCCACGGGTGCGGCCTTGCCGATCGCGTACGCCACCTGCGCCTCACAGCGCTTGGCCAGGCCGGCGGCGACGACGTTCTTGGCGACCCAGCGCATGGCGTACGCAGCGGAGCGGTCGACCTTGGACGGGTCCTTGCCGGAGAAGGCGCCGCCACCGTGACGGGCCATGCCGCCATAGGTGTCGACGATGATCTTGCGACCGGTCAGACCGGCGTCGCCCATCGGGCCGCCGATCACGAACTTGCCGGTCGGGTTGACCAGCAGGCGGTAGCCCTCGGACGGGATGTCGAAGCGGCCCAGGATCGGGTCGATCACGTGCTGCTGGATGTCAGCGGCGAGCTGCTCCTGGGTGATGTCCTCGGAGTGCTGGGTCGACAGCACGACAGTGTCGACGCGGACCGGGTTGTCGTCCTCGTCGTATTCGATGGTGACCTGGGTCTTGCCGTCGGGGCGCAGGTAGCCCAGCGTGCCGTCCTTGCGGACCTCGCTGAGGCGCTCGGCCAGGCGGTGCGCGATCGTGATCGGCAGCGGCATCAGCTCGGGGGTGTCGTCACAGGCGTAGCCGAACATCAGGCCCTGGTCGCCGGCGCCCTGCTTCTCCATCGCATCCACCGACCCGGTGCGCGATTCGAAGGCGGTGTCGACGCCCTGGGCGATGTCGGGCGACTGCTGGCCCAGCGCGATCTGGACACCGCACGCGCGGCCGTCGAAGAACATGCCGCCGTCGTCATACCCGATCTCGATGATCTTGTCGCGCACGATCTGGGCGATGGGTGCGTACGTCTGGGTGGTCACCTCGCCGGCCACCACGACCAGGCCGGTGGTGAGCAGCGTCTCGCAGGCGACCCGCGAGTGCGGGTCGTCGGTGAGCAGTGCATCGAGCACCGAGTCGCTGATCTGGTCGGCGATCTTGTCGGGGTGACCCTCGGTCACGGACTCAGAGGTGAAAAGACGTCCAGCCACGCTGCGCTCGCTCCTGTGAAAACGTACGGAAAACTGCCGCTGGCACGCTATCCGATGACGGCACCCAGATCGGAATCCGGACCTGGTGTCCACGACCCGGGACGCGCTGTCTCAGCCGAGCAGGCGTACGACCTGATCCCAGATCACGTGCGACAGGGCGTCCTTCGACCCGAGCGGTACGTCGACTGCATTGCCGTCGGCGGCCAAGATCACGGCCTGGTTGTCCGCGGCACCGAAGACCGCTCCCCCGCTGACGTCGTTGACCACCAGCAGGTCGCAGCCCTTGCGCGCCAACTTCTCCCGACCCAGGTCCAGCACGCTGCCCGTGGAGTCGCCGGTCTCGGCGGCGAAGCCGACGATCACCTGGTCGGCTCGTAGCCGGTCGTGGGAGATCGTGGCCAGGATGTCCGGGTTCTGGGTCAACTCGATCGCAGGAGCCGATCCGTCGGCCGACTTCTTGATCTTGGCGTCGCTGAAGCTCACCGGACGGAAGTCGGCCGGGGCGGCCGCCATCACGACGCTGTCGGCCACCGCGGCCGCCTCCAGAACCGCGTCTCGCAGTTGGGCTGTCGTCTCGACCCGGACGACCTTGACCCCCGCGGGGTCGGGCAGGGTCACGTTGGCCGCGATCAGCGTGACCTCTGCGCCGCGTGCCGCCGCCGTACGCGCCAGGGCATAGCCCTGCAGACCGGACGAACGGTTGCCCAGGAAGCGGACGGGGTCAAGGTATTCGCGGGTGCCGCCCGCCGAGACGACCACGTGACGACCCGCCAGATCGTAGGACTGGCTCGGCCGGGCGAGCACCTGCGTGGCGAGATCGAAGATCTCGGCGGGATCGGGAAGGCGGCCCTTGCCGGTGTCCTTGCCGGTGAGCCTTCCCTCGGCGGGTTCGATGATCACCGCACCACGTTCGCGCAGGGTGGCCACGTTGGCCTGGGTCGCGGGGTGCTCCCACATCTCGGTGTGCATCGCGGGCGCGAACACCACCGGGCAGCGGGCCGTGAGCAACGTGTTGGTCAGCAGGTCGTCGGCCAGTCCGTGCGCGGCCTTGGCGAGCAGGTCGGCGGTGGCGGGAGCGACGACGACCAGATCGGCGGTCTGCCCGATGCGTACGTGTGGCACCTGGTGGACGTCGGTCCACACCGCGCTGGCGACCGGCTTACCCGACAGCGCCGCCCAGGTCGGCGCCCCGACGAACTCCAACGCGGCGGCCGTGGGGACGACGGTGACGTCGTGGCCGGACTCGGTGAAGCGGCGCAACAACTCACATGCCTTGTAGGCCGCGATGCCGCCGGAGACCCCCAGAACGACACGCGGCCGTCCCGAGGTGGGGACGGCCGGGTCGTGATGTTCGGTCATGAGACCGGCGTTCAGTCGACCGAAGGGCTGGAGTCGAAGGTCGCGTCGAGGGCGGCTTGGGCGCGCGCTTCCTCTTCGGCGGCGAGTTCGGCCGGGTCGACGTCTTCGCAGGTCAGCATGTCGCGGCTGATCTCGCGCAGCGCGATCGACAGCGGCTTCTCCTGCACGTGGGTGTCCACGAGCGGGCCGACGTACTCAAGCAGGCCCTCGCCGAGTTGTGAGTAGTAGGCGTTGATCTGGCGGGCGCGCTTGGCGCTGTAGAGCACCAGCTTGTACTTGCTCTCGGTCTTGCCGAGCAGGTCGTCGATGGGCGGGTTCGTCACGCCCACAGCGGCGATGGTGGGGGCAGCCACAGTCGTTGCCTCATTCTTGTCGGGGTCAGATGGCGCGCCGGTCCGCTGGGACTCACGCAGGACCGGAGTCAGGCGCAGGAAAGTCGGGCGCAGAGACCAACGATACCAACTGCTCGGCCGCCTGCTGAACTTCGTGGTTCACGATGGTGACGTCGAACTCGTCCTCCGCGGCCAACTCTTCGACCGCGGTGGCCAGTCGCCGCGTGCGCTCGGCCTCGGTCTCGGTGCCACGCCCGACCAGGCGGCGTACGAGTTCGTCCCATGTCGGCGGCGCCAAGAACACGAACAGCGCCTCCGGCATGGTGTGCCGGACCTGCCGGGCGCCCTGCAGATCGATCTCGAGCAGCGCCGGACGCCCGGTCGCCAACATCGCCTCGACCGGGCCGCGCGGGGTGCCGTACCTGGCGCTCGCGTGCACCGTCGCCCATTCGAGCAGCTCGTCGCGAGCGATCATCTCGTCGAAGCGTTCGTCGGTGACGAAGTGATAGTGCACCCCGTCGATCTCACCCGGGCGCGGGGTGCGCGTCGTAGCCGAGACCGAGATCCACACCTCGGGATGGTGCTCGCGGATCTGTGCCGCCACGGTGCCCTTGCCGACGGCTGTCGGGCCGGCGAGCACCACCAGGCGTGCCGGCGAGGAGTCGCTCACGTCAGATTTCCGGGCCGAACTCGTGCTCGAGGGCCGCGATCTGCTTCGTGCCGAGTCCACGTACGCGCCGGCTCTCGGCGATGCCTAGACGCTCCATCATCTGGCGCGCACGGATCTTGCCCAGCCCGGGCATCGACTGCAGCAGGTCGACGACCCGCATCTTGCCGATCACCTCGTTGGTCTCCCCCTCGCGGATGACGTCGGAGATCGAGGCTCCCGAGTGCTTGAGGCGGTTCTTGACCTCGGCACGTTCCCGTCGAGAAGCCGCAGCTTTCGCGAGGGCGGCTTGACGTTGTTCGGGTGTGAGCGGAGGCAGTGCCACAGCGGTCCTCTCGGGGTCAGGGAAGGTGCTCGATCAATCTAGTCAGAAGGCGGAAGGTCCAGCAACGCGGTCACCCTCCTTGCAGTGCGCGCACCTTCTCCACCAGTCCCGTGACCGTCGGACCGGCTGCCAGGATCTCGCGCGAGGACGACGGGAGAACGAGTGCTTGGGACGCCGCGCCGAAGACGCGCCGGAGGTCTTCGTCGGTACCGCCCTGGGCGCCATAGCCGGGCGCCAGGAGCGGTCCGTTGATGTCCAGAACACTCGGGTCTGCGAGTGGGGCGATGGTGGCACCGACGACGGCGCCGTACGACCCGAGCGGCTCGGCGCCCGCATTGAGGGCCGCCAGCCGAGGAAGCATCCGCTCCCCCACGCGTACGCCCTGCGCGTCGGTCGCGTGCTGGACCTCCGGCCCTTCCTCGTTGGAGGTCAGGGCGAGCACGAACACGCCCCCTCCGAAACGTTGCGCCGTGTCGAAGAACGGGGCGAGCGACCCGAAGCCCAGATAGGGCGACACCGTGATGGCATCGGCGCTCAGTGGTGACTGTGGGTCGAGGTAGGCGTCGGCGTACGCCTGGGAGGTCGAGCCGATATCGCCGCGTTTGACGTCGAGAAGGGTCAGCGCCCCTGCCGCCCGCGATTCGGCCAAGACACGTTCGAGGACCGCGATCCCACGACTGCCGAAGCGTTCGTAGAAGGCGGACTGCGGCTTGATCACCGACACCTCCGGGGCCAACGCCTCAACGGCGGTGAGGGCGAAACGCTCTAGACCCGCCACGTCGTCGTCCAGCCCCCATGCACGCAGCAGCGAGGCATGCGGGTCGATGCCGGCACACAGCGGTCCACGCAGGTCCACCAACTCGTGCAGGCGGGCACCGAAGGTCTTCATCAGTTCTCCAACTCGTCGAGGATCCGGGCCAAGGTGGTGGGATCGTGCAGCAGCGCGCTGCCGACCTGGACCCCGCAGGCCCCGGCATCGAGGAACGCCCGGGCGTCGGCGGTCGAGGCGATGCCGCCACATCCGATGACGTCGATGTCGGGCAGTGCCGCGCACACTTCCGCGACGCAGCGCAACGCGATCGGCCCGATCGCGGGACCGCTCAGGCCGGCACCACGGCCGTCGGGCAAAGCGGCGGGCAGCGCGTTGCCGACCACCACCGCGCTGGCACCAGCCTCGATAACGGTCCGCGCGACCTCCACCACACGTACGACATCGCTGCGCACCTTGGCGAACACCGGCACCCCGGGTGGGAGTTCGCGAAGTACGGCGGCGACCACGCCGGCGGTGTGGAACGGCTCGCGGGCCTCGTAGATGCCGCACGCGCGCGGATCGGGGGCGGAGAGATTCACCTCGACGGCCAGCACGCCGGGCGCCGCCGCAAGTCGCTTGGCGATCTCGGCGTACTCCACGATCGTCGCGCCGGCGATCGAGACGATCGGGTGCGCGCCCTGTTGGACCAGCCAGGGCAACTGCGCCATCAGGAAGCGGTCGAGTCCCGGATTGTCGAACGCGACGGCGTTGAGCAGCCCGCTGGGAGTCTCGACGATGCGGGGTTGGCGTCCGCCCGGTCGTGGGTCCCGGGTGATCGATCGCGTGACGAACGCGCCGAGCCGGGACAGGTCCACGTACGGCTGGAGTTCGCGACCCGTGCCGCCGCAACCGCTCGCCACCATGACGCGTGAGCGCAATCTCAGACCTGCCACCGGCACCGTCATGGCAGCGCGTCCCAACGGATCCGATCGCCGCGGATCACCGGGCCCTCGAAGCACGCGCGTACGGATCTGGGCGCGCCCTCCTCGCCCACGATCGGCACGGCGCAGCCCTCGCACAACCCGGTACCGCAGATCAGTTGGGTCTCCAGACCCACCTGGCTCCAGGCGCCCGCGTCCTCTGCGGCCGCCGCGACCTCGTGCAGCAGGTCGCGGTCGCCTGCGGCGTAGACGACATCGGCGCCTGACTGGGTCAGTGCCTCGCGTACGTGCTCGCGGACGTGACCTCGACGTCCCACCGAGCCGTCCTGGGTCACGATCGTCACCGCGCGCGCAACCCTCCTGGCTTCCAACGCGGACAGCAGATGTGCCTCGTCGACCGCCCCGACCAGCAGGGTGACGCTGCAGTCGCGATCACGCAGTCGCTCGGCGAGGGTGAACAACGGTGCAGCCGAGTGCCCCTCGCCGACGAGCAGACAACGCACGGGTTGCTTCGGCATGGCGTACGGGCGGCCCAGCGGGCCGGTCACCTGAAGTGTCGTGTCCGCCGGCTGCCGCGCCAGCCAGCGGGTGCCGGGGCCGGTCGGCTCGACGACCACCTCGACGGTAAGACCGTGTCCGCCAGTGGGGCGTACGCGGTGGATCCAGAAGGCACGCCTCGCGAGTCGGGCACCGTCGCTGCCGACCGAGACCGCAAGGAAGTTGCCGGGACGGAATCGATCACCGACTCCCGGAGCGACCAGGGTCAGATGGCGAAACGCCCCGACCGACTTGTTGGTCAGGATGCGGGCCTGGACGTGCACGGGCGTCAGGGCGGTGTCGGTCACGGGCTGGGTCTCATTCGTGGGAGTTCACCTCAGGGCACCCGCGATGCGGCGCGCCCAGAGGGGACCGCCGTAGACGAACCCGGAGTACGCCTGCACCAGCGTGGCCCCCGCATCGAGACGGACTCGAGCATCCTCGGGCGTGCTGATGCCGCCGACGCCGATCAGGGTCAGATCTTCGGGAACGTGTTGTCTGAGAAGTTCGAGCACGGCCAGTGCCCGGTCACGCACGGGTGCACCTGACAGGCCGCCGGCACCGAGCCTGGCAACCTCGTCCTCGGGGGTGAGCAGTCCGTCACGGCTGATCGTGGTGTTGGTCGCGATGATGCCGTCGAGGTGAGTGTCGGTGGCGAGTTGGGCCACCTCGATGACGTCTTCATCGGCGAGGTCGGGAGCGATCTTGACCAACAGCGGGACGCGGCTCGGCGTCACCTGGTCGGCCCGCTTTCGTACGCTCGCCAGCAGCGGCCCGAGCCGGTCCACTGCCTGGAGCGAGCGCAAACCGGGCGTATTGGGGCTGGACACGTTGACCACGAGATAGTCGGCGAAGGGCGCCAGCAGACCCGTGCTCTTCTCGTAGTCCGCCTCGACGGCTGCCTGGTCGTCCTCGGGTACGACCTTGGACTTGCCGATATTGATCCCCAGCACCGCCGCGGGGTCATGAACTCTCGTCGAGGGGTCATGAACTCGCAGCGCCCGGGTGGCGAGGCGGCGCGCCACAGCCTCCGCGCCGTCGTTGTTGAACCCCATCCGGTTGACGATCGCGCGATCAGCCGGAAGCCGGAAGAGACGTGGCTTCTCGTTGCCCTGCTGCGGCAGTGCGGTGACGGTGCCGATCTCGACATGGCCGAAGCCCAAGCCGGACAGGGCGTCGATGCCGACAGCGTTCTTGTCGAAGCCGGCGGCCAGACCGAGGCGATTCGGAAATACGATCCCCATCGCCTCGACCGGAGCCCCCGGCTGTGGGAGTCGGCTCAGCACTGGCGCGGCCCGACGGATAGCCGCGAAGCCCAGGTGGTGAGCACGCTCAGGGTCGAGCGGGGTGAAGACCCTGTCGAAGACGCGGTCGTACGCGGTCATGACCCCTCGCTTGAGAACTCATGACCCCTCGGTGGGATCTTGTGACCCCTCGGCGGGAGTTGGTGACCCCTCGGCGTCACTGGCTCGCCCAGTCTTGGAGGGAACGTACGCCGATGTCGCCGGAGATCGCGGCTTCGATGCCTTGTACGGCCGCGGCCAAGCCCTGGACGGTGGTGATGCAGGGGATGTTGGCCTGGATGGAGGCCGTACGGATCTCGTAGCCGTCCGCGCGCGGCGAGCCACCAGAACCACCCCGCGGCGCAGAGCCGTGTGGGGTGTTGACCACCAGGTCGACCTCACCGTCACGGATCAACTCGATCGTGGTCGGCTCCCCCGACGGGCCGAGGCCTTCGTAGTGCTTGCGCACTTCACGAGCGGGAATGCCGTTGCGGCGCAGCACCTCGGCCGTACCCAAGGTCGCGAGCACCTCGAAACCGAGGTCGTGCAATCGCTTGATCGGGAAGATCATGGTGCGCTTGTCGCGGTTGGCCATCGACACGAAGACCCGACCCGAGGTGGGCAGGGAGCCGTACGACGCCGTCTGCGACTTGGCGAAGGCAGTGCCGAAGATCGCGTCGAAGCCCATCACCTCGCCGGTCGAACGCATCTCCGGTCCGAGCACCGTGTCGACCGTCTTGCCGTCGGGAGTACGGAACCGGTTGAACGGCATGACGGCTTCCTTGACCGCGATCGGCGCATCCGCGGGCAGGGTGCCGCCGTCGCCCTCGGCAGCCAGGAGCCCTTCGGCTCGCAACGCCTTGATCGACTCGCCGAGCATCACCCGCGCGGCCGCCTTGGCGAGCGGGATGGCCGTTGCCTTGGACACGAACGGCACGGTGCGCGACGCACGCGGATTGGCCTCCAGCACATAGAGCACGTCGGAGCCGAGGGCGAACTGGATGTTGAGCAGTCCGCGTACGCCCACTCCTCGTGCGATCGCTTCGGTCGCCTCGCGGATGCGCGCGATCTCGGCAGCGCCCAGCGTGATGGGCGGCAGCGCGCAGGCCGAGTCGCCGGAGTGGATGCCGGCCTCCTCGATGTGCTCCATCACGCCTGCGAGATAGAGCTCCTCGCCGTCGAAGAGCGCGTCCACATCGATCTCGACCGCGTCGTCGACGAACCTGTCGACCAGCACCGGGTGCTCGGGACTCACCTCGGTCGCGCGCTGGATGTAGGAGGACAGCGCGTCGTCGTCGTACACGATCTCCATGCCGCGTCCGCCGAGAACGTACGACGGCCGCACCAGCACCGGATAGCCGATTTCAGCCGCGATCACGCGCGCCTCTTCGTACGACGACGCCATCCCGTGCTTGGGAGCGTTCAAACCGGCCTCGGCCAGGACTCGCCCGAACGCACCGCGTTCCTCGGCCAGGTCGATCGCGTGCGGCGAGGTGCCGACGATCGGGACGCCTGCATCCTCAAGTCCGCGCGCCAGACCCAGCGGCGTCTGGCCGCCGAGCTGGCAGATCACACCCGCGATCGGCCCGGCGAGCTTCTCCGCATGCACGACCTCCAGCACATCTTCCAACGTCAGTGGTTCGAAGTAGAGCCGGTCGGAGGTGTCGTAGTCGGTGGAGACGGTCTCGGGGTTGCAGTTGACCATGATCGTGTCGTAGCCCTGACCACCGTTGGCCGACGAGCCTTTGGCCGCCGAGAGCGCCAGCGAGGCGTGTACGCACGAATAGTCGAACTCGATGCCCTGCCCGATCCGGTTCGGACCGGAACCGAGGATGATCACGGCCTCGCGCTCGCGCGCAGTGACCTCGGTCTCCTCGTCGTAGGAGGAGTAGTGATAGGGCGTACGAGCGGCAAACTCGGCCGCGCAAGTATCGACCGTCTTGAAGACCGGCCGGATGCCCAGTGCGTGGCGCACCCCGCGTACGACCGCCTCGGGCAGATCACGCATCTTGCCGATCTGGGCGTCGGAGAAGCCGTGTCGCTTGGCGTGACGCAACAACGCAGGAGTGAGTTCCGCGGCGTTGATCAGGTCCTGCGCCACCTCGTTGATCAGACAGAGCTGGTCGACGAACCACGGATCGATGCCGGTCGCCTCGTGGATCTCCTCAGGTGTCGCCTCGGCTCGAATCGCGTCCATCACGACCCGCAAGCGGCCGTCGAACGGAGTCTTGATCTCGTCGAGCAGCGCCGCCTTGTCGAGGTCGATGTGACGGTGCGACCAGTCGAAGGGGGCGTGCTTGCTCTCCAGCGACCGCAACGCCTTCTGCAACGCCTCGGTGAAGTTGCGACCGATCGCCATCGCCTCGCCAACGCTCTTCATGTGCGTAGTCAGGGTCGGGTCGGCGCCGGGGAACTTCTCGAAGGCGAATCGCGGCACCTTCACCACGACATAGTCGAGCGTGGGCTCGAAAGACGCCGGAGTCTCTGCGGTGATGTCGTTGGGGATCTCGTCCAGGGTGTAGCCGATCGCCACCTTGGCCGCGATCTTGGCGATCGGGAAACCGGTCGCCTTGGAGGCCAGCGCGGACGAACGCGAGACCCGCGGGTTCATCTCGATCACGACGACCCGGCCGTCATCGGGGTTGACCGCGAACTGGATGTTGCACCCACCGGTGTCGACACCCACGGCGCGGATGATGCCCAGCGACAGGTCACGCAGGTGCTGGAACTCACGGTTGGTCAGCGTCATCGCGGGTGCGACGGTGATCGAGTCGCCGGTGTGGACGCCCATCGGGTCGAGATTTTCGATCGAACAGATGATGACGACGTTGTCGGCCTTGTCGCGCATCACCTCGAGTTCGTACTCCTTCCACCCGAGGATCGACTCCTCCAGGAGCACCTCGGTAGTCGGCGACGCGGCGAGTCCCGCTCCGGCGATGATGCGCAGATCGGCTTCGTCGTACGCCAACCCGGAACCCGAGCCACCCATCGTGAAGGAGGGGCGTACGACCACGGGGTAACCGAGCTCTTCTGCGGCGGCGAGCGTGCGCTCGAACGCGACCTTCTCCAGCGCCGCCTTGGGCGTGCCTTCAGGCTCGCCCGCGCCGTTGCAGATGATCGACTTGGCGACCTCGCCCCCGAGGTCCTCGACGATGCGCTTGAAGGACTCTCGGTTCTCGCCGCGGTCGATCGCTTCGATGGACGCGCCGATCAACTCGACGCCGTACTTGTCCAGGACGCCGTTCTTCGCCAGCGCCATCGCCGCGTTGAGCGCGGTCTGGCCGCCCAATGTGGCGAGCAGCGCGTCCGGGCGCTCCTTGGCGATCACCTTCTCCACGAACTCTGGCGTGATCGGCTCGATGTAGGTCGCGTCGGCGAACTCGGGATCGGTCATGATCGTCGCCGGGTTGGAGTTGACCAGGATGACGCGCAGGCCCTCTTCACGCAGCACTCGGCAGGCCTGGGTGCCGCTGTAGTCGAACTCGCAGGCCTGGCCGATCACGATCGGGCCGGAGCCGATCACGAGGACGCTTTGGATGTCGGTGCGCTTGGGCATCAGGCCTCCTCTCCGTCGTGGTTTCGAGACGCCGCCTGCGGCGGCTCCTCAACCACCGGTGGGTCGTCGTGGTTTCGAGACGCCGCCTGCGGCGGCTCCTCAACCACCGGTGGGTCGTCGTGGTTTCGAGACGCCGCACCCTCGGTGGTTGAGGAGCGAGCGCCAGCGAGCGTCTCGAAACCACCCATCAACTCGGTGGTTGAGGAGCGAGCGCCAGCGAGCGTCTCGAAACCACCCATCAACTCGGCGAAGCGGTCGAACAGGTACGCCGCGTCGTGCGGGCCCGCGGCGGCTTCGGGGTGGTACTGCACGCTGAACGCGCGCAACACCCCGTCGTCGGAGCGCAGTTCGAGGCCCTCCACCACGTCGTCGTTGAGGCAGACGTGGCTGACGGTGGCGGTGCCGTACGCCGTCTCGGTGGGCTGGTCGAGCGGCGCGTCGACGGCGAACCCGTGGTTGTGCGCAGTCACCTCGACCTTGCCCGTTGTGCGGTCCAGCACCGGCTGGTTGATGCCGCGGTGGCCGTACTTGAGTTTGTAGGTGCCAAAACCCAGCGCCCGGCCGAACAACTGATTGCCGAAGCAGATCCCGAAGTAGGGCACGCCTGCCTCCAGGGCGCCTTGGATCACCGACACGTCCGCGGTGGCGGGGTCGCCCGGCCCGTTGGAGCAGAAGAGTCCGTCGGGTGACAACGCGAGGACATCGTCGAGGGTGGCGCTCGCGGGCAGCACGTGCGTCTCGATCCCCCGCTCGGCGAGCATCCGCGGAGTGTTGGCCTTGATGCCGAGATCGAGCGCGACGACGGTGAAGCGCTTGTCACCGATGGCCGAGACGACGTACGCCGACTCGGTCGACACCTCCGCCGACAGGTCGGCGCCGTTCATCTCGGCCGACGATCGCACTCTCGCCAGCAGGGCTTCGGGATCGGTCTCGATCGTGGAGATCCCGACCCGCATGGCACCGCGTTCGCGCAGGTGCCGAGTCAGCGCTCGAGTGTCGATCCCGCTGATGCCGACGACACCCTGCGTACGCAACTCGTCGTCGAGAGAACGCCGCGAGCGCCAGTTGGAGGCCAGCCGCGCGGGGTCGCGTACGACGTAGCCGCTGACCCAGATCTTGGAAGATTCGTCGTCCTCGTCGTTCCAGCCGGTATTGCCGACGTGCGGCGCGGTCATCACGACGACCTGGCGGTGATAGGACGGATCGGTGAGCGTCTCCTGATAGCCGGTCATGCCGGTGGAGAACACGGCTTCGCCGAAGGTCTCACCCGCGGCGCCGTAGGCGTCACCACGGAAGGTGCGGCCGTCTTCGAGGACGAGCAGTGCGGGCGCGTGCGAGGACACTCGCGAGCCTCCTTCTCCGCCTCACAGGACGGTGGTTAAAGGATGTTCGAGCACCTGGGACATTAGCAGCGCGATGGACGGGCGGCGCGGGCGGCATCGTGAAATGGACGAGTCTGTCGCGTCGAGTCGCGTGGCGAAAGACTGCCCGGACACTGCGTCAGCCCGCGACCTCCCAGCGCGCGACCATCACGTCGTACGGCGTCGGGTCCGCCACCTCCGGTGGCGTCTGGTTGCGCATCACCATCTCGATTTCAGACTCGTGCGCCCGCAGGCTGATCGACCAGTGCCAGCCGGGCGCGTACTCGTAGGAGACCTCGAACGATCTCGCGTCCCCCGAGCCAGTCAGCAACGTCGCCTCCGGTTGATGCCACCCATCGGTCCAAGCCACCCGGAGAGCGCCGTCCTCCGCAGGCTTGCCTACCAAGATCGCGCCGGTCTGACCACCGTCATCGGCATGGGTCCAGCCATAACGCAAGACCAGACCCTCGGCTCCGGTCTCCTCGACCGTGGCGAACGAATCGGCCGCGGCGAGATCGTCGGTGGGATAGAGCCGGAAGGCGCACGTGCCCTGAAGTCGCTGCTCGCTCATAGGTGCATGGTGCCTGTTCTCGGGGCATGGTGGGGCCAGTCGTACGCTCACCCGCCTGCGACCCGACGACCGAAAGGATCCCCATGTCTCGCCGCTTCGCGCTCACTGTGGCCACCACTGGTTGCCTCGCACTGCCTCTGGTTCCCAGCGCCACGGCCGCCACCGCCGAGCCGCACTCGGCGCGCAACGCGGTGACGTTCTCGATCTCCATTCCAGCCTGGCAGCGCGTGAGCGGCTGCGTCGAGCATCCGTTCACCTACTCGGTCAGCGGCTTGGACACCTACCCCTTCTGGGATGTTCGGATCGCGGTGCAAAACACCGAAGGTGGTGGGGATGGGCAGGCCTTCTTCTACTCGCGACCTTCGTTGCCTCGCCCCCCGACCGGGACCAGCACCGTGTACCTGTGCTCAGGCGACGAGCCGGGCACCTACGCGGTCACCGGAACCATGACCTACCGCACGGAGGCCACCGGCAGCACGGACCTCGTGGCGAACCTGCCCGCCACCACCTTCGAGGTGCACAATGCGGCCACGACCACGCAGTTGAAGCTGAAGAAGGCGCGCCGGGGGAAGATCAAGTTGAGGGCCGCTTCGGCGATCGTGAGCAGCGGCGGGGAGAACAAGCCGTACGCGTCGGCGACGATCCGGGTGCAGTACCGCTACCACAAGATGTGGGTGAAGTTGCCGAAGGGCAACGGCAGCACGAACTATCGAGGCGAGTTCGCCAAGACCGTCAAACTGCCCAAGGGCGCCAAGAGGTTCCGCGCCGTCGTCAACTCGGGTGACTTCGTCGACGGGTCCACAAGCAAGGTCGTACGACTGCGCTGACGCTCAGCGCTGCTGGTCGCGCAGCACCCGCTGCGCGGCCATCTTGCCCGGAAGGTGACGTTCTTGATGGACGTCTGCGGCACCACCGGTCACTGGATTAGACCCCGGTGTCCCGGTAGCAACCCGACATGACAACTCGCGCCGCGACCCTGGTTGCCGCACTCGCCCTTCCGCGCTCGCTGTCCTGCATCAACGCCCCGGCTCACGCTGGACGACCACCGAACTGAAGGTTGACGGGGCCAACGCGACCGTGATCGACAGGATGTCGAAGCCCTCACCGTGAGTGGTGACAACAGTCAAGTGGTCGCCGCCAACCTGGGAACGGTGAAGATCACCAGCAGCAACGACACGCTGACTCGGTGGCAATACGAACGCGACGTTCACCGAGGGCGTGGGGCCGCTCACGGTCAAGAGTTCGAACAGCACGATCAAGGCGGCCAGTGCCGGCAGGGTCCTGCTGGACACCTCCAACGTCCAGCTCACCATCGTCGGCACGGCCCGCAAGACGGTGCTGAAGGGGTCCAACCACACCTTCATGGCACGCAGCGCCCCGCGCCTCATCATGGACGGCTCCAATCACCCGGCCAAGGTGAAGAAGGCGATCATGACCACCAGCAACGCCACGCTCTTCGCGACGCGCCTGCGGCTGCTGTTGAGATGCAGCGAACCTTTCAAGATGGGTCCAGTGTTCTTTCAACACTGGATGACTTGACATTCGCTTTGACGGTCAGTGCGGCTCACTTCTTCGTGCTCGTTGCCGTGCAGTGGCTGGGAGTAGTCGTGAGACGGCTGGATTCGCGCTTGAACGCTGACCTGGTCGTGACATCACTCTTCTAGCCGAATTGAGGATGAAGACGTCTCCTGATCGCCATCGCGCCAGAGCAGAACGGCGCATGGCATACTTGTGGCATGAGCCGCATACGTCTGAGCACCACAGTGGACGGAGATCTCCTGGAGAACGCCCGGAGGGTGTCGGGCAAACCGGACGCTGCGCTTGTGGACGAAGCGCTGACGGCGCTGTTGGCGAGCCACCGGGCGGCGGAGGTCGACGCCGCCTACGCCGCGTACGACGAACACCCACTCGACGAACCAGACGAGTGGGGCGACTTGGCATCATTCCGCAGCGCGGTCGCCGCTTCATGACAAACCAGCCCGCCCGCGGCGAGGTGTGGTGGTGCGAGCTGGCCGAGATCGGCCGTCGGCCAGTCGTCGTACTTTCTCGGGACGCTGCTATCCCACGCCTACGACGAGCGTTGATCGCTCCCTGCACGACCACCGTCCGTGGGATCCCGAGCGAGGTTTGTCTTGAGCCGGGCGATGACCCCGTTCCGCTGCGCTCAGCAGTCAATCTCGATTCGGTCGAGAGCGTGTCGACAGCGTTGCTCGTTGAACGACTCGGCCGGCTCGCCGATGCCCGCATGCGTGAGATCTGCTCCGCCCTGGCTGTCGCCGTCGACTGCACCTGAGACCAGACCGCCAGCAACGTCCAACGCGCGCTTCTGCCGCTGACCAAGTGTCGGTTCGCCCGTGGTCATAACCTCTGCGCATGAACAACGCACGGAACCTAATCGCACTTCGGGTGATGACGCCAGCCGACGTCCTCGAGGTCCTCGCCGTGCAGCAGCCGGGCGCCGCCCTCGGATTAGCGAAGGTCTTCCCCAGGACGAATTTCCCTTTCCACGAGAGGCCGTGGGACAGAGATGGCTTCAAGAGATCGACTCGCACGACATTGAGTGCCTCGTGATCGAACAGAGTTCGGCTGTGGTCGGGTTCGCCGCCATACGCGCAGAGGAGTTCATGCACTTCGGCATCGCGCGCGAACTCTGGGGCACGGGAGCCGCGCAGGCTGCCCATGACGCCATCCTTGACCAGATGCGGGCCAAGCACGTGCGAGGTGCTTGGTTACGAGTCTTCGCCGCGAACGAACGCGGTCGAAGGTTCTATGAGCGTCTGGGTTGGGCGCCCACTGGCGAGCGAAGCAACAGCACCTTTCCTCCTTACCCAGAGCTCCTGCGCTACGAGATAGACCTCGCGGGTGGAGAGCGGCCCAATCTAGCGACGCACTGATCTACTGCCGGAGGTCAGGCGACCTTGTCGCCATACCGCTGGCGAGCGGCTTCGCCGGTGGTTCCTACAAGCGAGCCGATCGCTGACCAGGGCATGCCGGACTTGCGAGCGGCACGCACGGCGTCGAGCAGGTGGCGCTCTGCCTCGGACCTCTCGGCGACAGCGGCTCGGAGCAGAGTGACGGCGTTGGCGTCGAGCTCGTCGTCGGGGTTTGGCTCGTAGTCCTCGAAACGCGCCGCGAGCTCATCGGCGTGCTGCAGGATCTCTTCAACTGTGCGCGGCATGGTCATCACCTCAGAAACTTCTCGCGGGCCCGCATGGCGTGAACGATGACGTGGGCCTGGTCGCCATCGACGTATCCGACTTCAAGAACGATCGCTGCCTGGTTCGGACCGACGATCCACGCCATGCCAGCACGCAAGCAGTTCTGGGACCTGCTGCCCTGACATGAACATCCGCTTCCGCCGCGAGCGGGTTACTTCCCGTAGCGGTAGCGGCAGGCGGCGATACGCACCTCGTCGCCCGTCGCCTTGTAGACCAATCGGTGCTCGTCGGTGATTCGCCGGGACCAGTAGCCGGCGAAGTCGTGCTTGAGAGGTTCAGGTTTGCCGATCCCCTCATTGCCGTTGCGCACAATGTCCTGGATGAGCGAGTTGATGCGCTTGCGCGTCTTGGGGTCCTGGGTTTGCCACCACAGGTAGTCCTCCCAGGCATTGGGGTCCCACACCAACCGCATCATCATTCAGCGTCGACGAGGTCGTGGACGTCCCCAGCCCCGCTCTCCAGGCGTTCCATCGCGTCGAGGAGTCGTCGTGCGTTCGCAGGTGAACGCATGAGGTAGGCGGTCTCTCTTAGGGACTCGAAGTCGGCCAACGAGACGATGACGACAGGGTCGTGACCAGCGCGTGTGATCACGACTTCCTCGCGGTCGTTGACCACCGAGTCCAGGACCTCGGCGTAACGAGCCCTGGAATCGGTGTAACTCATGGTCTTCATATCGAACCTTCGCTGACGTACAGAAAAGCGTACAGGTGGGAATGGGTTCGAACAACTCCCGCTCACGCCAGAGCGCGCCGAGTCAGCCTCCGAATCCGAAGAAGACGAGCAGTCGACGCTCGAACTCGACTAGAGCCGAGGACTCCAAGCTGCCGAGAACTGCGTGTGCGTTGGTCCGCCGCACGGTGGTGACCTTATCCACCATGAGGTAGGAGACCTGGCCCAAGCCGTTCGACTCGTTTGCAGCGACCGGGACCCGAAGGAGCGGCGCGTCGACGACGGTGGTGGTGAATGGACAGACGGTGAGTGCATCGGTGGCGTTGAACCGGTCGTCCTGAATCACGAGGGCCGGTCTGGGTTTGTTGGCGTAGACGCCACCCGCCACGGTGACGATGTCACCGCGCCTCACTCGGCCCAGTCCTCGGAGATTGCCTCTACGAAGTCCATGTCATCCGAGGTGCGTGAGGCGTCTGCCACCAATGCGGCCTGACGGTGGGCTTCGGCGGCAAACTCCGGCGAGCGCACGTCGGGCACCCAGATCTGCACGGGGCGCAGGCCCTGCGCACGCATCCGCGCCCGGTAGGCATTCACTCGCTCTCGAACAACTATGCGGAAACGTTACATGTAACACCGTCTTGGGCTCAAGCGGACATCCGGATCCGCTCTGGGCGACTTTGCACGTCGGCGCCAGTTGACGCGTTCTCGTCAAATTCCACCGCTTGGCACCGTGCACTCATCCCTGCGTGTCGACAGCTGCGCTGACGCTCAGCGCTGCTGGTCGCGCAGCACCCGCTGCGCGGCCATCTTGCCGGGCGAGCCGATCACACAGCCGCCCGGATGCGTGCCCGAACCGCACTGGTAGTAGCCGTCGATCGGGGTGGCGTACTGCGACCAACCCGGCGCTGGCCGGAAGAAGAACATCTGCGAGGCGAGGAACTCCCCGGCGAAGATGTTGCCCTCGGTCAGCCCGGTCTTGGCTTCGATGATGTCGGGGGTCACGACCTCACGCTGCAGCACCAGGTCGCCGAAGCCCGGGAAGTGCTCCTCCAGCACGGCTTGCGCCTTGTCGGCGAAGTTCTCCCGCTCGGCGTCCCAGGTGCTGCCCTTGAGTTCGTACGGCGAGTACTGCACGAAGCACGAGAGCACGTGCTTGCCCGGGGGTGCCATGTCGGGGTCGACGACGGACTGCAACGCGCCGTCGATGAAGGGACGCTCGGAGTACCAGCCGTACTTCGCGGCGTCGTACGCCTTCTCGATGTAGTCGATGGTGGGCCCGATGTTGAGGAAGCCCCCGAAGTGGTCGACCGAGTCCTTGAGGGCGGGGAAGGTCGGGAGACCGTCGAGCGCGAAGTTCACCTTCGACGACACGCCGCGATAGCGCGTACGCCTGACGTTGTCGACCAGGTCGCCCGGCAACTCGGCCGGATCCACGAGGTCGAGGAACGTGTGCTTGGCGTCGAGCGCCGAGACCACGATCGGGGCTCGGAACTCCGTGCCGTCTGCCAGGACGACGCCCACCGCACGACCCTTCTCGGTGAGCACCGACGACACCGGTGATTCGAGACGGATCTCGGCACCGAACGCTTCTGCGGCCCGGCCCAGCACCTGGGTGAAGCCGCCGTTGCCGCCCTTGTGGAAGGCCCACGAGCCGAGGTGGCCGTCATGCTCGCCCATCTTGTGGAAGAGCAGCACCAAACCGGAGCCTCCGGACATCGGCGCGGTGGAGTGGCCGATGATCGCCGACGACGCGTGGTAGCCCGCGATCGCCGGGTGCTCGAAATAGTCCTCCAGCCAGTCGCGGGCGCTGCCGGTGAGCAGGCGTACGGTGTCGTGGATGACCTTGCGGTCGGTCTCCCCCAGTCGCTTCATCATCCAGGCGACATCGGCCTGGTCCTGCGGGTCGGTGCCGAAGATGTTGGGCGGCGGGTTGTCGAAGAACGGCTGAATAGCCTGGCAGACCTTGTCGAGGTCGTGGTGATAGCGGGTGTACGCATCCGCATCGTGCGGCGAGTGCCGCCGGATCATCTGCACGTTCTGCGCATGGTCGTCACCGAACAGCAGGTAGTCGCCATCGCCGGTCGGGTGGAAACTCGACGGCATCATTAGCGGCAGAAAGCCGTGTTTGGTCAACTCGAGTTCGTGGATGATCTCGGGCCGCAGCAGGCTCAGGGCGTACGAGAACGTCGTGAAGGAGAAGCCCGGGCGCAACTCCTCGGTGATCGCAGCACCGCCGACGAGGTGGCGCTGCTCCAGCACCAGGACCTTGAGTCCCGCCTTCGCCAGATAACCCGCGTTCACCAGGCCGTTGTGGCCGCCGCCGATGACGATCGCGTCATAGCCGCTCGCGGTGTCCTGCTTCTTGCTCATGACGGGGTGCTCGTCTTCCGCTCGGGGTTGAACAGCGGCAGCTTCGTGGTCTCGGCTGCCACCAGGTGGGTCGTGTGGTCGAGGCTGGTCTCCATCAGGAGCTTGGTGCCGGGCGCGGCGTGCTCGGGGCGTACGCGTGCCATCCCGACGTGGCGTTGCAGCACCGGCGAGTAGAAGAAACTCGTGGTGTAGCCGATCTGTTGCTCATCGGCATCACGCAACCACTGCTCCCAGCCGACGGGCGTGGCGTCCTTCTCGGGCAACTGACCGGACTCCCGATAGAGCCGGTTCCAGTCCTCCCAGTCCACGACCACGCCGACGGTGGCCCAGCGCGACGTGGCGTCGACGAGTTCCCTGCGGATCGCTTCCGAGCCCACAAATCGGCGCGACCCGTCGCGTACGCCCTTGAGCATCCAGCCCTGGCCGAGTTCCTTAGGCGTCACCCGCTGGCTGTCGTTCCAGGCGGTACGGCTGTCGTGCCACTCGACGTCGACCAAAGGCAGGCCGGCCTCGATGCGCAGCATGTTGAGTGCCTCCTCGCCGAAGGGCCGCAGCCCGTGACCTTGACCCGCGGCGAGAATCGCGTCGAGGACTGCGATGGCGTCGTCCTTGTGCACCGTGACCTCATAGCCCAGATCGCCGGTGTAGCCCGTGCGAGACACGGTCACCTTGGCCTTGCCGATCTTGGCTTCGGCCAGCCCGAAGTAGCCCAGTTTCGTGACCTGCGGCATCAGCGACTCCAGCACCGTGCGCGAGCGTGGCCCCTGGACGGCGAGCATGGCGTACTCGTCGGTGACGTCCTCGATCTCGACTCGACGACCGTTGCGGTGGCCCTCTAACCAGGCGTACGCCGGGCGCGCGCTGGTGAGCAGGTATTCGTCGCCCTTGCGGAACACCACGCCGTCCTCCATCACGTAGCCACGCTCGTCACACCACAACGTGTAGGCGGCATGCCCGGCCTGGAGCGTCGCGAGATCTCGTACGACAACTGCCGCCAGGAAGGCCGCGGCATCCGGGCCGGTGAGGCGGTATTTGAACAGCGGCGAGGTGTCGAAGATGCCCACGCTGTTGCGCACCGCGAAGTATTCGTGCTTGGGCGCATGGGTGTAGCGCAAGGGCGACAGCGTGCCTTGCCAATGAGTGAACAAGTGCTGGTCGTTGAACTCCACGAGACGCTCGTGGAAGGGGGTCGTACGGATCAACTGTGGTCCTCGCGAAGTCTGGTCAGGAGGGTCCGGCAAGTGGCATGCTACTGACTCACGAGTCAGTAAGAATAGTGCTGGCGAACATGGATCCTTGGGGAGGCGTACGCAGTGCAGTCACCCCAACCCCAACTCGCGGTCGACTGCCTCTTCCATCCACTGGCGCAGTTGCTTGCGCGTCATCGAACGTTGCACTGTGACCGCAACGGACATCCCATCCAGGAGCGCACCGAGTCGAGCCGCACTGGAGGCCGGATCGGGACACCGCAGGTCGCCAGCAGCCACTCCCGCCTCGATCGCAGCCTGCAACTCGGCACGGTATTCACCCGCGAGCCGCCGCAACTCGGCAGCCACATGCGGCTCACGCTGGGCCAGGGCCCAGCCATCCACCCACAGTCTCCAGCCCGCGGCACTGCCGGTCGGGCCGGACGTACGCAGCACGGCGCGTACCCGAGCGGCCGCGTCGTGTGCCTTGGCGGCCGCTTTGCGCATCCGCACCAGGTCGAGTTCGACCGCATGACTGAACGCCTGCGCGACGAGTTCGTCTCGGGTGTTGAAGTGATAGAAGACCAGTCCGGTGCTGACGCCGAGCGCCTGAGCGACGTCCGAGACGCGTACAGACGCCAGTCCCACGCGTTCGATCTCGGCCAACGTCACGTTCAGGATCTCGTCGAGCCGGACCTCGACGCGACGGCGGGTGCGCCCCCCCAAACTGCCCCCCGCACCCGTCGTCGCCCCGTTCATGTTTTGCACCCTAGTCTGGAGAAGCAATGACCGACCTCGCCGTTCCCACCACCGCTTCGGCCATCGAGCAGTTGCGCTCCCAGGTGCCGGACTCGATCGGAGAAACCGGGGAGTCGGCGCCGGTGAAGATGTTGCCCGCGATGGCGTACACCTCGCCGGAGATCCTCGACTGGGAACGCCGCCACCTCTTCGCAGGCACCTGGACCTGCCTTGGACGTGTCGTGGACTTGTTGCCCTCCGTAGGCCCGAACGGCAAGCCGGTCACGCAGCGCGCAGCCGTCGTGGGCGACATCTCTGTGCTGCTCGTGCGCGGCGGGGAGGGCGTACGCATGTTCGCCAACCTGTGCCGCCACCGAGGTCACGAGTTGTTGCAGGGCGAGGAGACCTCCGAGCGAGCGTCGATCCTGTGCCCGTATCACGCGTGGACCTACAACCTCGACGGTTCGCTGCGCCAGGCGCCCGGTTTCCGGGACGTCGCCAGTTTCGAACCGGCCGAGCATGGACTCGTCGAGTTGCCGGTGAACGTGTGGCACGGCTGGATCTTCGGACACGCGCTGCATCCGGTCGACTCGCCAGAAGTGCCGTCGTTCGAGACTCACATCGGTGACCTAGAGCAGATCATCGCGCCGTACGACCCGGCATCGCTTGTGCTCGCGGATCGGCACTCGTACGAAGTCGCAGCGAACTGGAAGGTGATCGCGGAGAACTACCACGAGTGCTATCACTGCCCGCTGATCCACCCGGAACTGTGCGCGGTGAGTCCCCCGGACTCCGGCGACAACTACCACCACCTCTCGGGTGCGTGGATCGGCGGCGCGATGGTGCTGCGCGACGGTGCCGAGTCGATGACATTGACCGGCGAACTGGCCGCGACTCCCCTTCCCGATGTCGACCCGGAGCGGGTCGAGTACGTCCACGTGCTGCCCAACCTGCTGATCTCGCCGCACCCCGACTACATCATGACCCACCGCCTGGTGCCGCTGTCGCCGGACAACACCTGGATCGAGTGCTCGTGGTACGCCCTGCCCAACGCCGACGGGTCCACCCCGGACGCCGCGCGTGCCGTGGAATTCTGGGACCTGACCAACAAGCAGGATTTCGGCGCGTGTGAGTCGGTGCAGCGCGGACTGGCCTCGCCGCACTTCGTCCCCGGCCCGTTCGCCCCGAACGAGGATGCAGTCTCGGACCTGGTCGCGATGCTCGGCCAGGCGTACGTCACCGGCCGCCTGGTCTGACCTGTCGCGTCTGCTCCGCGCAAACCCGCCCACCTGTCGCATCTGCTCGGCGCGAACCCGCCCACCTGTCGCATCTGCTCCGCGCCTGTGGAGAACGAGAGCAGACGCGACAGGTCGAGGTCCTCCTGCGGTGCAGACGCGACAGGTCGAGGCCCTCCGGCCGAGCAGACGCGACAGGTCAGAGGACGGCGTTGAGGAACGAGCGGGTCTCGTCGTACTTCGGGTTGTTCACCAACTCCGACGGCGGGCCCTCCTCCAAGATCTTGCCCTGGTGGAAGAACGCCATCCGGTCGGCAACTTCACGCGCGAAGCCCATCTCGTGGGTGACCACCATCATCGTCATGTGCAGGTCGGTCGAGAGCGACTTCATCACGTTGAGCACTTCACCGGTGAGCTCCCGGGTCGAGCGCCGAGGTCGGCTCGTCGAAGAGCATCACCTCGGGCTTCATCGCCAACGCTCGCGCGATTGCGACGCGCTGCTGTTGACCGCCCGAGAGCCGGATGGGGTGCTGGTGGGTTTTGTCGGCTAGCCCAACCCGCTCCAACAACTCCATCGCGTGGCGCCTGCGTTCGTCCTCGGTGCCCAACTTGGCGCACCGGGGCGCGGCCATCACGTTGTCGAGGACGTTCATGTTGGGAAAGAGGTTGAACTGCTGGAAGACCATCCCGACGTGCAGCCGCAGCTTGCGGATCTGCTCCTGTTTGCGGCTGGTGCGATAGCCCCCGCCCAACTTGATGCCGGCGACTTCGATGGTGCCCTCAGTCGGGTCTTCGATGAAGTTCACGCAGCGCAATACCGTGGACTTCCCCGAGCCGGAGCGGCCGAAGATCACGACCACCTCGCCGCGGCGTACCTCCATGTCGACGCCCTTGACAACCTCGAGGTTGCCGAAGGACTTGTGCAGGTTTTCGATGCGTACGACGACATCACTCATCAGTGTTCGCCTCCCTTCGGGACCCCAGCGGTCTTGCCTTGCGCCTTGTCCACGTGCGCTCGGTCATATCCGCGTCCGATCCGCGCCTCCAAGCGAGACTGGAAGAACGTGAAGATGATCGTCATCGCCCAGTAGATGATCGCCGCAGCAAGAAGCGCCTCCAAGTACTTGAAGTCCGCCTTGCCGACCAGTTGCGCTCGCCGGAAGACTTCGGCCTGGGCCAACGTGACACCCAAGAAGGACACGAGCGCGGTGTCCTTCATCATCGCGATGAACTCGTTGCCAGTGGGCGGAATAATGACCCGGAACGCCTGCGGCAGCACGACCTTGCGCATCTTCTGGCCGTACGTCATCCCGAGCGCGTCGGCCGCCTCTCCCTGACCACCGGCGACCGACTGGATGCCCGCGCGGAAGATCTCGGTCATGTACGCCCCGTAGTTCAGCCCGAGCGCCAAGATTCCGGCCGGAGCGATGTCCAGGATCAACGCATCGGCGAACCGGTCCGTGAGCCAGGGGTACTCCGCCACAAGGTTCTTCCCCACGCGCGGTAGCGCGAGGTAGATCAAGAACATCTGCACGATCAGCGGCGTGCCGCGGAAGAACGAGACATAGAGACCCGCGAGTCCTTGAGCGATCGGATTGCGCGACAGCCGCGCCAACGCGCCAAGCAGCGCAAAGATGACGGCCAGAATGATGCCGAAGACAGCGATCTGGATCGTGTATCGAGCACCGCCGAGAATGTAGGGGAATTTCTCCCTCATCCACGCCAGGTCGAAGCCTGCCTTGGACCCGACGAACGCCAAGATCAGGAAGACAACGACCCAGGTCGCTCCCGTCTTGACCCGGAACGGCACCTTGGCCGACGCGAGTTGGAATTTCTCCCACAGGTCACCCACGTCGGCCTCCGGCTAGGTGTCGCACAAGTGCCGTCAGATCAGTTCTGCACGGACAGGTCGAGCCCGTCGTACCACTTCTTCGACAGCTCGGTGAGAGTGCCGTCAGAGTGCATTTCGCCGACGATCTCGTCCACTGCCTCGTACAGGCTCTTGTCCGACGGCGTCGCGCTCTTGTCGAAGCCGGCCGAAAGCGGCTCGTAGAAGACGGGGTCTCCGACGATCTTCACCGGGTTGCCAGCGTCGATGTAGCCCTGTGCGGTGGTCATCGAGGTGATCACCGCGTCGAGGCGGCCGTTGGCGAGGTCGTCGAGCGCCGTCGTGTCGGTGTCGTAACCCGCGATCTCGGGGTCGTCGACCACGAAGTCGAACTCGAAGCCCTTGATGTCGAGCTTCTTCTGCAAGAACATGTCGTACGTGCAGGCGCTGCACACGCCGACCTTCTTGCCGTCCAGGTCCGTGGTCACGTCGCTCACGTCGCTGTCGGCGCCCACCACCACGACCGCCGGCGTGTAGTAGTACGGCTGGGTGAAGTCGAGCACCTTCTGCCGGTCGTTGGTCGGGGTCATCGAGCCGACGGTCATGTCCCAGCGGCCGTTCCAGCCACCTGCGGTGATGACATCCCAACTCGGGGCCTCCCACGCGACGTCGACGCCGAGGCGATCGGCAATCTCGGTAGCCACGTCGATGTCGAAGCCCTCGTATTCACCGGTCTGGTCGTTGAGCGAAGACTGCGGCGGGTACGCCGGGTCGGTCGAGACGGTGATCTTGCCCTTGTCGCAGATCTCCGCAAGCAGGTCGGTGGCGTCGGCGCAGTAGCCCTCGCTTGCAGACTGGGTCGAGTCAGACGAGGACTTCGTGCTGTCCTTGCCTTCCTCAGAGCCATCGCCACCACAGGCGGTCAGCCCCAGCGTCGCAATAAGAATGACGGTAGAAAGCACACGGATTCGCACGGAAGCCCCTTCGAAGAGTGTTTGGTGCGAAATATGACACAGGTCACGCCTGCATGTGGCGGATTGGGCGCCGAGTTAACGCAATCGTGACTCGGTCGGCTCGCCGGATTGCGGTGGCGGCACCGACCCGGGCAGCAAGACCGTGTGTACGAGGTGCGCCAACGTCGCTGCCATCGTCACCGCCCACGCAGCAAAGGCCAGCCAGATCCACGCGCTGCCGATGGCCCCGACGATCGGCAAGTGATCGGCCTCGCCGAGATAGATGCCCGCCACGGCGTACATCCCAAGAGGGAAGATGATCGACCAGAGAGTGGCTTCGTACGTGAGCGGAATCCCGTGCGTACGGTGCCGCCACCACCCGGCCGCAACCAATGCCGGGATCAGCCAGGTCGCGAACGCCCAGAACATCACCGACGCGCCGGCGATCAACCCACGCGTCGCGGTCACCATCGGCGCGTCAGCCATCTCGACGATCCGAGCCCCAGCCAGCACTGTGATCGCCGCTGCTCCCATCGCCACCCAGTAGGGCGGTGTCAGATCTCGGGGCCCGAAGTCGTAGAGCATCATCCGCGCCGCGACGAACACTCCGGCCGCGGCATAGAGGAACACCCCGACCGACCACGAGAAGACGGCGACGATCGCCAGCACGCGTCTTGCGGGCTCGTACACCAACTCCAAGGTCGCGGCCGAGATGGCCACCGACTGGCTGGCGACCACCCAGATGAACCACGTGCCGTTGGCCGCCGCGATGATCGGACGACGGTGGGGTCCGAGCACTGCCGTCCACGGGATGACGTACCCCAGCACCAGCCACAGACACCCGGCGGCGGCGAGCAGGATCGCGGTGAGTGTCGGATAACCCTCCATAGCAAGGCGTACGCCGACGACGTTCATGCCCGCGATGGTGGTGAAGAATCCGAAGGCTCGACGCGGATCCAAGAAGTCGGCAACCACGGCATCTCGGTGCGCCACCAAGCGCCACATCGTCAGGATGAGCAGGAGGCCCAGCGCCACGGCCGCCACCACGACGAGGATCTGGGACAACCAGCGCACCCCGACCAATTGCAGACCCACCGAGATGATCCCGGTCGCCATCACCAGCGCGAAGTTGCCGGGCGTCAGCCCGCGTACGCCCACATCGATCCTGCCGCCGAGGCTGGTCATCTCGACAGAGTAGAACCGATGAGGCGGCGCGGGATCAGTTCTGGTTTTGCCGATGCCTTTTCATAAGAGGTGCATGGCGGTTTGGCCGTGCCGTTAGGTGAGTTTGCCGTCCAGCACCGTGGGCCGTCCGCGCAGGAAGGTCGCCACCACTTGGCCGGGGAGTTCGAGGCCGGCGTACGGCGTGTTGCGCGACAACGATGCCGACGCGGACGCGTCGACCACCCGGCGTACGGACGGGTCGTAGAGCACCACGTTGGCGGGCGCGCCGACCTCGATCGGTTGTCCGTGGTCACTCACCCGCCCGATGCGCGCGGGAGCGTACGACAACCGCTCGGCGACCCCTGCCCAGTCCAGCAACCCGGTGTCGACCATCGTCTCTTGGACCACCGACAGCGCCGTCTCCAGACCGATCATCCCGAACGCCGCCGCCGCCCACTCGCAGTCCTTGTCCTCGTGCGGGTGCGGTGCGTGATCGGTGGCGACGATGTCGATGGTGCCATCGGCGAGCCCGGCTCGTACGGCCTCGACATCGGCGGCCGTGCGCAGAGGCGGGTTGACCTTGTAGATCGGGTCGTACGTCGCCGCGAGCTCATCGGTCAGCAGCAGGTGGTGCGGGCAGGCTTCGGCCGTGACGTTCCAGCCCTTCTCTTTGGCCTGGCGCACGATCTCGACGCTGCCCGCGGTCGACAGGTGGCATACGTGCAGCCGCGAGCCGACATGCGCGGCGAGCAGGCAGTCGCGCGCGATGATTGCCTCTTCTGCGACGGCCGGCCAGCCGGTCAGGCCGAGGCGTCCGGAGAGTTCGCCCTCGTTCATCTGAGCGCCCTCGGTGAGGCGCGGCTCCTGCGCGTGCTGGGCGATGACTCCGTCGAACGCCTTGACGTATTCCAGGGCGCGACGCATCAGCACGGCATCGCTGACGCACTTGCCGTCGTCGGAGAACACGCGTACGCGCGCCGCGCTGTCGGCCATCGCCCCAAGTTCGGCGAGTTGCTCGCCGCCGAGTCCGACGGTGACCGCACCGATCGGATAGACGTCGGCGTACCCGGCCTCGCGGCCAAGGCGCCAGACCTGCTCCACCACTCCAGCGGTGTCGGCGACCGGGTCGGTGTTGGCCATCGCGTGGACGGCCGTGAAGCCGCCCATCGCGGCAGCCTGGGTGCCGGTGAAAACCGTCTCGGCGTCCTCGCGGCCAGGCTCGCGTAGGTGGGTGTGCAGGTCGACCAGGCCCGGCAACGCGATCAGGCCGCTGGCGTCCATGGTCTCAACGTCAACTGCTGCGGTTTCCCCGATCGACTCGACGACGCCATCGCGCAGCAACAGATTGGTCGGATCCCCCCCGAGGATTGACACGTTCTTGATCAGATAGGCGGTCATCGCAGGTCTCCTTCGGGTGTGGTTTCGAGACGCCTCGCTTCGCTCGGCTCCTCAACCACCGGGGTGGGGGCTTCGCTCGGCTCCTCCACCACCGGGGTGGGGGCTTCGCTCGGCTCCTCCACCACCGCAGAGGCGCTCGGGTTGGCAGCCGGGTCTGATCCCGAGCCGGCGAGCAGCAGGTAGAGCACGGCCATGCGTACGGCCACTCCGTTGGTGACCTGCTCCACGATCACCGAGCGCTGCGAATCGGCCACATCGGCGGTGATCTCCATGCCACGCACCATCGGGCCGGGGTGCATCACGATCGTGTGGTCCTGCAACATTGCCATGCGGCGACCGTCGAGGCCGTAGCGACGCGAATACTCCCGAGCCGTCGGGAAGAAGCCGCCGTGCATCCGCTCGCGCTGGACGCGCAGCATCATCACCGCATCACTCTTGGGCAGCACCGCGTCCAGGTCGTACGAAGTCTCGACGCCCCAGGCCTCGACGCCGACCGGCAACAACGTGGGCGGGGCTACCAAGGTGACGTCGGCGCCCAAAGTGCGCAGCAACAGCGCGTTGGACCGCGCGACCCGCGAGTGCAGGACGTCCCCGACGATCGCCACGCGGCGCCCTTCCAGCCCGCCAGGCCGAGACTCCCCTAGGTGACGCCACATCGTGAAAGCGTCGAGAAGCGCCTGGGTTGGGTGCTCGTGAGTGCCGTCTCCGGCGTTGACGACGCTGCTGCGAATCCAGCCGCTGCCCGCCAGGCGGTGCGGCGCGCCGGACGCGCTGTGCCGGATGACGACGGCGTCGCAGCCCATCGCCTCCAGCGTCAGGGCCGTGTCCTTGAGCGACTCCCCCTTCGACAACGACGAACCCTTGGCGGCGAAATTGATGACGTCGGCACTGAGCCGCTTGGCCGCGGCCTCGAACGAGATCCGGGTGCGGGTGGAGTCTTCGAAGAAGAGATTGACGACCGTACGACCGCGCAACGCGGGCAGCTTCTTGATCGGCCGGTCGGCCAACGACCTCAACTCGGCCGCGGTCTGAAGGATGAGCTCGGCCTCGTCGCGACTCAGGTCGCCAGCGGAGAGCAGGTGCCTCATCGCGCACCTCCCAGTCCCTCGATGGTGACCGCGTCTTCGGCGTCGACGCCGTCGAGGCGTACGGACACTCGCTCGACCAAGGAGGTCGGCAGATTCTTGCCCACGAAGTCGGCGCGAATCGGCAGTTCGCGGTGGCCGCGGTCGACCAGGACCGCCAACTGCACCTTGGCCGGGCGTCCCACGTCGTTGAGCGCGTCGAGTGCCGCGCGGATCGTACGACCGGAGAACAGCACGTCGTCGACGAGGACGACCGTCTTGTCATCGATGCCGCCCGGCGGAATATCGGTGGGCAGCAAAGCGCGAGCCGGCTTCAGCCGCAGGTCGTCGCGATAGAGCGTGATGTCGAGCGAACCGACCGGCACCTCGACGCCTTCGACATGCGCCAACTTGGCAGCGATCCGCTGCGCCAACGGCACCCCGCGGCTGGGGATGCCCAACAGGACGAGATCGCCGGCGCCGCGGTTGCGCTCGAGGATCTCGTGCGCGATCCGGGTGAGCGCCCGGGTGATGTCGTCGGCGGAGAGTACGACGCGAGCGCCGCCCTCAAGGGACTGCTCGGGCTCGGGACGGGAGGCAGAAGTCACTGCCTGACCTCCTTCTCCGCCTCACGGGACGGCTCGTTAAAGGATGTCGGTTTGGATATCGCGACTCTATCGCGGTCGCCAGTCAGGTCGACAGGTGCCTGGCTCGCGCGAAGCAGAAGCAGCCATAGCAGGCCAGGCCCACTCCGATCGCGCCGACCAGGATCGGCCCGAACGGCTGCCCGAGCAGTCGACCGAGCGCCTGGTCCAGCCCGCCGGACTTGCCCGCCTCGTGGGTCAGGCCGGCCCAGACAAACAACGCACCGACCGCGAGCAACGCCGCGCCCTTCGCGCAGTAGCCGATCTTGCCGAGCAGCAGGTAGGCGTTCCCGGCCTGCCCCGAGCGGCCCTCGCCCGCCAACTTCTCGGCGTGTTTGTCGCTCAGCCCGGTATAGATCTGGAACGCGCCGTACGCGATCACGCCCAACCCGGCCAACGCGACCAACCACTGTCCCGCAGGCCAGTCCATCACGGTCGCGGTCATCGATTTCTTGCTCGATCCACCACCGCCCGAACCCGTCGCGACTTTCGCTGCCGAGAAGCCGAGCACGCCGTAGATCGCGGCCTTGGCGACGCTGGCGGCCCGCTTGCCGAGTTCTTTCGCCCCCTCCTCGTCCTCGTCGCCGATCACCGCTTCTGCGATCCGCCAGACGACGAGCACGGTCATGCCCACCACGATGATCCACAGCAGGGCGGTGCCGAACGGCTGCTGCGCGAGCTCCTTCAATGCCCCGGTCGAGGAGACGTTCTCCCCTCGATCTCCCAATGCCAGGCGCAAGCCGAGCACACCGAGCATCAGATGAACGAGCCCGTACGCCACGAAGCCGACGCGAATGCCGCGAGTGACCCACGGGTTGCGCGTGGCGCCACGAGCAGCGGTCCGGGCTTGATCTCCAGCGTTCACGCGCTGACCGTAGGCCTCAGTCGTGGAGGGCGCTATCACCTGTTGGGGTGGTGACCGACGGGTTGGTCGCGATCGCGTCGAGGAGACCGTTGACGAAGGCGGGTGACTCGTCGGTCGAGAGTTCCTTGACCAGAACTACAGCCTCGGACACCGCCACGGCGGCGGGAACGTCGTCGGCGAAGAGGATCTCGTACGTCCCGATCCGCAGCACATTGCGATCGATCGCGGGCATGCGTTCGAGGGTCCAGCCGCGAGAGCGCTCGCGCAGCAACGCATCGATCTCACCGGCGTGCGTGGCGACGCCGCGTACGAGAACCGCCGTGTAGGGGTTGTGCGGCGCGTCGCCGTCCGCGATCGCGCGCTCCAACGCCAGGACCGGACTCTCGCCACGCATCTCGGCGGCGTAGAGGATGTCGAGGGCCCTCTTGCGGGCCTTGTGACGCGCTGCCATCAGGTCAGTTCTTGACGCGACCGAGGTAGGAGGAGTCGCGGGTGTCGACCTTGACGCGCTCGCCCTGGTTGATGAAGAGCGGCACCTGGATCTCGTGGCCGGTCTCCACGGTGGCGGGCTTCGTACGCCCGGTGGCCGAGTCACCCGCGAGGCCGGGCTCGGTGAAGGTGATGGTCATCTCGACACTGGCGGGAAGTTCGATGAAGAGCACGCGGCCGTCGTTGGCGGCCACGATCGCCTCGTTGTTCTCCAGCAGGAAGTTCTTCGCGTCGCCGACGATCGCCTCGGAGATCTCGACCTGCTCCCAGGTGCCGGTGTCCATGAAGACGTAGTTGGACCCGTCGTGATAGCTGTACTGCATCGTGCGGCGATCGACGTTGGCCGTCTCGACCTTGGTGCCCGCGTTGAAGGTCTTGTCGACGATCTTGCCGGACTCGACGTTCTTGAGTTTGGTGCGTACGAACGCCGGACCCTTGCCGGGCTTGACGTGCTGGAACTCCTGCACGGCCCACAGACCGTTGTCGATGCGGAGAACCATGCCGTTCTTCAGGTCGTTCGTGGTTGCCATGCGCGTGGAGTCTGCTTTCGTCGAGGCGTCGTGGGGCCGAGGATCAAGTCTAGGGGTGCGGGTCGACGTGGCCCGAATCAGCGCGATCGGGCACAAAAGCACGCGTCAGGCGCGCCGACCGGGCGCAAAGGCACGCCAGAAGCGCGCTGATCGGGCACAAAAGCACGTGCTTTTGTGCCCGATCAGCGGATTTCACGCGTGCTTTTGTGCCCGGTCAGGGATTCGAGCGCGAGCCGGTAGCCGTCGATCCCCCGTCCGGCGATCGTGCGGACCGCGTGCGGCTCGACGTACGACGTGTGCCGGAACTCCTCGGGCCGCTGCTTGGGGTCGGAGATGTGCACCTCGATCAGCGGCGCTTCGAGCTGCGCGCAGGCGTCGTACAGCGCGAGCGAATAGTGCGTCCAGGCGCCCGCGTTGAGGATGACGGGCGTACGTTCGTCCGCTGCGGTGTTGAGCCAGTCGAGGAGTTCGCCCTCGTGGTTGGTCTGCCGCACCTCGACGTCGAGACCCAGGTCGCGGCCCCACTCCACGCACTTCTCGGTGAGTTCGGCGTGGGTGGTGGTGCCGTAGATCTCGGGCTGTCGTCGCCCCAGTCGGCCCAGATTGGGTCCGTTGAGCACCAGCACCCTCACGACGCACCGACCATCAGGTCGTAGGCCGCCCGCAGGTCATCCTCCGAAGGACCGGCCAGGACGCGAGGTTTCGCCAGGTCGTCGAGCACCACGAAACGCAGCGTCGAGCCGCGCGACTTCTTGTCCACGGCCATCGCCGCGCGCAGGTCCTCGTACGACGCCCCGGCGAAGCCGGTCGGCAGTCCGACGCGACCGAACGTGGTGCGATGGCGGTCGGCGACATCCTGCGGCAGAGCGCCGGCGCGGGCAGCCAGGTCTGCGACGAAACAGCACCCGATCGCCACCGCCTCGCCGTGCGGAGTCGCATAGTCGGTGGCGCGTTCGATCGCGTGCGCCATCGTGTGGCCGTAGTTGAGGACCTCGCGACCGGGGTGGCCGTCCGGGCCGCCGGTCTCCTTGAGGTCGGCGGTGACCACGTCGATCTTGACCTGGATCGCGCGTTCGATGATCTCCCGGGTGACCGGCGATGCCGGCGTCAGGTCGGCTGGGTCCGTCGTCTCGATCAGCCGCAGGATCTCGGGGTCCGCGATGAAGCCGCACTTGATCACCTCGCCGAGTCCGGCGATGAAGTCGGCGCGCGGCAACGTGTCGAGCATGCGCAGGTCACACAGCACACCGGCCGGCTCGTGGAAGGAGCCCACCAGGTTCTTGCCCGCGGCGGTGTTGATGCCGGTCTTGCCGCCCACGGCGGCGTCGACCATCGCCAGCAAGGAGGTCGGGACATGCACGACGCGTACGCCGCGCAGCCAGGTCGCGGCCACGAAGCCACCGACGTCGGTGGTCGCACCACCCCCCACGGTGACGACAGCGTCGGAGCGCGTGAAGCCGCGCTCCCCCAGCGCCTCCCAACAGTCGGCCGCCACGGCAGCGGACTTGCTCTGCTCGCCGTCCGGCAGCCCCAGCGCGAGCACGTCGTAGTGCGGCACCAACGCCTCGAGCACCGGTTGGGCGACCTCGTGCAGGCTGCCGGCGAAGAGCAGCGCAACGCGCTGCACCGACTCCCCCAAGATGGTCGGCAGGTGCTCGGCAAGGTCGAGGCCGACGACGACCTCGTACGGGGAGGCGCCCTGCACCGGCAGGATCGATTCGTCAGCCATGGGGTTCCTCCCTCTCGACCGCCGCCGCGATCTCGGCGGCCACATCTTCTGCTGCCCGTCCGTCGGTCTCGATGACGTGGGTAGCGATCGACTCATAGATCGGGGTGCGCTCGTCGAGCAACTTCTTCAGCGTCGCCCGGACGTTGCCCAGCAGCAGTGGCCGAGCCGCACCCATGCCGACTCGCTTGGTGGCCTCCGCGAGACCGACACGAAGGAAGACCACTCGATGTCCCGCCAGCGCGGTCCGCGTCTGTTCGGCCAACACCGCGCCTCCTCCCAGCGACAACACGCCCTCGTGCTCGGCCAGCGCTTGCGCGACCGCAGCCACTTCGAGCGTACGGAAATGCTGTTCTCCGTCGTCGACGAAGATGTCGGAGATCGACTTCGCCGCAGCCGCCTCGATGTCGTGGTCGGTGTCTCGTACGCCCACTCCCCAGCGTGCAGCGAGCAGCTCACCGACGGTCGTCTTGCCCGCGCCCATCGGGCCGACGAGGACGACGAGCGGAGATTTGTGCTGACTCACGGGTGACTTTCTGCTGACTCGGCCGGGGATTTGTGCTGACTCGGCGGGGATTTGTGCTGACTCAGCGGTGGCGGAGGTTGGCGAGATACGACTCGGCGTTGCGCTTGGTCTCCTCGACCGAGTCACCGCCGAACTTCTCCAGCACCGCGTCGGCCACGACCAGCGCCACCATCGCCTCGGCGACGATCCCGGCCGCGGGGACGGCGCAGACGTCCGAGCGCTGGTGGTGCGCGACGGCGGCTTCACCGGTGGCGACATCGACCGTACGCAGGGCGCGGGGCACGGTGGCGATCGGCTTCATCGCGGCGCGTACGCGCATCACCTCACCGGTCGTCATCCCGCCCTCGATCCCGCCCGAGCGACCCGACACCCGACGAATGCCCTCGTCGGTCGGCACGATCTCGTCGTGGGCGAGGGACCCGGGCGTCGCGGCGAGTTCGAAGCCGTCACCGACCTCGACGCCCTTGATCGCCTGGATGCCCATCAGGGCGCCGGCAAGTCTGGAGTCCAGGCGGCGGTCCCAGTGCACGTGAGACCCCAAGCCCGGCGGCAGGCCATGCACCACGACCTCCACGACACCGCCCAGGGTGTCGCCGTCCTTGTGGGCCTGGTCGATGCGGGCGACCATCGCCGCCGACGCCTCGGGGTCGAGGCACCGGACCGGATCCTCATCGAGGCGGGTCACGTCGTCAGGCATCGGGAGCACCCCCGCAGGCGCCTTCACCTCGGCCAGCGACACGACGTGGGAGACGATCCGAGCGCCGAGTGCCTGCTCCAGGAAGTTCGCCGCGACCTGACCCAACGCGACGCGGGCGGCGGTCTCGCGGGCCGAAGCGCGTTCGAGGATCGGCCGGGCTTCGTCGAAGTCGTACTTCTGCATCCCGGCGAGATCCGCGTGACCGGGGCGCGGCCGGGTGAGCGGCGCGTTGCGCGCCGACGACGCCAGCACCTCGGCGTCGACCGGGTCGGCGCTCATGACCTGCTCCCACTTGGGCCACTCGGTGTTGCCGACCTGGATCGCGACCGGACCACCCTGGGTCTTGCCATGGCGTACGCCGCCGGTGATCGTGACCTCGTCGGCCTCGAACTTCATCCGGGCACCACGGCCGTAGCCGAGGCGTCGACGAGCCAGCGCCGCGTCGAGGTCGGCGGTGGTGAGGCGTACGTGAGCGGGCAGGCCCTCCAGGATCGCCACCAAGGACGGTCCGTGGGATTCACCCGCGGTCAACCAGCGAAGCATGGGCGCCAGTGTTTCACGCGCGCCCGGGGCACCGGACCACCTCACCCCCAGACGAGACCCGCGAGCGGTTCGCCCCAGACAACACCGAGCAGCGCTCCGACGAGCATGAACGGCCCGAACGGATAGCCGGATCGGTCGACCCTACGAGTCAAGGTAAGCAGCAGGCCGAGCACACCACCCACAAAGAATCCGGCGTAGACGCCCACCACGAGGGCTGCCCACCCGACCGACCCGAGAGCCAGGCCGAGTACGCCGCTGAGTCGTACGTCGCCATACCCCAGGCCACGTGGATGGATCAGCCACAAGAGCAGATAGAAGCCACCGGCGATCAGCCAGCCCAGACCCGCGCGTACGACCGACTCGGCATCGCGTTCGAGAAGCCAGATCACCGCCAGGGCGGCAACGACGAAGGCGTACGACGGGGCGATCAGCCGCGTGGGCAGCAATCGCGTCTCCCAGTCGATCAGCCCCAACGCCACGCCGACCGGGACGAGCGGCCACCACAGGAGGAGCATGGAGTCCCCCGGCAGTGACCAACCGACCACGGCACCGGCCAGAGTCGCCCAGAGCACAGCCCAGACCTGCAAGCGCGGGCGACGCGCAAGGTCCACGTACGCGATCTTGTCCGCGGCGGGGTCGCTCGGTTCAGGCAGTCGTCGGATCAGCCACGGCACGGCAAGTCCGGCCAGCCCACACACCACCGAGCCGGTGAGCGCCCACGCCAGAGGGGCACTCACCCGAGCGCAGCCTCGCCGGAGGCGCGCATGGCATCGAGCGGCGCAGCAAGACCGGTGAACATCGTGAACTGCAAGGCAGCCTGGTTCACCAACAAGTCCAGTCCACCGACGAGCACCTGGCCACGCTGCCGAGCCGCTCGCGCAAGCGGAGTCGGCCACGGGTGATAAATCACGTCGAAGATCGCAGGCACTGCACCGGTGCGCTCCACCAGGGCATCATCTTGGGCCGTCGCCGGGATCGTGCTCACCACGACATCGCCCACGACAGGGTCGAGCAGGGACTCCACGACGACGAGAGCCCCCGCTTCGCGCAACGCCGCCACGCTCTCCGCGGCCCGCTCGGGCGAGCGGACCTGGATCGCCAACTCCACCGCACCGAGGTCGAGCAGGGCCAAGCCCACCGACGTCGCCGTCGCGCCTCCCCCCAAGATGACCGCACGCTCGACTGCCTCGACGCCCGCACCGGCCATCGCCGCGACCGCGCCGGGGACGTCGGTGTTGTCCCCGTGCACGCCATCGCCGTCGAGGATCAGCGTGTTCACCGCACCTGCTCGGCGTGCTGTCTCGGAGACCGAGGAGGACAGCTCCAACGCCTCGCGTTTGAGCGGCATCGTCACAGAGAGTCCGCGCCACGTGGCATCCAGCCCAGCCAGGACCTCGCGCAGCCCGCCGGCGGGCACCCGGTGGGCGTCGTACTCCCATGCCAACCCCACGGCCTGATATCCCGCACGATGCAGCACCGGAGACAACGAGTGCGCAATGGGGTCACCCAGCACCCCACACCGGCGTACGTCCGACGTCGTCATCGCTCAGCAGGCGTCGGAGGTCGTGCAGTATTGCTGGTATTCGGCCTTGCCTGCGAGGAAGCCGTTGTAGTCCTCGTAGAACTTGGTCTCGCCAGTCTTGAGGTTGACGGTGACGTAGTAGTACCAGTTGCCCTCGGCCGGGTGGGTCGCCGCCTGGATGGCGTCATCACCGGGAGCCTCGATGGGGGTCGGCGGGAGACCCGGGGTCTTGTACGTGTTGTATGGCGACGTCGCGACGCTCTCGATCTCGTCGAGGGTCAAGGTGATGGTGCCCTTGCGATCGAGTGCGTAGTTCACTGCGGCGTCGATCTGGAGCAGGCCGTTGGTGCCGCCCTTGTCGCCGGGACCATCCAGTCGGTTGTAGATCACCCGGGCGACCTTCGCCATGTCGTCGCCGCGACCCTCGGCCTCGACCAGCGAGGCGATGGTCATGATCTCCGCGGGTGTCTTGCCGAGAGCTGCCGCACGTGCCTCGAGTTGGTTCTCCTCGGCGGCCTGGCGCCAGCGGTCGACCATCTTCTTCAGCATCACCCTGGGGGTGTCCTTGGGGCCGAAGTCGTAGGTGGAGGGGAAGAGGTAACCCTCGGGATTGCCCTCGGCGTAGTCGGGCAGGCCGAGGGGAGCCGGGTTCGCCAGCACCTTTTCGAACGCCGAGGCATCGAAGTCGGTCTTGTCCGCGAGAATTTCGACCACGTCCTTGACGCGCAAGCCTTCCGGGATGGTTACGGAGTTCTTCACGATGTTGCCCGGATCGACCAACACCTCGATCGCATCGGCCGACGGCATCTCTTTCTGCAACTGGTAGTAGCCGACCTGGATACCACTCGACTTGGGCTCGGCCTGCGCGGCCGAGATGAAGGAGTCGACCGACTTCACCACGCCTTTGGACTTCAAGTCGCGGCCCATCTGCGCGATCGTGTCGCCCTGCTCGACCGCGAACAGCACCTTGCCGTGACCGGGGCCCGGGTAGTCCCCGGGGGACGCGAGCTTGGACTTGGCGAAGTCGACGGCCTTGAGGAAGCCGAAGGTGCCACCACCGATCAGCACCGCGATCGCCCCCAGGACGGCAAGACAGCCTTTGAGGCCACCAAGGCGCCGCTTGCGTCGGCGACCACCCTCGGGCGGGTAGTCGTCTGCGTAGTCGGCGTCAGTCTCACGAGCCTCGCTCATGCCTCAGTGCTCTCTTCCTGGTCTGGGTCCCCGACGGCCACGGCCTCCCCGGGAGGTCGACCGGTGGCACGCTCGGTGTCGAGGGCGGTCTGCAAGATGAGTACGGCTGCCGCCTGGTCGATCACCTCACGCTGTCGGTGGGCTTTGCGACCCTGCTCGCGCAGCATCGCCGATGCCGACACAGTAGTCAGTCGCTCATCGGCGAGGCGGACAGGAACGGGCGCGACTCGCCGGGCGAGGCGCGCGGCGAAGTCTCGTACCTTCTCCGCCGCAGGACCTTCGTGACCACTCAACGAGCGCGGCAGACCGACGACTACTTCGACCGCTTCCACCTCCTGCACCAGCGCCGTGATGCGCTGGAGGTCGCCACGACCGCGGCGTACGGTCTCGACAGGCGTGGCCAGGAATCCGGTCGGATCACTGCGGGCAACGCCGATCCGCGCATCGCCCGGGTCTATCCCGAGCCGGGTGCCGAAGCGCACGTCAGGCCCCGACCACGCGGCCGATCTCGGTGCGCGCGAGTTCGAGCGCCTCGTCGACCCGGCTGACGTCCGAGCCGCCACCCTGGGCCATGTCGTCCTTGCCGCCGCCCTTGCCGTTGAGCACGGGCGCGATGGCGCGCAGCAGTTCGCCGGCCTTGACGCCGCGTTCGCGAGCCAGATCGTTGGTCGCGGTCACGATCGCCGCCTTGCCGTCGGCCACGCCGACGATCACCACGACGCCGGGTTCGCCCTGCGGCAGCTTGCCGCGTACGTCCATCGCCAACTGACGTGCCTCGGCGCCACCCGCGCCGTCCGCACGGTGGGCGACGACCTTGATCGGACCTAGTTGGGCTGCGTCCTGGGCAAGCTCGCCGGAGGCAGCCAGCAGTTGCTGGGTGCGGACCTTCTCGATCTCCTTCTCCGCGACGCGCAACTTCTCCACGATCGAGGCGACCCGCTCGGGCAACTCCTCCGGGCGCGCCTTGAGCGCATCGGCGAGCTGGTTGACGATCACGTGCTCGCGGGCCAGGAATCGGTAGGCATCGCCCCCGACGAGCGCCTCGACCCGGCGTACGCCCGATCCGATGGACGACTCGCCCAGCAGCTTGATCACGCCGAGCTGGCCCGAGCGCTCGGTGTGGGTACCACCGCACAGTTCGCGGGCCCAGTCACCGACGGAGATCACCCGCACGGTGTCGCCGTACTTCTCCCCGAAGAGCGCCATCGCCCCGGACTTCACCGCGTCGGCCTGGGACATGTATTCGGCGTGCACCGTGAGGTCGTCGAGCACCACGTCGTTGACGCGCGCCTCGACGTCGGCCATCACGCTGCTTGGCACCGCACCGGAAGCGGAGAAGTCGAAACGGAACCGTCCCGGCGCGTTCTCCGAACCTGCCTGCGTGGCCGTCTCCCCCAGCGCCTCTCGAAAGGCCTTGTGCACCATGTGGGTCGCGGTGTGCGCCCGCGAGATCGAACGGCGACGCGCCAGGTCGACGATGCTCTGCGCCGGGGTGCCGACACTGACCTCGCCGTCGAGTACGACTGCCTTGTGCACGATCAGTCCGGTGATGGGTGACTGCACGTCGCGCACTTCCACGCGAGCCCCGTTGCCGAGTTCGATCACGCCGGTGTCGGCCAACTGGCCGCCGCCCTCGGCGTAGAAGGGCGTGCGATCCAAGACGAGTTCGATCTCGTCACCCGCGTGCGCGGTGCCGGCCACGGCACCATTGGTGACGATGCCGCGGACCGCCCCCTCGGTGACGGTCTCGACGTAGCCGGTGAAGTCGACGGCAGAGCCGAGTGAGTCGGCGATCTCGCGATAGGCGGCCGTGTTGGCGTGGGCGCCCTTCTTGGCACGCGAATCGGCCTTGGCTCGGTCGCGCTGCTCCTGCATGAGGCGGCGGAAGCCGTCCTCGTCGACCTGGAGGCCCTGCTCGTGGGCCATCTCCAGGGTCAGATCGATCGGGAACCCATAAGTGTCGTGCAGCGCGAAGGCCTCGCTGCCGCCCAGGGTGGCGCCCCCGCCGGCCTTCACCTTTGCCGCGGCCTGGTCGAAGATCACGGTGCCGGACTTGAGAGTCGTACGGAAGGCTTCTTCCTCGGCATAGGCGACCGTGGAGATGCGTTCCCAGTCACCGATGAGATTGCTGTAGGTCTCCCCCATCTTGTCGCGACTGATCGGCATCAACTCTGGCAGCGCGCGGTCTTCGTAGCCGAGCAGACGTACGGACCGGATCGCGCGACGCATCAGCCGGCGCAAGACATAGCCGCCGCCTTCGTTGCCGGGAGTGACACCGTCACCGATCAGCATCATCGACGAGCGGATGTGGTCGGCAATGACACGGAAGCGCACGTCGTCTTGGGGATTGGCCCCGTAGGTCTTGCCGGTCAGTTCCTCGGCCTTGGCAATGACCGGGAACATCACGTTGATCTCGTACATGTTGGCCTTGCCCTGCATCAGCAAGGCGATGCGTTCCAGGCCCATGCCGGTGTCGATGTTCTGCTTCGGCAGCGGGCCCACGACGTCGAAGTCCTCCTTGGACCGGACTGCCGACAGTTCCTCCTGCATGAAGACCAGGTTCCAGATCTCCAGCAGCCGGTCCTCCAGCGGGAACGGCATGTCGGGACCGAGGTCGGCCGGGTTGAACTCCGGGCCGAAGTCCGGGCCGCGGTCATAGAGGATCTCCGAGCAGGGACCGCCGGGCCCCGGCACGCCCATCGACCAGTAGTTCTCCTTCCGGCCCAGCCGCAGGATCCGCTCGTCGGGCAGGCCAGTGGTCTTCTTCCAGAACCTCAGCGCGTCGTCGTCGCCCACCAGGATGGACGGATAGAGCCTGGACTCCTCCAGGCCGAAGCCGCCCTCGGCGACCGGCTTGGTGACCAGGTCCCACGCGAGTTCGACGGCGCCTTCCTTGAAGTAGTCGCCGAACGAGAAGTTGCCGCACATCTCGAAGAACGTGCCGTGTCGCGTGGTCTTGCCGACGTCCTCGATGTCAGGGGTGCGGATGCACTTCTGCACGCTGGTCGCGCGGTCGTATGGAGGCGTCTCCTGGCCCAGGAAGTAGGGCTTGAACGGCACCATGCCGGCATTGACGAACAGCAGTGTCGGGTCATCGAGCAGCAGCGATGCCGAGGGCACGACGGTGTGCTTGCCGACACTCGTGTTGTCGGCGAAGTGGGCCTGGAATCGGCGCCGGATCTCCGCGGTGTCCATGCGTGTACTGCTCCCTGCTTGGTGACTGGTGTTGTCGTTGTTGCGCGTCGGGAAACCCTAGCGCGGCCGCCTTTCGTACGATCTCGTGGCAACCCTCAGCGGGCAAGCAGGTTTCGCGGCGGCTCTCAGTCATCTTGCGCCCACGCCGCGCAGGGAAGTGCCAGGTAGACACCAAGGCCTGTCGCTCCAGATGCCTGAACCAGTGCCTTGCGAAGCTGGCTGACGCGCTCCTGCCGATTGGACGCCCGGCTCTCGGTCCACTTGGACCGGACCTCCACCACGATTCCAAGTCCTCCAGAATCCAGGGGGCCCCGCTCGCGCACTCGGATATCCACGTCACCCGGCTGCAGGTGACCGTCGTACGGCTCCTCTGGACAGTCGACGGCGACTGACACAGCGTGCGGCAAGGCCTGAAGCAGGAGACGGAGGGACTCACCGTCGACATCACGCGCGCAGGTGACTTCCACGATGGGCATGCAGACAATCTAGAAGACCCGCGGCATGCCAATGGCCCCGCGCCGGGCCGTGCGCGGGGTGGGGGCGGGGTCAACTTCGTGCTCGTGCGGGCGGAGACTCTTCGCCCCCATCCAGTCGAGTGGTGCCCCCGAAGTCGCGCAAATATCGGTGCCCGTGCGGGCTCGTCCACACCAGTTTCCCGGGTGAGGGCATCTCGACTCGCCAAGGTGACTGCGTCTTCAATCGATGATGTCGACGACAGATCGCGGTGAGATTCGAAGGTCTCGTGGGCCCGGACTGAGGCACACCGAGGGCGTCCGCTTCGTGGTCATAAGGCACCACATGGTCGATGTCGCAAGCCCGCGCTGGCCGTGAACACCAGGGAAAGGTGCAGGTGCCGTCACGCAAGATGACTTGCTCGCGCATGAGTGCCGGAACGGCATAGCCGAGCGCCACGTTGTCGCGCGCAAGGTCGATGACTGGCGCGACAGTCACTCGGGTGCGGGTGTGGCCGACCCATTCCTTGACCTGGTCCAACAAGATCAGGCGCTGACCCTGCTCCAGGCGGCCGATCGGGTCGAAATCCAGACCACCATCCCCGAGCACCGCCGCCGATAGGTGCACGTGCAGCACGACCTGTCGCGATGCACCGGCGCGTACACGGTCCAGTTCGGCGACAGCCTGGCCTTGATCGCCACCATTGAGGTCAAGCGCCTGCTGCGTGCGAGCCAGGTCACCGAGCGCCATGGAACGGCGCACGTCGAGCGACCCTTCGAAGCCGAGCGCTTTCAGCGCCTCGGCCCCGGCCGACAGGGCGTCATCGAGGTCGAGCGCCTCAGCCAAGTCGAGTTCGGCTTCGAAGCGCAAGGTGCCGGCGAAGTGGAGCGCGTCGCGGTGCAGCGTCGCGTGCCGGGGATCGACATGCTCCCAACCATCGACCGGGTCAGAGGCAGGATCGGGCGCTGCCAACTCGAACCGTTTGATCGCCTCCGCGACGAGACGCTCGACCTGTGCCGGCCCGACCTTCCCCACAACCGCGGCCACCTGCGCATCCACCCAAGCAGCGGCCTCCGGTGGCAGGCTCGGGCATGCGTGGATGGTCTCCTCGGCGACCAGCCGCGCCCGCCAACTGGCCACCCGGCCGGCGTGCACGAGTGCCCAGAGTCTTGGCAGCCGATGGCGCAGTTCCAATGCGTGGCCGATCAGCTTCTTGGCCGAAGTTGTCGAGATGCCCATCTCGGTGCCGAACTCCGCAACCGCGTGCTCGGCCACGAGCGGGCAGCCGTCACCGGCAAGCGACTCACCACCGTCGAGCCCAGGGGCCGCAAACGTGGCCGCGTAGGCCGGATGCTCCGGCGGGTGTGCGTCAGCCCAGGCGACTGCACAGCGCAACTTCAGCGCGCTCGCTTCGTCCTCGACCCGCAGCGCCTCGCGCGCGGTCGCGAGGATGCGGGCGGGTGATTGATCGCCCACGTCGCTCCCCATCTCGGGGAGTGCGATCGCGGTGTTGGACATGGGTCCACTGAACACGCGACCACCGACATTTAGGAGGCTCAAACGCCCTTGTCCACAAGGGAGATCGGGACTGTGATCCAACCGTTATCGGCATGAATGGCGGCCAGGATTTCACGTGCCCTTGAGCTTCCGATGGCCCGGTGAGCCAGGCAACTACTTGCCGCGCACGATCTTGCGGATCCGCTCCCAGCGTTCCTTGATCGCGGCTTCGGCGCCCAGGGAGGTGGGTTCGTAATAGCGCGCGTCGATGACGACGTCCGGGGCGTACTGCTGCTTGGCGATGCCGAACGGCTCGTCGTGCGAATAGACGTACGACGCCCCGTGCCCGATCTTCTTCGCGCCGCCATAGTGCGCGTCGCGCAGGTGCGGCGGCACCTGGCCGATCTTGCCGGCGCGTACGTCGGCCGAAGCCGCGTCGATCGCCTTGATCACGGCATTGGACTTCGGCGCGACCGCCAGCGCGATGGTGGCTTGAGCCAGATTGAGGCGGGCCTCCGGCATCCCGATCAACTGCACCGCCTGAGCAGCTGCGACCGCGGTGGTCAGGGCGGTGGGGTCGGCCAGCCCGATGTCCTCGGACGCCAAGATCACCAGACGGCGGGCGATGAACCGTGGATCCTCCCCGGCCTCCATCATCCGCGCCAGATAGTGCAGGGCCGCGTCGGCATCCGAGCCCCTGATCGACTTGATGAAGGCGCTCGTCACGTCATAGTGCTGATCGCCCTGGCGGTCATAGCGCACGGCCGCCTGATCAACCGCTGTCTCGGCGGTCGCGAGGTCGATCACCGACGACGACTTCGAGGCAGCCGCCGAGGACGCCGCCTCCAGATAGGTCAGCGAGCGGCGAGCATCGCCACCGGCGAGTCGTACGAGGTGCTCGCGCGCGTCGTCGTCCAAGGTGAAGCGGTCCGCAAGGCCGCGTGCATCGGTCAAGGCCGAGGCAATGACCCCGCGAATGTGGTCGTCGGTCAGCGACTCCAGCCGCAACAGCAGACTGCGCGATAGCAGCGGCGAGATCACCGAGAAGAACGGATTCTCCGTGGTGGCCGCGATCAGTGTCACCCAGCGGTTCTCGACACCGGGCAACAACGCGTCCTGCTGGGCCTTGGTGAACCGGTGCACCTCGTCGACGAAGAGCACGGTTTCGCGCCCCGTGCGGATCAGGTCATTGCGTGCTGTATCGATCGCGGCTCGCACTTCCTTGACCCCCGCCGCGACGGCAGAGACCTCGACGAAGCGACGGTCGGTCTGCTGGCTGACGATGCCCGCGATCGTGGTCTTGCCGGTGCCGGGAGGTCCCCACAACAGCAGCGACATCGACTGGTCGCCCTCGATCAGTTGCCTTAGCGGCGCTCCCGGGGCACGCAACTGCTCTTGGCCGACCAACTCGTCGAGCGTGCGCGGTCGCATGCGTACGGCCAGCGGCGCCGACGCGCTGGTGTTGGCGGCCAAGGAGCCACCACCCGTGACCGGGCGTTCCCCAGGGAGAGAGAACAGACCCTGCGAAGAGTCAGACGAGTCAGGCAGAGACGATCGCCTGCTTCTTCACGTCGAACCATTCGTTGGCATAGCCAGGCTGCTCCAACTGCGGGTGCGCGGATCCCGAAGGTGCACCACCCGAGTCGACACCCAGCACGCTGGTGGTCACCGGAGACGCCGGGTGTTGACCCAGCTCGCCGGCAAAGTGACAGGCCACCTTGTGGCGGGGCCCGATCTGCAACAGCGGCGGCTCGACCTTGGCGCAGATGTCCTGAGCCAGATGACAACGCGTACGGAAACGGCACCCCGAAGGCGGGTTGATCGGGGACGGGACGTCACCCTCCAAACGGATCCGCTCACGGCGACCGCCCACCGCAGCCTGCTTCACGTCCGGCACCGCCGAGAGCAATGCCTGGGTGTACGGGTGGTGGGCGCGGTTGTAGATCGTGTCGCGGTCGCCGATCTCGACGATCTTGCCCAGATACATCACCGCGATCTCGGGGCAGAAGTGGCGTACGACCGCCAAGTCGTGGGCGATGAACAAGAACGCGATGTTGAACTCGCGCTGCAAGTCCTGAAGCAGGTTGATCACCTGGGCCTGGATCGACACGTCCAGCGCGGACACCGGCTCATCAGCCACGAGGAGACGCGGGTTGAGGGTCAGCGCGCGAGCGATTCCGATGCGCTGGCGCTGACCGCCGGAGAACTCGTTGGGATAACGGTTGTAGTGCTCGGGGTTGAGGCCGACGACCTCCAACAACTCCTGCACGCGCTTGAGCACCTGGTTCTTCGGGACGATCTTGTGCACCTCAAGCGGGGCCCCGACGATCGAGCCCACGGTGTGGCGTGGGTTGAGCGAGGTGTAGGGGTCCTGGAAGATCATCTGGACGTGGCGGCGCAACGGCTTGAGTTCGCGGTTGGACATCTTGGCGATGTCTTGGCCGTCGAAGATCATCGAGCCCGCGGTAGGGGTGTAAAGACGGGTGATCAGCCGGCCGGTCGTCGACTTGCCGCACCCTGACTCCCCCACCAGACCCAGTGAGCCACCCTCGGGCACCTCGAATGAGATCCCGTCGACAGCCTGCACGTGCCCGATCGTGCGCCGGATCAGCCCTTGCGACTTCACCGGGAAGTACATCTTCAGGTTGTCGACCGTCAGCACCGGCTTGGCATCAGGGTCAAGGGCTGTGGGCGCATTTCCCGATCCTGCGAGTTCCTCGAAGGACTCCGGGCCTACGCCTGCCTCGTGCTGTTGCGTGACGTCGTCGGGAAGTTCGCGAGACGTCTCCTCGGTCGCCTCCTGCTCACGAGTGGAGATGGGAGCTTCAAAGATCTCGTCCGGCTGATCGGTGCGTTCGGTCATCGGCTCTGCTCCTCGACGAGGTCAGGGGCGATCTCGGGAAGCACGTCTCGCCGATAGATCGCGTCGGGATTGGGCAGGTGACACCGCTTCAGATGACCGGCGCCGGTCGTCGGCAGCAGGTCAGGCAGCGTCGTGGCGCACAGATTGCCGGCCACCTCGTCCTTGTAGACGCACCGCGGGTGGAAGGCGCAACCGGACGGAGGGCTCAGCAGGCTCGGCGGGTTGCCAGGGATGGGGATCAGGCGGGCATTGGGGTCCGAGGACACGTCGGCGACGCTGCCCAGGAGTCCCCAGGTGTACGGCATCTCGGGTTGCGTCAACAGCGTCTTGGTCGCGCCCTTCTCCACGCAACGCCCGGCGTACATCACCAGCACGTCGTCGGCCATCTCGGCGATCACACCGAGATCGTGGGTGATGATCACCACGGCCGAGTTGAACTCACGCTGGAGGTCTTGGAGCAGGTCGAGGATCTGCGCCTGGACCGTCACGTCGAGGGCGGTCGTCGGCTCGTCGGCGATCAGCAGCGACGGGTCGTTGATCAGGCCCATCGCGATCATCGCCCGCTGACGCATACCGCCGGAGAACTGGTGCGGGAAGTCGTCCACGCGTCGGTCCGGCTGCGGGATGCCCACGCGGTCGAGCATGTCGATGGCCTTGCGTCGGGCATCACGCTTGGAGGCCTTGGGGTGGTGCACGAGGTACGCCTCCGCCAACTGCGCACCCACCTTGTAGAAGGGGTGCAGTGCCGCCAGCGCATCTTGGAAGATCATCGCCATCGCGTTGCCGCGCAACTTGCGCATGCCGGACTCACCGAGGCCGACGATCTCCTGGCCTCCCACCCGGATCGAGCCGGTGATCCGGCTGGATTTCGGCGTCGTGCAGGCCCAGCACCGCCATGCTGGACACCGACTTGCCGGAGCCGGACTCGCCCACGATGCCCAGCGTCTTGCCGAGTTCGAGGGAATAGCTCAACCCCGTGACCGCGGACACCAGACCGTCCTCGGTGGGGAACCTGACGGTGAGATCCTCGACGACGAGGAAAGGTTCGCCGTCTGGGGACGAGTGGCGAGCCACAGGAGTCTCGGTCACGACAGCCTCACTCGCGGGTCGAGGATCGAATAGATCACGTCGACGATCAGGTTGGACAAGATCAGCACGGCTGCGCTGAAGAGGGCAGTGGCCGACACTACCGGCAGGTCCTTGCTGGTGACGGCTTGCAGACTCCAATAGCCGATGCCGTTGATGCCGAAGATCTTCTCGGTGAAGATCGTGCCCGCCAACAAGGTGCCGAACTCGATGCCGAAGATGGTCACGACCGGCACCAGCGCGGAGCGTAAGGCGTGTTTGTAGACGACCGTACGGGTGGGTAGTCCCTTGGCCTTGGCGGTGCGGATGTAATCCTCGCTCAGGGTCTCGACCATCGAACCGCGCGCATAACGGGTATAGGTCGTACAGCCGAAGATGCCCAGACAGATCCAGGCGAGCAGCAGGCCGGAGAACCACGGCCAGGGATTGCTCAACTTGAAGTCGTTGTAGCCCGGGTTGCCGATCAGCGGCGCCTCCCATTTCAAGGTGAGGAAGAGCCAGGTCAACAGGGCGAACAAGTAATAGGGAACAGAGCTGACGACCAGGAAGCTCGACACCAGCAGTTTGTCCCCGAGGGTGCCTCGTCTTCGCGCTGCTGCGATGCCGATGGGAATGCCGAGGGCCAGGTAGAGGAACGATCCGCCGATGGCGACGGAGAAGGTGGCCGGCAGGCGCTCCTTCATCTCCGAGAAGACCGGCTGGGCCGTGCGGTAGCTGTAACCCAGACAGGGGGCCGCACAGGGCTTGACATTGCCGGGACCGAACTCGATCTCACGCCCGACGAACACGCCCTTCATGTACTTGCCGTATTCGTCGACCCAGGAGTTGTTGAAGCCCATCGCCTCTTCGAAACGTTGCAGCCGCTCGGGCGTACAGCGGTTGCTGGTCTCGCGGTCGCAGATCGGCTGGGCCGGTGACGCGGGTCCGTACCAGAAGAGCAAGAAGATGCTCAGCGAAACGAGGAACAGCACGACGGTGCCGGCCAGAAGTCGCTTCACGATGTAGGCGAACAACTGCTTACCTCCACTCGGGGTCCCGCAACATTAGAGGGGTACGGGTTGGGTCAAGGCTGGCCAGTGGGGGCCTTCGGATTCCGAAGACCCCCACCGACTCAGATGTTGCTAGACACTCTGTCGAGTGTGATGAGCACGAGGCTCATCACTTCATGACGTAGAGGTCCTTGTAGTTGGGCGCACCGAGCGCACCGTCACCGGTCGGGTTGCCGATCTTCTCACCGAAGGTGAACAGGTCGTTGCGGAACGCGGTCGGGATGATCGGCAGGTACTCGGTGCCGACCTTCTCGTCCAGGTCACCCCAGGCAGCAGCCTGGTCCTCGAGCGGCATGGTGTAGATCGCGTCCATAGCGTCGTCGATCTCCGCCTCCGAGAATTGGGCGGTGTTGTAGACGGCGCCGGTCTTGATCAGCGGCGGGAGCATGGTGGAGCCCGACGGCCAGTCCGAGCACCAGTTCACGCCACGCAGGTTGAGCTTCTTGTTGATCTTGTTGTCGGGGTCGAGCCAGTAGGAGTACGGCGACTCGGTCTCCGGGATCGGGTAGCCCTTCACCGAGAAGCCACCCTCCTCCAGGCCCTTCTTGATCTGCTCGAAGGACGCCTTGGCCAGGCTCTCCTCGGAGTAGAGCATCTCGATCTGGTAGTCACCGGGCTCGTAGCCGGCTTCCTTGAGGAGTTCCTTGGACTTCTCGGCGTCGTACTTGAACTGCTCGCCGTCCGCGTAGTACTCCTTCTTGCCCGCCATGCCCGGGGGCATCATCGAGTTGGCCGGAACACGGGTGACGCCCGGAAGCTCACCGCTGGCCAGCCAGACCGACTCGTACGGGTAGGCCCAGGCCAGCGCCTTGCGGACCTCGAGCTCCTTGATCTTGGTGTAGTCCGGCGACCAGAAGCTGGTGCACTGTGCCGACTGCTGCACCAGGCGGTCGCCGAGCTCGGCGTCGGCCTTGGTGTAGTTGTCGGAACCGAGGCTGGCCGACAGCGCGGTCTGCGACTCGGTGTTGCCGCTCAGCATGATCTCGTCGACCTGAGCCTGGTCGGCGTTGAACTTGAAGACCCACGAGTCGGCGTACTGGTGGCGAGCCGGGTCGGAGTCGGGGCTCCACTGGTCGTTCTTGACCAGGACGAGCTCCTCCTCGGGACGGAAGGACTCAACCTTGTAGGGGCCGGTCGCCCACGGCTTCTTGCCGTAGTCGGGCGGCTGGGACGCGTCACCGAGCGGCGCCGGGCCCATCGCCATGAAGGCGCCCCAGTAGTCCATGTCCGGGAACGGGGTGGACATCTTGATGGTCACGGTGCGGGCGTCGTTGTCGAACGAGATGCCGTTCCACTTCTTGCCCTTGTCGGTGTAGGGGCCGGCGTACTTGTTCGCGCCCTTGAAGAAGTGCGTCGAGTACTCCGTACCGGGGCCGGACGGGAACTGCTTGGAGTCCAGCGAGCGGGTAATGCCGAAGGCGACCTCTTCCGCGGTGACCGGGTCACCGGTCTCCCAGGTGGCATCGTCACGGATGGTGAAGGTCCACTCGGTGAAGTCGTCGTTGGGCGTGCCCAGGTCCTCGGCGAGGTCGGGAACCAGGATCATCTCGCCCGACTCGTTGTCACGCGCGTACTGCGTCAGCGACCGGTTGACCAGAGCCTGCTGGATCGAGTTGCCCGTGACGGACCAGCCGCCGGTGGGGTCGAGGTCCGTGGGGCCGGGGTCGCTGGGCAGGTACACCGTGATGGTGCCGCCAGTGGCCGCTCCGTCGACCTCGGGCGCCGGGCCTTGACGCTCGGCGTCCTTGGCGATGGTTTCCTCAGTGCCCTTGAAGGTGCGGTCATTCGTGGGCGTGTCGCCGTCGTCCGAGCCCGAACCGCCACACGCGGCCAGGGAGAACAACGCAACGCCGGTGGCAATCGCAAAAAGCGGCTTGCTCCGTCTCATGCTGTCCAGCCTTTCTGTTTCTTTGATTCGTACCGGCTCCGGACTGGGGCACGGTGACGTGTTGTGGAGACCCGTCAGCGCCGGGTCTTGGGGTCGAGGGCGTCGCGGATCGCGTCACCCAGCAGGTTGAGGGAGAGGACCAGCAGCACGATGCCGATCATCGGTTCGTACAGATACAGCGGATAATTGTCGAAGTAGCGCGTCGCCTTGTCGATCGTCTGGCCCCAGGACGCCCCCGAGGTGACACCGATGCCCAGGTAAGCCAGTCCGGCCTCAGCCGCCACGAAGCCAGGCAGCAACAGTGACGACGCGATGATCAGCGGCGCGGCCAGATTAGGCAGCAATTCCTTGATCATGATGCGGCTGGTCGGCATGCCCAGCACCCGGGCGGCCTGGACGAACTCGCGTTCGCGCAAGGAAAGCACCTCACCGCGGATGATGCGCGCGATGCCCATCCAGCCGAAGATCGCCAACACCCCGATCAGCACGAACCGCTGGATCGTGAAGTAGTGCTCACTGGTGGAGAACCGCTGGTTGATGATCGGCGCCAAGGTGAGCGCGGCCAAGAGGAACGGCACCGTCAAGAAGAAGTCGGTGATGAACGAGATCACCTTGTCGACCTTGCCGCCCAAGAAGCCGGCCGTCAGGCCCATGAACAGGCCGAAGAGCACCGCGAAGAGCGTCGCGCTGCCGGCGATCACCAAGGACGTACGGCAGCCGTAGACCCAGTGGGCCAGGTTGTCGTCACCGGTCTTCGGCGCGACACCGAACGGGTGCTCAGGATCGAAACCATGGTTGGGCGGGCCCTTCTTGGGCAGCTGGCTCAACGGGTCCAGCACGTCGATCGCGAACTGCGTCTCCAGGGACACCCCGAAGACCTTGGCGATCACACCGGCGAAGATCGCGACCAGGATGAAGAACAGTGCGATGCATGCACACACGACGGCGATCTTGTCCTTGCGCAACCGGCCAAGGGCGATCTGCATCGGCGACTTGCCGCTGATCTCCTTGGCTTTGGTGCTGTTGGGATCGTCGAGCTTCGCCTCGTCGCTCAAGGCACCGAGTGTCTCGGGCCCTGCCGTGGGTGTCGCCATGCGCACCTCTTCGTGGTTATCGAGGGGCCGGATCGGTATTTCGGGGATCGCCCAAAGATCCGGTGCGCCAAGGATCGGCGCCGCCGCGACTCTAGATGACCCAGGTACGTGTGATGGTCACCTCGCGGTAACGATCTGGTCTCAGTCGGTTCGGGCGGGCTCCGGCGTGCGCGGCGCGTCCACACCGGCCTCCTTGCGCTGCTCCGCGGTGATCGGCGCGGGCGCCGCGGTGAGCGGGTCGAAACCGCCCCCCGACTTCGGGAACGCGATGACGTCACGGATCGATTCGGACCGCGACAGCAGGGCCACGATGCGGTCCCACCCGAAGGCCAGGCCACCGTGGGGCGGCGCGCCGAACTTGAAGGCTTCGAGCAGAAAGCCGAACTTCTCCTGCGCTTCCTCCTCGGTCAGTCCCATCACCGCGAAGACCCGCTTCTGCACGTCGTCTCGGTGGATACGGATGGAGCCACCACCGATCTCGTTGCCGTTGCAGACGATGTCGTACGCGTACGCCAGTGCGTGGCCTGGGTCGGCGTCGAAGGTCGCCAGATCCTGGGGGCTCGTGAACGCGTGGTGTACGGCCGTCCACGCGCCGGCACCCACGGCCACGTCGCCGCTCGCCACCGCGTCGGATGCTGGCTCGAACAGCGGCGCGTCCACGATCCACACGAAACTCCACGCGTCGTCGTCGATCAGGCCGGTGCGCCGACCGATCTCCAGCCGCGCCGCACCGAGCAGTGCCCGACTGGACTTGGCGGGACCCGCGGCGAAGAAGATGCAGTCACCGGCCTGGGCGCCGGTGTGCTCGGCCAGACCGGCGATCTCGGCCTCGCTGAGGTTCTTGGCGACCGGCCCTGCGAGAGTGCCGTCCTCGGCGAGGGTGACGTACGCCAGGCCCTTCGCACCACGCTGCTTGGCCCACTCCTGCCAGGCGTCGAACTGCCGCCGAGGCTGACTGCCACCACCGGGCATCACGACCGCGCCCACGTAGTCGGCCTGGAAGACCCGGAACGTGGTGTCCTGGAAGTAGTCGGTGCAGTCGACCAACTCCTGGCCCATCCGCAGGTCGGGCTTGTCGGAGCCGAAGCGGGCCATCGCATCGGCATAGGTCATCCGCGGGATCGGCGTGGTGATCTCATGGCCGATCAGGCGCCAGAGCGCGACCAGGACATCCTCGGCGACGGCGATGACATCGTCCTGCTCGACGAAGCTCATCTCCAGGTCGAGTTGGGTGAACTCCGGCTGCCGATCGGCGCGGAAGTCCTCGTCGCGATAGCAGCGTGCGATCTGGAAGTAGCGCTCCATCCCGGCGACCATCAGCAACTGCTTGAACAACTGCGGGCTCTGCGGCAGGGCGTACCAACTGCCAGGCTGCAGCCGGGCCGGGACCAGGAAGTCGCGCGCGCCTTCGGGAGTGCTGCGAGTCAGCGTCGGGGTCTCGATCTCGACGAAGCCTTGGGCGTCGAGCACGTCGCGGGCGGCCTTGTTGACCTTGCTGCGCAGCCGCAACGCGGTGTTCGGGGCGGGGCGCCGTAGGTCGAGATAACGGTGGCGCAGCCGCGCCTCCTCGCCGACCTCGACATGCTCGTCGATGGGGAACGGCAGCGGAGCGCTCGCCGAGAGCACCTCGACGTCTGCGGCGACGACCTCGATCTCCCCGGTCGCGAGGTTGGCGTTCTCGTTGCCGTCCTTGCGGCGGACGACCTCACCGGTGATCTTCAAGCAGAATTCGTTGCGCAGGCTGCTGGCGACCTGCTCGTCGCGTACGACGACCTGGACGACGCCACTGGCCTCGCGCAGGTCGAGGAAGGCGACACCACCGTGGTCGCGGCGGCGGGCAACCCACCCGGCGAGGACGACCGTCTCGCCGATGTTGGCGGCACTCAGCGTGCCGGCGTCGTGGGTGCGGATCATGAGTTCTCCTTGGTAATGACGATCGGATGCAGGTCGACGGCGGGCGGGGTCCACTCCCCCGGGTCGGCGTCGGCCTGATCCCCGGAGCGGATGTCCTTGACCTGATGGGCCTGGTCCCCCGAGCCGGGGAACCAAACGTACGGAATGCCGCGACGCTCCGCGAAACGAATTTGCTTGCCGAACTTCTGCGGTGCGGCCGCGACCTCGGTCGCGATGCCACGCTTGCGAAGCGCCGACGCGACCGCCTCCGACTCGGCACGGCTCTCCTCATCGGTGACCGCGACAAGGACCGCGCTGGGCACCGGGCGGCTCCCGGCGAGGACGCCGTCGGCGATCAGCGGGATCAGCGTGCGCGACACGCCGAAGGAGACGCCCACGCCCGGATAAGTCGTACGCCCGTCACTGGCCAGAGCGTCGTAACGACCACCACCCCCGACCGACTTCAGGCGCTCGTACCCGGTCATGAAGATCTCCACGACGGTGCCGGTGTAGTAGTCCAACCCGCGGGCGATGCGCAGATTGGCTTCCACTGTCACCTTGGTGTGACCACCTGCGGCACACCCCTCGACGACCGCGGCAAGTTCGCCCAGGCCTTCGTCGAGCAACTCGTCGTCGACGCCGAGAGCGCGCACCCGCTCAACGAGGCTGGTGTCCGCGACCCTGATGCTCGCGAGCTCGAGTGCCTTCTCGGCCTGCTCGGGCGTGGCCCCCGCGTTGTCAACCAGGAGCCTGGCGACCTCCTCGGCAGGCAGCTTGTCGAGTTTGTCGATGGTGCGGATGGCGGCCGTGACGTCGGCGATGCCAAGGCCCCGGTAGAAGCCCTGGATCAGCTTGCGGTTGTTGAACTGGAAGGAGACCGGCGGGATCGGGAGCGCGTCGAGTGCCTCCACCATGACCCGCATGACCTCGATGTCGTGGTGGAACGCCAAGACGTCGCGCCCGACGATGTCGACGTCTGCCTGGGTGAACTGTCGATAGCGGCCTTCCTGCGGACGCTCGCCGCGCCACGCAGGCTGGATCTGGAAACGACGGAACGGGAACTCCAGGTGACCGGCGTGCTCCAGGGTGTAGCGCGCGAACGGCACGGTCAGGTCGAAGTGCAGCCCCAGCCCACTGTCGTCACCGCTGTCCTCGGCCTGGAGCCGACGCAGGACGTAGATCTCCTTGTCGATCTCCCCACCTTTGGCGAGCCGGTCCAGTGGCTCCACGACGCGGGTCTCGATGTTGGCGAAACCGTGCAACTCGAAGGAGCGCGACAGACTCGCGATCACCTCGCGTTCCACGACGCGTTGTGAAGGGAGAAACTCGGGGAACCCGCTGAGCGGGCCGATCTTCTGGGCCATTGCTGGTCAGAGTCCTTGCAGATATGGGTTGACGGCGCGTTCGCGCCCGATGGAGGTCTGTTCACCATGCCCGGGCAGCACCACGATGTCGTCCGGCAGGGGCAACACCTTGTCGCGCAGGCTGTCGAGCATCTGGGCATGGTCCCCGCCAGGCAGGTCCGTACGCCCGATGGAACCGGCAAACAGGACGTCACCAGACCACAGCACCTGGCTGACGTCCTGCTCGGCGTACGGCGTCCGGAACATGATCGAGCCCTGGGTATGTCCGGGCGCATGGTCGACGGTGAAGTCGAGGCCTGCCACGGTGAAGGTGTCGGCGTCGTGGAGGACGCGTACGTCGTCGGGCTCGACCCACTGGTGCTCTTGTCCGCCGAGCAGCTGCGGCAACATCGCCTTCGTGTCGGGGCTCATGCCCGCGAGGGGGTCGGCGAGCAGATGACGATCTTCGGGGTGGATGTAGGCCACCGCGTCATAGGTCCCGGCGACCGGTGTGACACTCCAGATGTGGTCGAGATGGCCGTGGGTGGCCAGCACCGCTACGGGCTTGAGCCGATGCTCGCGTACGACCTCGGCGACACCGTCCGCGGCCTGCATGCCCGGATCGATGACCACGCACTCGGCACCCGCGCCTGTCGCCACGACATAGCAATTGGTGCCCCAGGGACCTGCGGGGAAGCCGGCAATGAACACCCGCGCAGACTATCGAGAGACCGTACTCCCGCCCGCATCTGGCCTCGCCTACGATGTGTGACCATGTCTGGCACGAGCAGCGAATGGGGACGGGTCGCCGACGACGGCACCGTCTTCGTCAAGACCTCCGACGGCGAACGTCCCGTGGGCCAGGTCCCCGACAGCACTCCGGAGGAAGCGCTCGCGATCTACGTGAAGCGCTACGCCGATCTGGAGACCGACGTCAGCCTGCTCGAGCAGCGGGTGCGCGCGGGTCTGCTCTCACCAGAGGCCGCGACGGCGTCGATCAAGTCGCTGCGAGAGACCCTTCCCGAGGCCTCTGCCGTCGGTGACCTGGTAGCACTGGTCGCGCGTCTCGACGCACTCGGCCCGGTGCTGGCCACCCAGCGCGCCGCGCGCAAGGAGCAGAAAGCGCAGGAGTTGGCGCAGAGCAAGAGCGCCAAGGAGGGCCTGGTCGGCGAAGCCGAGAAGATCGCCGAGGGCAAGGACTGGCGCAACGGCGCCAATCGGATGCGCGACTTGTTGACGAAGTGGAAAGAGCTCCCCCGGCTCGACAAATCCACAGATGACGAGTTGTGGCACCGGTTCTCCGGGGCGCGCACGGCGTACACCAAGCGCCGCAAGGCGCACTTCGCCGAGATGGACGAGAAGCGTGCGGGCTCGCAGGTGGTCAAGCAACGCCTGGTGAAGGAGGCCGAGGCGCTGTCCACGTCGACCGACTGGGGCCTGACGGCAGGGCGTTACCGCGACCTGATGCGCGACTGGAAGGCCGCCGGTCCGGCGCCGCGCGAGGTCGAGGAGACCTTGTGGCAGCAGTTCCGCGCCGCGCAGGACGCCTTCTTCGGGGCGCGAGACGCCGAGAACGCCAAGGTCGATGCGGAGTTCGCCGCCAACGCCGAGGTGAAGCGAGCCCTCCTCGTGGAAGCCGAGGCTTTGCTGCCGATCACCAACCTGGAAGCCGCGAAACGCGCCTTCCGCGATCTCGCCGAGAAGTGGGACGCAGCCGGCAAGGTCCCCCGTGGCGACATCAAGGACCTCGAAGGCCGGATGCGCAAGGTCGAGAACGCGTTGAAGTCGGTCGAGGACGACAAGTGGCGCCGTCAGGACCAGACCGCGCGGGCAGACGACATGGTCGGCAAGTTCCAGGCCGCGATCAACAAACTCCAGGCAGATCTGGACAAGGCACGAACCACTGGTGACACGCGCAAGGCCAAGGACCTGGAAGCCAAGCTGACCTCCCAGCAGGCGTTCTTGGACATGGCGCGCCGGTCGTCGGCCGGTCTCTGACGTTGAGTTGGGCCCCCCTGACCGTTGAGTTGTGCCTGCCTGGCCGTTGAGTTGTGCCTCGGGTAGGCTCTCGCGCTTGTGCGTACGACGGGGGCGGGTTTCGCAGTACGCCCCTACCGGCTGCTCTTTCGCGCCGGCATTCGGCAGCAGTCGACGTACCGACTCGCCATGCTCGGAGGCCTCGTCGCCAATCTGACCTTCGGCTTCTTGAAGGTCGCGATGTTGTTCGCGACCGTCGAGGCGGCCGGCGGTGAGGTCGCCGGCTACACAGTCGCCACGATGTCGACCTACATCTGGCTCAGCCAGGGCATGCTCGGCTCGGTCAACCTGTACGGGCGTACGGACCTGGCGTTGCGGATCAAGTCGGGCGATGTGGCGGTCGACTTCCTCAGACCTCTCGACGTACATCTCGCACACATCGCCACCGATGTGGGCAAGGGCGTCTGGGCATTGCTCCCGCGCGGCCTGCCGAGCGTGTTGATCGGCGCACTGGTGGTGGGCATGGCGCTGCCGAGTTCGCCGTGGGCGTACGCCTTGGGTGCGCTCTCGCTGCTCCTCGGGATCACGGTCAGCGCCGCGACGGTCTATCTGGTCGGCACTGCCGGCTTCTGGCTCGTGGAAGGCCGCGGCGTACAGACCTTCTACATGGTCGTGTCCGGATTTCTGGCCGGCTTGTTCGTGCCGATCTCGCTCTTCCCGCGCTGGCTGGAGATCGTCGCGACGTGTACGCCGTTCCCGTCGATGATGATGTATCCGATCGACGTGCTCTCCGGGCGGATCGACGGTCTCGCCGCAGTGGGTCTCGTGGCCGCGCAGGTCGGGTGGCTGGCGTTGATGCTGATCATCGGGCAGGCACTGACCCGAGCCGGCAGGCGCACGGTGGAGGTGCAAGGTGGCTGAATCACTCGCCGCGGCTACGCGTCCCTATCGCGTCGTACTCGCCTCGCGGATGCGCAGTCAGCGGTCCTACCGGACAAGTTTTCGGCTCGATCTGCTCAGTACCTTCCTGATCGGGTTCGTCGAACTCGCCGAAGTGTGGGTGCTCTTCCACGCTGTCGGCTCGATCGGCGGGATGGAGTTGCGCCACATCCTGCTGGTCTTCGGTCTGGCCGAGTTCGCGTACTGCCTTGCCGACATGGTCGTGGGGCACTGCGACGAACTTCCCCACTATCTCCGTGCCGGCACGTTAGACGTCTTCTATCTGCGGCCGCAGCCGTTGCTCTTGCAGTTGATCACCTGCGACATCAGCCTGCGCCGACTGGCACGTGCCACCGTCGGACTGGGAGCCATGGTCGCGGCGTTCGTCTGGAACGACATCGACTGGAGCGTCAGCGCGGTGACGCTGGTCATGATCAGCCTGGTGAGTGGCTTCGTGATGTTCAGTTCGCTGTTCGTCTCGGCCGGCGGCTTGCAGTTCTTCTTGATCAACGGCGCCGAGATGACCAATGCGTACGTCTATGGCGGCAAGTATGCCGCCACCCAACCCGCGGCGGTCTGGAACCGGCCGCTGTGGGCGATCTTCGGCTTCTTCTTCCCGATGGCCTTCACCGCCTACCTGCCCGCGCTGATCCTGCTAGGACTACCCGCGCCTCATGGACTGCCTGACTGGATCGGCTGGCTCGCCCCCGTACTCGCGCTCTGGTCGGCCACCTTCGCAGGATTGTGTTGGCGGTGGGGCGTACGCCACTACCAAGGAGGTGGCGGATGACCGCCGTCGTGTCCACCCGTGCCCTCACCCGCGACTTCAAGGTCCGTGACGGGCTGCGTCGGCGCACCCTCCGGGCGGTCGACGAACTCACCGTTGACATCGAGCCCGGATCAGCCGTGGGTTACATCGGCGCGAACGGCGCCGGGAAGTCCACCACCATCAAGATGCTGTGTGGGATCTTGCAGCCGACCAGTGGCAGCGTGCAGACATGTGGCCTCGATCCGATGCGTGAGCGGCGCCGACTCGCGCGCCGCATCGGCGTGGTGTTCGGCCAGCGTTCGCAACTGTGGTGGGACCTGCCGGTGCACGAATCGTTCCGGATCTTGGCGGCCGTCCACTCCTTGCCCCTTGGGGTGGCGAGGGATCGTACGGAAGAACTGGTCGCCCAACTGGAGATGGCCGACTTCCTCGACACCCCCGTACGCCAACTCTCCCTCGGCCAGCGGATGCGTGCCGAGGTGGCCGCGGCCTTGCTGCACTCTCCCGAGTTGATCATCCTCGACGAGCCGACCATCGGTCTCGACGTGTTGTCCAAGCAGCGCCTGCGTGAGTTCCTGATCTCCGAACGCGCCGAGCACGGCACGACCCTGATGCTCACCACACACGACATGGGCGACATCGAACGGCTGTGTGAACGCGTGCTGATCGTCGATCACGGCCGACTGGCGTACGACGGCACGCTCGCGGGGCTGTCCGCGCAGGTGGGAGCGGAGCGTGAACTGGTCGTGGATCTGGCCGAACCGACGCCGGATCTCGCTGGACTGGCAGGTGCTCGGTTGATCGCAAGCGAGGGGCAGGGGTTGCGTCAGCGTCTGGCCTTCGACGACACCACGACGGTCGCGCGACTGCTGACCGAGATCTCGACGCGAGTCGAGGTGCGTGACCTGACCGTGGAGGAGCCGGACATCGAGGACGTCGTACGACGGCTTTATGCCAACCAGCGTCGGGGTTCGTGACCCCTCGGCGAGTTTTTCGTGACCCCTCAGTGGGTGACCCGGTAGGCATCGAACACGTCGGGCACGTTGCGCACGGCGGCCAGCACTCCGTTGAGGTGTGAGGCATCGGCCAACTCGAAGGTGTAGCGGCTGATCGCCTTGCGGTCGCGACTCGTCGTCAGTTGCGCGGACAGGATGTTGACCTGGATGTCGGACAACGCCTTGGTGATATCGGAGAGCAGTCCTTGTCGGTCCATGGCCTCGACCTGGATGTTCACCAGATACTTCGCGTCGGCCGATTCCACCCACTCGACCGGCAGCACGCGCTGCTCTTGCTCCAGCAACGGCCCGGCGTTGGTGCAGTCGACGCGGTGCACCGACACACCGCCACCCTTGGTGACGAAGCCGAGGATCTCGTCGGGCGGCACCGGCGTACAACACTTCGCAAGCTTGACCCAGACATCCGGCTGACCCGTGACGACCACACCGGAGTCACCACCGGTGAGGTTGCGTGACTGGCCGCGCCTGGTGATCTGGACGGCCTCGCTCATATCCTCGCGGGCGCCGTCCTCGCCGCCGTGCAAGGTGATGACCCGGCGTACGACCGCCTGCGCGCTGATGTGGTTCTCCCCCACCGCGGCATAGAGCGCGTCGACGTCGGCCAGCCGGAAGTACGCCGCCGCCAGGCTCAACGACTCGTGGGTGAGCACCCGCTTGAGTCCGACGCCCTCCTTGCGCATCAACCTGGCGATCGACTCCTTGCCGGTCTCGATCGCCTCCTCGCGCCGCTCCTTGGTGAAACGCTGCTTGATCTTCGATCGCGCACGCGGCGACTTGACGAAGTTCAGCCAGTCGCGAGAAGGCCCGGCGTTGTCAGGCTTGGTGAAGACCTCGACGATGTCGCCCATCTCCAGTTGCGACGACAGCGACACCAGGCGGCCGTTGACCCGGGCGCCGATGGTGTGGTTCCCGACCTCGGTGTGCACGCCGTACGCGAAGTCGACCGGCGTCGACCCGTTGGGCAGCGAGATGACCTTGCCCATGGGAGTGAAGACATACAGCGGCGCGTTGCGCATCTCGGTACGCAGGGTGTCGAGGTATTCGGACGGGTCGTCGTACTCGCTTTGCCAATCGGCGAGCTGCGCCACCCACTTCATGTCGTCGAGGTCGCCCAACTGGTCGGTGTCTCGACCGGCGCGGCCGTCCTCTTTGTACTTCCAGTGTGCGGCGACGCCGTATTCGGCGCGACGGTGCATGTCATAGGTACGGATCTGGATCTCGACCGGCTTGCCCCGCGGACCGATCACCGTGGTGTGCAGGGACTGATAGAGGTTGAACTTCGGCACCGCCACGAAGTCCTTGAACCGGCCCAGCAGCGGGTTCCAGCGGGCGTGCACGATGCCAAGCACGGCATAGCAGTCGCTCTTGTCCGGGACCAACACCCGCAGTCCGACCAGGTCATAGATGTCGGAGAACGAGCGGCCACCGACGATCATCTTCTGATAGATCGAGAAATAGTGTTTGGGGCGACCGGTGACGGTGGCCTTGATCCTGCCCTCCTTGAGGTCGGCCTCGACCTGGGCCACGACCTCGGCAAGGAAGCCGTCACGTGACGGCGCCCGGTCGGCGACCATCCGGACGATCTCGTCGTAGAGTCTTGGGCTCCAAGGTGGCGAAGGCGAGATCCTCCAGTTCCCACTTGAGGGTGTTCATGCCCAGCCGGTGTGCAAGCGGGGCATAGATGTCGAGCGTCTGACGCGCCGTCTTCTCCTGCGACTCGCGCTTGACATAGCGCAGGGTGCGCATGTTGTGCAGCCGGTCGGCCAGCTTGATCACCAGGACCCGGATGTCGCGGGCCATCGCGACGATCATCTTGCGGATGGTCTCGGCCTCGGCAGCGGCCCCGTACTCCACCTTGTCGAGCTTGGTCACCCCGTCGACCAGCGCTGCCACCTCCGGGCCGAAGTCGGCGGTCAACTGCTCCAACGTGTAGGGGGTGTCTTCCACGGTGTCATGCAGCAGCGCCGCCACGAGGGTGGGTTCGGTCATGCCGATGTCGGCCAGGATCGTGGTTACCGCGAGCGGGTGGGTGATGTAGGGGTCGCCGCTCTTGCGCGTCTGGCCGCGGTGGTATTTCTCGGCAATCGCGTACGCCCGCTCCAGCAGGGCCAGGTCCGCCTTGGGATGGCTGGCGCGCACCGCGTTGAAGAGCGGGTCGAGCACCGGGTTCGTCACCGGCTGGGCGCGCGTACCGATCCGGGCCAACCGTGCCCGCATTCCGCGCGGGCTCACCGGCGCACGCGGCCCGACCTCCTGGGGGACGACGTCTTCGTGCACCATGCACGGAGTCTAGTAGGACTCAGACCTGCATCAGCACGACGAGGGGCAGGTCACCCGCCGCTTCGCGGCCGGGCAGGAAGGTGAGTTCCATCAGCATCGCGACGCCGTGGACCACGGCGCCACAGGACTCGATCAGCTGACGGGTGGCATCGAGGGTGCCGCCGGTGGCGAGCACGTCATCGACGACCAACACCCGGTCCCCCGGCTTGAGCGCGTCCTGATGGATCTCCAGCGTTGCGGTGCCGTATTCGAGGTCGTAGGTCACCGCATGCGTCTCGCGGGGCAACTTGCCGGCCTTGCGGACGGGAACGAAGCCGACGCCGAGTTCGAGAGCCACCCCAGTGCCGAGGATGAATCCGCGCGATTCCATGCCGACGACGCGCTCCACCACGGTCGCGCCCGCCGCATCGCGACCGGCCGACGCCAGCCCGCGGACGATGGCACGCAACGCCGCACCATCGTCGAGGACCGGGGTGATGTCCTTGAAGACGACTCCGGGTTCGGGGAAGTCCGGGACGTCGACGACGAGACGGTGCAGCGCCTCCCTGGCCAGGTCGAGGTCACTCATGCTTCCGGCCGAGGCTCGTCGGTCTGTGTCGGTGCGTCAGCGCGGTCCGGCTCCTTGCCCCCGATAGCGGCGCGTACGACCGTGATCTCCACGCCGGGAGCTGACTTCGAGCGAGACCTTGTCCCCGTCGAGGCCGCGTACGGTCCCCAGGATGCCGGAGGTGGTGATCACCCGGTCTCCCTCGGCGAGCGCGGCATGCAACTCGGCCATCGCCTTGTTGCGCTTGGACTGCGGCCTGATGATCAGCAGCCAGAAGACGCCGAACAGCGCGAGGAGGGGCAACAAAGTGGAGGCGAGCTCCGGCACGGGACACCAACTTCTCGGAGTAGACAGGTCGCGGGGAGTCTAGCCAGGTCTCATTCGTCGAAAAGCGATGCGTCGTACGCCTCGATGCCGCGCGGCGGCGTCAGTCCGAGGTGGGACCAGGCGGCAGGCGTGGCCACGCGTCCACGCGGGGTGCGCGCCAAGAAGCCGTTGCGGACCAGGAAGGGCTCGGCGACCTCCTCGACCGTCTCGCGTTCCTCACCAACTGCCACCGCCAGTGTCGAGAGGCCGACCGGCCCGCCGGCGAAGCGTTTGCACAGCGCCTCCAGGACCCCGCGGTCGAGACGATCGAGGCCCAACTCGTCGACCTCGAAGAGGTCCAGTGCCTCCTGGGCCGTGCCCAAGGTGACGACACCGTCGCCGTGCACCTGGGCGAAGTCGCGCACGCGGCGCAGCAGCCGGTTGGCGATACGCGGCGTGCCGCGTGAGCGCGACGCGATCTCCGCTGTGCCGTCGGCGCGACTCTCGACGCCGAGCAGCGAGGCTGAGCGCTGCACGATGCGGTCGAGCTCGTCGGGCTCATAGAACTCCAGGTGCGCGGTGAAGCCGAAGCGATCGCGCAGCGGACCCGGCAGCAGGCCTGCGCGCGTCGTGGCCCCCACGAGGGTGAACGGCGGGATCTCCAGCGGGATTGCGGTAGCTCCCGGGCCCTTGCCGATCACCACGTCGACTCGGAAATCCTCCATCGCCAGATAGAGCATCTCCTCGGCTGGTCGGCTCATCCGATGGATCTCGTCGACGAACAGCACGTCACCCTCGTTGAGTCCCGACAAGATCGCGGCCAGGTCGCCGGCGTGCGTGATCGCCGGACCACTCGTGAGACGCAGCGGCACATTCATCTCGTGAGCGATGATCATCGCCAGCGTCGTCTTGCCAAGTCCGGGTGGGCCACTGAGCAGCACATGGTCGGGAGGGCGCTGCCGCCTGCGGGCGGCCTCCAGGACGAGGCCGAGTTGAGCGCGTACGCGTTGCTGGCCGACCACCTCGTCCAGGTTGCGCGGGCGCAGGGCGGCCTCGATCGTACGCTCGTCACCCTCGGCCTCGGCGGCGGTGAGGCGTTGCAGGTGGGCTTCCTCTGCGGCCGTCAGGAAGTCGTCGGTCACGATGTCACGCCTTGCTCAGCGTACGCAGAGCCGCCCGCAGCAGCGCCCCCACGTCCGGGGTGCCGGTGACGTCAGCCGCGACCTGGTCGACCGCCTTGTCCGCCTCCCTGGCCGGATAGCCGAGGCCGACCAGACCCTGGTGGACCTGGTCGCGCCAGGCGGCGGCACCGCCGCTGACCGGCACACGCGCTCCGGTCGGCGCGCCCACCCTGTCCTTGAGTTCGAGGATGATCCGTTGCGCACCCTTCTGCCCGATGCCGGGCACGCGCGTCAGCGTCTTGACGTCCTCGCCGGAGATGGCGGCCCGCAGGTTGTCGGGGTCGAGCACGGCCAGCATCGCCTGGGCCAGTTTGGGGCCGACTCCCGACGCGGTCTGCACCAACTCGAACAGTTGCTTCTCGTCGTCGTCGGCGAAGCCGAAGATCGTCAGCGAGTCCTCGCGTACGACCATCGAGGTGGGCAGGGTGGCCGATGCTCCGGTGCGCAACGTGGCCAAGGTTGCGGGAGTGCAGTGCAACTCCAGGCCGACTCCCCCGACGTCGAGCACGGCGCTGTTGAGAGTGACGGCGGCGACCTCGCCACGGACGTACGCGATCATCGCGCTCCTCCTCGCGCGCCGGCCAGCAGTGCCTTCTGCTTGGCCAGGGCCTCCTCAAGACGCGACTGAGCTCCGCCGCGCCAGATGTGCGTGATGGCCAGGGCGAGCGCGTCGGCGGCGTCCGCCGGCTTCGGCGGCGCATCGAGGCTGAGAATGCGAGTCACCATGGCGCCGACCTGCGCCTTGTTGGCTCGACCGTTGCCGGAGACTGCCGCCTTCACCTCGCTCGGTGTGTGCGTGGCGATCGGCAGGCCGCGTCGGGCGGCACACACCATCGCGATGCCACTGGCCTGCGCGGTCCCCATGATGGTGCTGGAGTCGGAACGGGCGAAGACACGCTCCACCGCCACCGCGTCGGGTCGGTGTTCGTCGAGCCAGGCGTCGATGCCCTTCTCGATCGTGACGAGTCGATGCGCGACGGCCAGATCGGCGCTGGTGCGGATCACGTTGACGTCGACCAAGCGCAGTGGGCGACCCACCGTGCCTTCCACGACACCCATCCCGCACCGGGTCAGACCGGGGTCGATGCCGAGCACTCGCACAGGCCGCCCTCCTCCAAGCAGGTTCCGAACACGTGTTCGTACGCTAACCCGCGCCGCAGTCGCGACGTGAGTACGACACGCAGCCGCGCCGCAAGTCGCGAAGTAGTCTGACCGGGTGACTGACGAAAAGCGACGATGGTCGGATCTGACGCGCACGCAACGCCACGCCATCCTCACGGCCGGAGCGGCCGAGTTGGCATTGACGACCTATGCCCTCGTCGACCTCGCCCGGCGTGACCCGGCGCAAGTACGCGGTCGCCGGAGCCTGTGGCCGTTGGCCTTCGTGGTCCAGCCCTTCGGGCCCCTCGCGTATCTGCGGTGGGGCCGTCGAAGGTAGACCCTCAGCGTGTCGCCTTCGGGCCACCAGCAGGAACTCAGGCGTCGAGTTCGGCCATGACCTCGTCGGAGACGTCGACGTTGGCGAAGACGTTCTGCACATCATCGAGGTCCTCCAGGGCATCGATGAGCCGGAACACCTTGGCTGCTGCCTCCGCGTCGACCGGGATCTCCATGCTGGCCACGAAGTTGACGTCGGCGGAGTCATAGTCGATGCCGGCGTCTTGCAATGCCGTACGCACCGCGACCACGTCGGTCGCCTCGGACTGCACCTCGATCTGGTCGCCGAGATCCTCGACCTCCTCGGCACCGGCGTCGAGCGCGGCCTCGAGGATGTCGTCCTCGCCGACCTCGCGCTCCTCCTGGGTCTTGGTCACGATCACCACGCCCTTGCGGGTGAACAAACGCGAGACCGAACCAGGGTCGGCCATGGTGCCACCGTTGCGCGTGACAGCGGTGCGTACCTCCATCGCGGCCCGGTTCTTGTTGTCGGTCAGGCACTCGATCAGCACGGCCACACCGTTGGCGCCGTACGCCTCGTACATGATCGTGTCGTAGGCGGCCCCACCTGCTTCGGCTCCAGAGCCGCGCTTGACCGCGCGGTCGATGTTGTCGTTGGGGACCGACGACTTCTTGGCCTTCTGGATGGCGTCGTAGAGCGTCGGGTTGCCTGCGGGGTCACCGCCACCCAGGCGCGCTGCCACCTCGACGTTCTTGATCAACTTGGCGAACATCTTGCCGCGCTTGGCATCGATGACCGCCTTCTTGTGCTTGGTGGTCGCCCATTTGGAGTGGCCGGACATGCATCCCTCTTCCGCGTACTTCGTACCTGCGTGGTCTTGGCGGCTCGCGTCAGCGAGACCGGACCAGGTCCACGAAATGCTGATGAATCCGATCGCCGTCGCCTCCATGCCCGCTGATCTCGGGCCCCCCTATCTCGGGCCCCCCTATCTCGGGGTGGAACGACGTCGCCATCAGCATGCCTTGCTGAACAGCCACGATCCTACCTGCGGCGGCACCGGCGTGCGGCACGTCGCCGACTCGCGCCAACACGGTGACCTCGTCACCCGCACGCTCGACCCAGGGCGCACGGATGAAGACGGCGTGTACCGGTGCGGCCTGGCCGGCGAAGTCGAGGTCGGTCTCGAAAGAGTCGACCTGGCGCCCGAAGGCGTTGCGCCGCACCGTGATGTCGAGACCGCCCAGGGTTTCTTGGCCGTCGATGCCGTCCTCGATCTCGTCGGCCAACAAGATCATCCCCGCGCAGGTGCCGAAGGCGGGCAGTCCGGCACGGATCCGGGCTCGCAGGGGGTCGAGGAGGCCGAACAGCGCAGCCAGTTTGATCATCGTCGTCGACTCGCCGCCGGGCAGGATCAGCCCGTCGATGCGCTCGAGTTCGTCGAGACGGCGTACGGGCATCGCCTCGACGCCGAGTCTGCGCAACGCGTGAAGGTGTTCGCGGACATCGCCTTGAAGGGCGAGCACGCCGATGGACAGTGGCACGAACCACGAGCCTAATGAAGCCGGATTTCCGCCGCTGTGCGCCTACCCTCGTCGCCATGTCACGACCGCTCGCGGCCCTCCTCACCATCCTCGCCCTGCTGGCGGTCCCGCTGGCGCCCGCGGGCTCAGCCCCCGGGCGGGCCGACACGTCGTACGACGCTCGGATCCGAGGCTGGGACGTGGCGACACCGGCCGCGGCCGACTTCCGGGCCAAGCGCCTGGCGTGGCTGGCGAGACAGGCCAAACGCCGCAACTCCACGTGCTTCGCGGTGGTGCGCGACGGCCGCCTGGTCAGGGATTGGAACTGGCTCCAGCACACCCGCGACACCCCGCGCGAGGTCTTCTCGGTCACCAAGTCGGTGACTGCGACCCTGATCGGGATCGCGGCGCGAGACGGCGACCTCAAGGTTTCGGACCGAGCGTCCAAGTACATCCCCAGGTGGCGCAAAGGCCCGTCTCGCCACGTGACCATCCGCCACTTGCTGAGCAACAGCAGCGGTCGCTTCTGGTCGTTCAAGGGTGACTACGGCCGCCTCTTCCAAGCGCGCAACCGGACCAAGTACGCGGTCGGCCTTCGCCAGCAGTACGCCCCCGGAGCCACCTGGGCCTACAACAACGCCGCGATCCAGACGCTCGACCTGATCTTGCGACGCGCGACCGGGATGGCGACCGACGACTTCGCGCAGCGGCGACTGTTCGGGCCCCTGGGAATGCGCAACACCTCGATGACGCGGGACCCCAGCGGTCGCTCGACCAACACCTATTTCGGCTTGCGCACGACCTGCCTGGACATCGCGAAGTTCGCTCGCTTGTATCTGCAGCGCGGAAGGCTCGGCGAGCGCCGCATCCTGTCCAAGGCGTTCGTTCGCGCGGCGACCGGACGCTCGTCGACGGCTCACGCCGCGAACTACGGCTACCTGTGGTGGCTCAACCGCCCCGGCATTCTGCGCGGCGCGACCGATCGGGTCGACCGGCACGGCCAGCCGCTCGACCGGGCGTACGGAAAACTCGCGCCGCGCGCCTCCGAGCGCGCGTTCGCCGCGCTCGGCTTCGGTGGCCAGACGGTGCTCGTCGATCCGGGCTCTCGCACCATCGTGGTGCGTCTCGGCATCGTCAAGCAGGGCGTGCACTACACGTTCGAGGACGCCACACGAGTAGTGACCTGGGCTCAGCGGCGGCGCTAGTTCACCAGCCGCGCTCGGCGAGTCGGTGTGGCTGTGGGATCTCCTCGACGTTGATGCCGACCATCGCCTCGCCCAACCCGCGCGACACCTTGGCGACCACGTCGGGGTCGTCGAAGAAGGTGGTCGCCTTGACGATGGCCTCCGCGCGCTGGGCCGGGTTGCCGGACTTGAAGATGCCCGAGCCGACGAAGACGCCCTCGGCTCCCAACTGCATCATCATCGCGGCATCCGCCGGTGTCGCGATGCCGCCCGCCGTGAAGAGCACGACCGGCAGTTTGCCGGTGCGGGCGATTTCCTTGACCAGTTCGTACGGCGCCTGCAACTCCTTGGCAGCGACATAGAGTTCGTCGTCGGCCAGCCCTTGGAGCCGACGCATCTCGGTGCGGATCGTGCGCATGTGAGTCACCGCGTTGGAGACATCCCCAGTGCCGGCCTCGCCCTTGGAGCGGATCATCGCGGCGCCCTCGGTGATGCGGCGCAGGGCCTCGCCCAGGTTGGTCGCGCCGCACACGAACGGCACCCGGAAGGTCCACTTGTCGATGTGGTGGGCGTAGTCGGCCGGGGTCAGCACCTCGGACTCGTCGATGTAGTCGACTCCCAGACTCTGCAGCACCTGCGCCTCGGCGAAGTGGCCGATGCGGGCCTTGGCCATGACCGGGATCGAGACCGCTGCGATGATCCCGTCGATCATGTCGGGATCGCTCATCCGCGAGACTCCCCCCTGAGCACGAATGTCGGCAGGGACGCGCTCGAGTGCCATCACCGCGACGGCACCGGCATCCTCGGCGATTTTGGCCTGATCGGGGGTGACCACGTCCATGATGACGCCGCCCTTGAGCATCTCGGCCATGCCGCGCTTGACGCGCGTGGTGCCGGTCGTGGGGATCTCGTGGGTGTCGGTCGACGCGGCGGCGTCCTGCTCGGTCATGAGCGAATGGTAGGCCGCTGGAGCGAGAAGAGTACGAGGGGGGCGCGCGGCCCTCACGCCGTGCGCGTGGCCTCGGTGGCCTGAGTGCGTACGGTCAGCATCCGCTGGACCAGCGTGACGGACGTCAGCACCCCCAGGACGAGCAGCCCCCAGGCGAGGATCTCGGGCTTGTCGGAGAGGTCCGCGGCGATCGCGCACAGGCCGAGGACGACCAAGCGGTCGGCACGCTCCATCAGCCCCGCGCGAGCGGTGAAGCCGAGCGACTCGCCCTTGGCGCGGGCATAGCTAACAGCCGCGCCGGTGACCAGGCAGAACAGGCTGGTCGCCTGGCCGAAGGTGTTCCCGATCGTGCCGAAGTAGAGAATCACCGCGCCGAATACGGTCGCGTCGGCGATCCTGTCGAGCGTGGCGTCGAAGAACGCGCCGAACTTGGTCACCCGGTCGGACATCCGCGCCATCGTGCCGTCGAGCAGGTCGAACAGCGCGAATGCGGTCACCGACAAGGCGGCGGCGATCAGATGGCCCTGCGGAGCCAACCACAGCGCGGCTCCGCAGGTGCACAAAGTGCCCACGAGCGTGACGGCATCGGGGCTGACTCCCAGGCGCAGGAGCAGCCGGGCGATCGGGCTGATGATCGCGGTGACGATCCCGCGGATGTTCTCAAGCATGGTGCCCCCACGTTATCGGGGCCCCGTGTCACACGGGCCAGGCACCCGCCAGCAGATCGCGGGTGTCCTCCAGCAGTTGCGGCATCACCTTGGTGCCGTTGAGCACGGTCATGAAGTTGGCGTCGCCCTCCCAGCGCGGCACCACATGCTGGTGCAGGTGACTGGCCAGGGAACCGCCGGCCACTCCCCCCAGGTTGAAGCCGACGTTGAAGGCGTGCGGCGCGGCGACCTGCTTGATGGTGCGTACGGCCTGGGTCGTCAGGGCGGTCATCTCCAAGGACTCGTCGGCGGTGAGGTCTTCGAGGTCGGCGACGTGGCGATAGGGCAGCACCATCAGGTGCCCGGGGTTGTACGGGTGCAGGTTGAGCACGGCGAACGCCGTCTCACCCCGGTGCACGACCAGATCATGCTCGCGCGGCTCACGCATCGCACAGAAGGGGCAGCCGCGGGGCTCGTGCCGGTTCGGCTCATCGGACGCTCCCGCGATGTAGGCCATTCGATAGGGCGTCCACAGGCGTTCGAGCGCGTCCACGTCGCTACCGTAGCCCGATGGCTGATCACCTTCGGCACGTGACCGACATCCTGCGCCGACACCCTGTGCTCGACGGACACAACGACCTGCCGTGGGAAGCGCGGCGGGTCGGCTACGACTTCGAGGCGCTGGATCTGGCGGCTGGCACGGTCGGGCGTACGCACACCGACCTGCCGCGCTTGCACGAGGGCTGCGTCGGCGGGCAATTCTGGTCTGTCTTCGTGCCCTGCTCGCTCAAAGGCGCCGAGGCCGTACGCGCCACTCACGAGCAGATCGACGCGGTCGAGGAGATGGCGAGGAGATGGCCCGGCGACCTGAGACTGGCGCGCACCACTGACGAGGTCACGCGTGCCTTCGACGACGGCATGGTCGCCTCGTTGCTGGGCGCGGAGGGCGGCCACTCGATCAACGAGTCTCTGGACGAGTTGCGCTCGCTCTTCGAGCGCGGGGTGCGCTATCTGACCCTCACCCACAACTCCAACACGCCGTGGGCCGACTCGGCCACCGACCTGCCTGTGCTGGGTGGCCTGTCCGACTTCGGTCACGACGTCGTGCGCGAGATGAACTCGCTCGGGATGCTGGTGGATCTCAGTCACGTCAGCCACGACACGATGCGCGATGCGCTCGCCACCACCTCGGCGCCCGCGATCTTCAGCCATTCGAGCACGTACGCGTTGTGCGACACCCCTCGAAACGCGCCCGACGACGTCCTGGAGACGCTGCGCGACAACGGTGGCGTGCTGATGGTGACGCTGGTGCCTTACTTCCTGTCTCAGGCCAGCCGTGACTGGCATGTGCCGCTGTGGGAGGACATGACCCGGCGCGGGACGATAGATGACGACGACCCGGCCGCCTATCGGGCCGAGGTCGAGTCCTGGGCCGCGTCCTACGGCGTACGCCCCGACGCCACGATCCAAGACGCCGTCGCCCACTTCGAACACGCCCGAGAGGTGATGGGCATCGACCATCTGGGCATCGGCGGCGACTACGACGGCGTCGATCACCTGCCGCTCGGCCTGGAGGACGTCTCGACCTATCCCCTGCTGTTCGCGGCGTTGGCCGAACGCGGGTGGAGCGACGACGACCTGGCCAAGGTGGCGAATCGCAACGTGCTGCGGGTGCTGCGCGCCGCGGAGGACGCCGCAGACTGATCAATCTGCCGTGACGGGCACCAGGTGGTCGCGTGCACCGCTGCGCTCTGCGCCCATCCCGGCAGCGATCACGCAGGCCACGCCCGCAAGCGCGAGCAGATCCGGCACTTGGTGCAACACGACCAGCCCCAACAACAGCGCGAAGGCGGGTTCGAGCGCCATCAGGGTGCCGAACGCAGCCGCGGTGAGTCGACCGAGTGCCAGCATCTCCAGGGCAAATGGGATCACGGGCAACAGCAGTGCCAAGCCGATCCCGGCGAGCGCGAGCTCGGGCGTAAGTTTGCCAAAGGCGTCGTGACCCACGAAGGCCGTCGACACGAGCGCCGCGACCGGCAGCGCGATGCCGAGGCCGACGAAACCGCCGAGTTCGTCTCCGACCAATTGGGACAACACGATGTACGCCGCCCAGCAGGCTGCCGCAGACAAGGCGAACAGCACGCCCACGCCGTCGACCTCTCCGGTCCACGGCTGGGTGAGCAACAGCACCCCGAGCGCGGCGACGAGAGCCCAGAGGCGCGCCGTCCCCTTGCCGCGTACGACTGCGACGCCGAGAGGTCCCAGGAACTCCAGCGCGCTCGCGGTGCCCAGGGGCAGGCGGTCGATCGCGGCCATGAAGAGCATGGTCACCCCCGCGACGACCACGCCGAGTCCGATCGCGCCGAGCAGGGCGTTGCGCGAGAAGCTGTAGCGCCACGGGCGCACGATCAGCAGCATCAGCGGACCGGCGAAAAAGAGCCGGATCCAGGCTGCGCCCTCCACCCCGAGGTCATCGATCAGACCGACCGCCAACGCCAGACCGAGTTGGACGCAGAACATCGAGCACAGCGCCATCAGGACGCCGTGCCGAGCCCGAGTCCGCGCGTCGCCGGCGGCGCTGGTGGAGGTGTCGAGAACGGTCATAGGAGGAGTAGATCCCAGGCCGTCCATCCGTGTCCACGTGAGATTGACGTAGGTATCGTTCGTCACTGCTTAACATAGAGGGATGGATCTCAAGCGCCTCGAACTGCTGGTGGATCTGTCTCGCCTCGGGTCGATGACCGAGGTGGCGTACGCCCACCACACCAGCACCTCGACGGTCTCGCAGCACCTGGCCGCCCTGACGCGTGAAGCCGGGGTGCCCCTGCTCGAACCCGATGGCCGCCGCGTCCGTCTGACCCCGGCCGGGCGACGTCTGACCGACCACGCCGTACGCATCCTCGCGGAGGTGGATGCCGCCCGGCGCGCGCTCGATCCGGACGCAGAGCCGACCGGGTCGGTCCGGGTCAGCGGCTTCGCCAGTGCGATCCGGCGGACGTTGTTGCCCGCCATCGCAACCTTGTCGACCTCAGCCCCAGGACTGCACGTCGAAATGTTCGAGTTCGAACCCGCGGAGGCGTTCGCGGGACTGCTGGCGGACTCTCTCGATCTGGCCCTGACGTACGACTACCAACTCGCGCCGGCGGCACTGCCCGCCGGCCTGGAGGCCCGCGCGCTGTGGACTCGCACCTGGGGCATCGTGGTGCCCGAGGCGGACGCGCGCGTGACCCTGCCTGAGTTGAGTGGTCGGGACTGGATCGTGAACTCACGCAACGATGCGGACGAGATCGCCGTACGCACTCTCGCGGGACTGGCCGGCTTCTCCCCCTCGATCACCCACCGGATCGAGAACCTCGATCTGGTCTGCGACCTGGTGCGCGCAGGTCGAGGCGTCGGCCTGATGCCCGAAGATCACCCGATCGGCCAGGGGTTGCAGGTCGTACGACTCGATCCGGCGGTCGTGATGACCACCTATGCCGTCCTGCGCGGGGGCAGAAACCAGTGGGCACCGCTGCGGGCGGTGCTCACCGAGATCGGGGCGACCTGAACGCCCAGATCTGAACGCTCAGACCTGCTCGCGCGAGGCCACTGCTGCCTTGACCCGATCGATCGCTTCGGCGATCGGCACGCCGTTGTCCTGGCGGCCGTCGCGATAACGGAACGAGACGGCGCCCTTCTCGACGTCGTCGTCCCCGGCGATCATCATGAAGGGGACCTTCTGCAACTGGGCGTTGCGGATCTTCTTCTGCATCCGATCGTCGGACTCGTCGACTTCGACACGCAGACCCGACGCCTTCATCTGCCGAGCGATGTCGTGCAGGTAGTCCACGTGCCGCTCGGCGATCGGGATGCCCTGCACCTGCACCGGAGCCAGCCAGGGCGGGAACGCGCCCGCATAGTGCTCGACCAGCACGCCGATGAAGCGCTCGATGGAGCCGAACTTCGCCGAGTGGATCATCACGGGCTGCTTGCGGGTGCCGTCCGCGGCGACGTACTCCAGGTTGAAGCGGTCCTCGGAAGGCTGGTTGAAGTCGTACTGGATGGTCGACATCTGCCAGGTGCGCCCGATCGCGTCGCGCGCTTGCACCGAGACCTTGGGGCCGTAATAGGCCGCCCCGCCCGGGTCAGGCACGAGTTCGAGACCGGACTCCTCGCAGACCTGACGCAGCACCTCGGTCGCCATCTCCCAGTCCTCGTCCGAGCCGATGAACTTGTCCGGCTTGGCGTCATCACGAGTCGAGAGTTCGAGATAGAAGTCGTCGAGGCCGAAGTCGCGGAACAGGCCGAGACAGAAGTTGAGGAGGTGCCGGATCTCGTCGGGCGCCTGCTCGGGGGTGACGTAGGAGTGCGAGTCGTCCTGGGCGAAGCCGCGGACCCGGGTCAGGCCGTGGATCACGCCGGACTTCTCGTTGCGGTAGACCGACCCGAACTCGAACAGCCGCAGCGGCAACTCACGATAGGAGCGCTGCCGAGAGCGGTAGATCAGGTTGTGCATCGGGCAGTTCATCGCCTTCAGGCGATAGGGCTGCTCGTCGACACCCAGCGGCGGGAACATCCCCTCGCCGTAATAGGGAAGGTGGCCCGAGGTGTGGAAGAGCCCCTCCTTGGCGATGTGGGGGGTGCCGACGTAGTCGAAGCCCTCCTCGATGTGCCGACGGCGTACGTAGTCCTCCATCTCACGCTTGATCACCCCGCCCTTGGGATGGAACACCGGCAGACCGGAGCCGATCTCGTCGGGGAACGAGTAGAGGTCGAGTTCGCGCCCGAGTTTTCGGTGGTCGCGGCGCTCGGCCTCTTCGATGCGGTGCAGGTGCTCCTCCAGCGCCTCCTTGGACTCCCAGGCGGTGCCGTAGACACGTTGCAGTTGCTTGTTCTTCTCGTTGCCTCGCCAGTACGCCGCCGCGGTGCGCATCAGCTTGAACGCCGGGATTCGCTTGGTGGTGGGCAGGTGCGGGCCACGGCACAGGTCGCTCCAGGCGACGTCGCCGTTGCGTCGGACGTTGTCGTAGATCGTCAGTTCGCCGCCGCCAACTTCGACGCTCGCCCCCTCGGCCGCGTCTTCGGCGCCGGCTCCTCCCTTGAGCCCGATCAACTCGATCTTGTACGGCTCGTCCTGCAGTTCGTCCAGGGCCTCGGCGTCGGTGGTGACGCGGCGCTCAAACCGCTGACCCTCCTTGATGATCTTGCGCATCGCGGTCTCGAGTTTGCCGAGGTCCTCGGGAGTGAAGGGGGTCTCGACGTCGAAGTCGTAGTAGAAGCCGTCGGTGATCGGTGGACCGATGCCGAGCTTGGCCTCCGGCCACAGTTGCTGTACGGCCTGGGCCAACACGTGGGCGGTCGAGTGCCGCAAGATGTCGCGGCCGTCCTTGCTGGCCATCTCCACCGACTCGACGACGTCACCGTCCACGAGTTCGTACGCCAGATCCTTGAGGTCGCCGTTGACGCGTGCGGCGATCACGGTGGACTGGTCGGCGTACAACTCCCACGCCTTGGTGCCCGTCTCGACGCTGCGTTCCTCGCGCTCCTCGGCGTGGGCTCGGACGACGTGGATCTGGGACACGGGTGCTCCTTGAGTTGTGGGGCGGCCCGGATACGGCCCGGGCCTCGCTGATGCGACCGATCGTATCGGCGCCCGGTCGGCGACCGCGATCCGGTTTCGCGATCGAATCGGCGGTGGGCGGTCCTCCTCTCGCCGTCGTAGGCTGGACTGCGCACCGGCCGAGAGCAACCAACGCGGATCTGCTTCGATGTAAGCCATCAACAGTGAGCGGCGCTCAGATTGAAGACGCGCTAGCTGCGGGGTGGTCCTTCGGCAGAGTCATCCTCGTGTCCCGCGCTCCCCGTGTCGGTGGTCGAGGAAATCTGTCTTCGTGGTGGATATTCGGGACGCGTCGCTCACTGCCAAGTTGCGGCGACAACTCGAGCTCTACAACTGGCGCAACCGCGAGTCTGGAAACGCTATCCAGGAACTCTGGGTCATTGCGCAATCGCAACTTCATCGGATCGACCTCTTGTGATCCGACAAACGAAAGCGCCGGGGCGCATCCCCCACGTTCTGACGGCCTGTTATTTCAAGGCTTGCGGAGGGCAACCCCGGCATACCCAAGGTTAGCAGCCACAGTCACCTTCGAACTTTCTCGCCGCGACGGCGAGGTAGGCGCGCATACGGCACCGCGCATCAATCCGTGCCGACCACACCAGGAGGCGCGATGTCCCAGCACCCTGTGTTTGGCATGCCCGCCAAGCCCGCCCAGATCACCCTCGACACCCTCCCCCAGCTCTTCGCCCACCACCGGGCACGCTTCGGCGGCTGGCAGATGCCGGCCCAAGCGAACGAGCAACCCGGCGAGCAGCCGCCCACCGGGCCTGAGCGGCCCGACGACATTCCCGCCGAGACCTGGGACGCCCTCGGCGACCCCGGCAAGCAGGCCCTGGCCCGTTGATCGCGCGCGTGCGCTGGCCGCTGAGCGTGCCTTGGCCGCCGCTCGAGCTCGTCCGGCGCCGCCGACGAAGCCGGAGCAGCCACCTACGGCCTGACTCGGCTCACGTTAGTGCGCACGTGCTCAGTTGATCTGGGCGAGGGCGTCGCGTAGGTGGGTCGGGAGTGGGTCTTCGGCTGTGACGGTGTGCTTGCCGACCTGGTTCTGGGCGGTGCGGTAGCGCCGGGCGGTGCGGACGAACCGTTTGATGGACCACCCGGTGGTGGTCTCGATACTGCGGGTCACGGCCAGCGCGGCGAACACGATGGTCAGGTGGGCCTCGATGGACTCACGCTTGTGGTGGTAGATCGGCCGCGCCTTGAGGTCGTGTTGGACATCCGGAAGCTCTTCTCGATGTGCCACAGCTGGTGGTAGGCACCGATCACGAACTCGGCGGGCTGGTCGACCAGGTTGGTGGCGCCCTTCCAGCCAGCCAGCATCCGCGTCTTCGCTTCCAGTTCGCGGTTCACGCTCTTGGTGTCGCCAGCGAGCTGGACGTAGCGGTTGCGCTTGACCGCGACTTTGCCCGCGACGGCCTTCTCGGCCTTGCCGACCGGCTCATCGATCCCGCGGAGCGTGCGGCGGGCACGGTCGGCGCGGTACTGGTAGTGGATCACCCGGTCCCGCTTCCCGCGGGCCTTCTCGGCCTGGGTGGCCGACCACGGCTGGGTCAACACCAGACCGTCGGGAACCGGCTCATCGGGATGCTTGTTGTGCCAGGCCTTCACCACGTAAGGGACATCGGGGATCCGGGCGCCGATAATGAACGAGAGCCTGGCATCCTCGAGGGCCTGCTTGGGCCGAGTTCGGCGCCGCGATCGTCGGCTTCTCGTTCTTCCAGTCCGTCGCCGTGGCCGTGCTGTCGTGGCTGATGCGGACCTGGCTCGACGCCCGCACCGACGTACTTGCGCCACCCGAGGACGAGCCGCATCACGACTGACGCCCCAAGCCGTCACCACGCCCCGCTGCCCGATTGGGTGGCGGGGCTTCTTGGCATTTCGGGGCAGGCTGTCAGCGGCTGGCAATCTGCGACACGCGCTGATGCGAGATGCCCAACAATTCACCCACGTCGCGGGTCGCCGCGTCGCGCGCCACTAACTGCGAAACCGCGTCACGCAACGCTGCGGCGGCCTGCTGCTCGGCGCTAGCAGCGGAGGCGCGCCGCTGCTCAACCTCCCTGGCGAGAGCCAAGGCATCAATGTCGCCCACGAGGACCGACCTGATCACGACCGCAACTTCCGAGAGGGGCACGTCGAGCGTCACCGCGATAAGCGAACGAGCTTGATCCTCGATCTCGCCAACACGCCTAGCCTGCGTGAGCCCGTCAATCTCGGGGACTTCGATCATCCACCATCGGCCGTCACGGGTGACGGTGACTTCATACTCCTTCATCGCTGCCCCTCCTGGCACTGATTGATCGCTTTGCGGCACTTGCGGACAACTCCGGGGGAGATCGTCCGGTGGCTGTCAGGAAGCGGGAACGTGTGCGCTCCACACGGGCACCCGTACTTGGTGTGCCGTCCGTCCGAGGTGAGGACAGACCAACCGGCCACCTTCAACTCCTTGACCATCGCCCGCGTGGGTTGCTCTGAGAGCATGACGGTAGTCTACCGCACTAGACAGTTTCAAGGCAAGTGGACTAGACGAAATACAAATGTGACCAACCGGGCGACAGTCGGTGCTCGCTGACACCCTCACCCCATGACCATCCGTGCCCTCGTGGCCGTACGCCTCGCCGCCACCCCGGGGCCCTACCCCGCGAGCCGTGAGGCCGAAGCGCGCGCCCATTACGGGCTGACCCCGACGGGGTCCACGGGCGGCCGTGGCGCTGCCGATGGAGATCGGGAGGTTGCGGAGGTTGCGGGAGAAGCGGGCGGGGGCGAGGTCACGGCGTAGCAATCTGGTAGCAATGACCGGAGAATGACCAAGGCCCTGATCTGCGCGTTCATGCAGGTCAGGGCCTTGTTTTCTGTCCGTGGGCGATACTGGGTTTGAACCAGTGACCTCTTCCGTGTCAAGGAAGCGCGCTACCGCTGCGCCAATCGCCCTCGTATTGAGCTTATCTTTCGAGGTGGGTACGGGATTTGAACCCGTGTACACGGATTTGCAGTCCGTTGCCTCGCCTCTCGGCCAACCCACCGGGAAGTGGGTCTGCCGAGACCCGCTCCGAGCGGACGACGAGGCTCGAACTCGCGACCTCAACCTTGGCAAGGTTGCGCTCTACCAACTGAGCTACGTCCGCTTGCGCTCCTCCGAGTCTCCTCGGCGGCGTGCGGAGAGAACACTAACGGATCACTTCAAGCACGCAAAAACGGGGGGCTCCCTAGAGTGTCGGCATGCGAGTGTGGGTCAACGACAGGCTGCTGATGGACGCGGACGAAGCAGCGATCCGGGTGTCCGATCATGGGTTCACCGTGGGTGACGGGGTGTTCGAAGCGCTCAAGATCGTCGACGGCCAGCCGTTCGCGCTGACCCGCCACCTGGACCGGTTGGCCACCTCTGCTGGCGCCCTCGGTCTGCCCGCCCCGGACGACACCAAGATCCGGATGGCCGTGGCTGCCGTCCTCGACGGCTTCGACGATCCGCTCGGCCGGCTTCGCATTACGTACACCGGCGGACCATCCCCGATGGGCTCGGGGCGAGGTGAAGTGGTGCCCACCCTGGTGGTCGCCGCCTCGCCGATGGCGCCGTACCCCTCGACGGCGCACGTCGTCACCGTCCCCTGGCCACGCAACGAACGCGGCGCCTTGGCCGGAGTGAAGTCCACCTCGTACGCGGAGAACGTGGTCGCCCTGGCGTACGCCGCCAAGCAAGGCGCCGGCGAGGCGATCTTCACCAATCTGGCGGGCAACGTGTGCGAGGGCACCGGTTCGAACGTCTTCTATGTAGTCGACGGCGAGTTGCGCACACCCACCTTGGCATCAGGCTGTCTTGCCGGCGTAACGCGCGCGCTCATCCTCGAGTGGTGTGGCGCCGTCGAGGTGGACGAGCCTCTCGAACACGTGGTGGCCACCGCAGAGGAAGCGTTCCTTGCCTCCACCACCCGAGACGCTCAACCGATCGCGCGCTGGGACGACCGCCACTTCGGCGATGCTGGGCCGGTCACCCGTGAGGTGCAGGAGACGTGGGCACGCCGCGAACGGCAGCACGTCGACCCCTGACGCTCAGCGGTCCAAGAGTTGCGACACCAGCGCGTCGATATCCAGGTGACCGGACTCGGCACCGAAGGGTACGAGCGCCACGGTCGCGCTCAGGAACGAATAGACCTGCGAGGCCCGTGCTTCGAGGATCAACTGGCCGTCCGGCGACGACAGTCGAATCCCGACGACCGCACTCCCCTCGCCGTCCAGACTCGGCCAGACCAAGACGTCGCCATAGCCAGTCGGATCTGTGACGCCGCGACTGAGCAAGCTCCGCGCGAACGACCATGCGACAGCCGTCGGCTCGGTCGGGAAAGCGACCGTGACCGCGTACGGATCACGGGCGTCGAACCCGAGTTCGATCTCCAGGTCGTGCTCCTGGCCCAGCCGATCGAGGCAGAACACCGAAACCACTCGGCGTACGACCGAGGCGATCGGCTGCTGGGACGAGGCCGGTCGGTCACCTAGCGGGCGGGTCATGTCAGGGGGACGCGCGAGCGGGTGCGATATGACGCCGAAGTGACGACGACATGGCCGACAGGGAATGTCAGGAACGACCCGTTATCGTGCCTGCCATGTCAGGCGCCGCCAAGCGAATCGTGCTGGAGACCCTGGGCTGGTTGCTGCTCCTGGTGGGCATTGCGGCACTGGTCCTGCCCGGGCCGGGGCTGCTCGGAATCTTCGCCGGACTGGCCCTGTTGTCGCAGCAGTACGAGTGGGCGGAGAAGCGGGTCGAACCCGTACGCCTGCGGGCGATGCGCGCCGCCGCCGAGGGCGTCGAGACCTGGCCGCGCGTGCTGATGTCGTCGCTGCTTGCCCTCGGACTCGTGGGCTGCGGGATCGTGTGGATCCTCTCTCCCCCCTCGCCCTCGTGGTGGCTCCTGTCCGAGCGGCTCTGGCTTCCCGGCGGGCTCTGGACCGGTGTCACCCAGATCGGGTCGGGGGTCATCGCTCTGGTGATGATCGTGTACGCGTTCCGTCGCTTCCACGGCCGACCCGACGCGGTCGCGGAGTTGGAGCACGACATCGAGGACAACGACGAGGAGCGCGAGCACGAACAGGAGGAACGCCAGCATCTGGGCGACAGGGACGCATAACGACCCGGATTCTCGACGCGACCGGCCAGTGCGTTAGAGTCTCGCTCGCTCGGGCGATTGGCGCAGTGGTAGCGCGCTTCGTTCACACCGAAGAGGTCACTGGTTCGAACCCAGTATCGCCCACCGACGAAATAGGGCCCCTGACCTGCGGAAACGCAGAAAATCAGGGGCCGTTCTCGTTCTCGTGGACAGCATGAGGACAAAAGTCCGGCCCCTCTCAATTCAACCGAGAGGATTTCCCCCATGAACACCACATCACCACCGGCCACCATCGAACAGGTGTTGAGCACCTTGGACGCCTTGCGTGTCAAGGCTGTCGAAGCGCTTGTAGACGTCCGCGCCGACTTGGACGCGCCGCAGCGCCGGCTTGAGCAGTTGGAGCAGGTGCACCGATGAGCGGAAGCCCCGGTCAAGCCGGTCGAGCTCAACAAGCGAAGCCCGTCAAGGTCGAGCAGCACTCCCAGTTGGACCACATCCGAACCACAACGGTCAAGAACCCGTGGGATACCCGCGGCCGCTTGAATGACATCTTCACTAATCGCTATGACCCGTGGGTACACCTCGGCTTGCGTGAGCCGTTCCGAGGAGTTCGCGTGCGCTTCAACTCCGACCTCGAGAAGGGCCGCGCGTTGGGCCTGGCCGAGTGGGGATCCCCGGCTGTGATTCACCTACTCGACTCTATGGATAGCGGCCAGATCCGCGCGACGCTTGCCCACGAGATCGTTCACCTCGAGCGCGGCGCGGTGCCGCGCAAGTGCGGTGAACTAGAGGACGCAATCTGCGACCTTGTGGCCGCTTCACGGCTCATCGACGTAGAGAAACTCAGCGGTCTGAGGAAGTTGGTCGACGGCGCGGGTGAAGACCTCGGCGCTCTGGCGGCCGGGCTGGGCGTGGATATCGACACGAGCAAATCCGCGCTCATCCTCCTGGACGCCGCTGAGGCGCGAGTGACTCAGCGGCGTCAGGCGTCGCGCGTGACTCTCGACGCCTGACGACAAGCGCGACGCGACACCGTTGCGAATCGCAACTCCAAACGCAGTCGCACGGCTGAACTTCAAGCAGCAATGGACGGCGAACCGCCCCCTGGCCTCACGGCTGGGGGGCGGTGCTTGTCTGAGGGCGGCCCAACGGGAGTTGGGGACAACGTCCCCACCGGTCAGCCCGGCGGGCCTCTACCTAGTCAGCGTCCTGGGGCAGCACATACCCGCTGAGATTGTCGACCGTCTGGTCCACGTTGAGCATCAGTCGCAGAAGATGAGCAGTCCGAGGGATGGGTACGGTGGGATTAGTTCTCCGGTCCAGAAGTCAGCCGCCAGTTCGGGCGTTGAGAGCCAGTTGAGCATCCCGACATAGGCGCCCGCTCGCGTGACCGCCAACGATTGTCGTGCTGGGTAACTGTGAGTCGTTCTTGGATTCCCACCAACTGCAGCGCGTCGCCTCTCGGGTGACGTCGGGATAGACCGTGTGCGGCGTGGCATTTTGGCGGCTCTTCTCTGGCGTTGAACCGGATGCATGTGCCTCGGGATAGTAGATGCCGTCCCCGTCAGCGACGGGCTCTAGAGTGCTTGCTCATGACTCGTGTCGAGCGCTGGGAGCGCCGCGCTGAGACTCCGCTGTTGCTTCTCGCCGTGGCGTTCCTGGTGGCGTATGCGTGGCCGGTGCTGGACCCGCGTCTTTCGCGCGATTGGCGTAACGTCCTGACAGTGTTGTCGTGGTCGGTATGGGCCGCATTCGCGCTGGACTTCGCGGTGCGCCTCTATCTCGCGGAAGGTGATCGGCGCCGGTACGCGGTGGCTCACTGGTATGACGTGGCGCTGATTGCGTTGCCGATGCTGCGGCCGTTGCGGTTGTTGCGGTTGTTGGCGTTCGCGCGTGTCCTCAATCGCAGCGCGGCCGGGTCGCTCGTCGGCCAGGTCACACCTACGTGGTGGGTGTCGCGGTCATTGCCGTCGGCCTGGGTTCGATTGCGATTCTCCATGCTGAGCAGGAGTCACCGGACGCCAACATCACCACGTTTGGTGACGCGCTTTGGTGGGCGGCCACCACCGTGACCACGGTCCGCTATGGGGACCGCTACCCGGTGACCACGAGCGGCCGTCTCGTGGCCGTGGCGCTGATGGTGGTCGGTATCTCGATGGTCGGCGCTGTCACGGCCAGTGTCGCGGCCTGGATGGTCAAGCACGTCGAACAGTCCTAGGGCCAGGTGAGAAGCGGGGGTTGGGCCGTAGGTGGCTGCTCCGGCTTCTTCGGCGGCGCGGGGCGAGCTCGAGCGGCGGCCAAGGCACGCTCAGCGGCCAGTGCACGCGCGCGCTCACGGGTGAGGGCCTGCTTGCCGGGGTCGCCCAGTACGTCCCAGGTCTCGGCTGGGATGTCATCGGGTCGCTCCGGTCCGGTGGGCGGCTGCTCGCCGGGCTGCTCGTTCGCTTGGGCAGCCATCTGCCAGCCGCCGAAGCGTGCCCGGTGGTGGGCGAAAAGCTGGGGCAGCGTGTCGAGGGTGATCTGGGCGGGCTTGGCGGGCACGCCAAACACAGGGTGCTGGGACATCGCGTCTCCTGGTGTGGTCGGCACGGGTCTGATTGCGCGGTGCCGGATGCGCGCCTACCTCGCCGTCGCGGCGAGAGAAGTCTTTACGAAATGCGAAACGCCCCGGATCTCAGATCAACGGGGCGTAGGGGGTAGGGGCAGGAGGTGGGTCAGGCTGCTGACAGGCGGCCCTGCGCAAGTAAGTCTGGGTCGACGTCAAGCTCAAGATCGTCAATCCAGAAAATCAACTGACCTAGGGCCGAATCGAAATCGCAATCGCGCAGCGAGTCCACAATGTCGAGACGGGCGTCGGCGTCAAGAAACGGGATAACTCGGGCGAAGAGCAGGTAGGCAACGTCCATCGGATTCGAGGCCACCGTTGCGTTACTCATGCCACCGGATCATAGCGGCCACTCGCGATTGCTGCCCAGGGGAAGTTGAACCGCCCCGGCATGTCCGGAGAGCTGATTCGTTGGAAGGATCACTCTCATGGCACGTCCCTCGAGGTACCCGACCGAGCTGCGTGAGCGCGCAGTGCGGATGGTGATGGAGTCCAGGCAGGACTATCCGCACGAGTCCGCCGTGATCAGGTCGGTCGCGGCGAAGCTGGGCATCACCTCTACTGAATCGCTGCGTAAGTGGCTGCGGCAGGCCGAGATCGACGGCGGTGTCCGCGTCGGCAAGTCCAGCGAGGAGATCGCTGAGATCAAGGCGTGAAGAAAGAGGTCGCCGAACTGCGGCGGGCGAACGAGATCTTGAAGAGCGCTTCGGCTTTCTTCGCGGCGGAGCTCGACCGCCCCAACAGGTTCTGATCGACTACATCGAGGACCACAAGGTGGAGTTCGGGGTCGAGCCGATCTGCCGCGTGCTCAGTGAGCACGGGATCAAGATCGCTCCGTCCACCTACTACGAGGCTCGCTCACGCCGGCCTTCCAAGCAGCAGATCCGCGACGCGGAGCTGGTCGAGATCATGGTCGCCGAGCGCAACCGGCAGAAGCTGGTCGCGCGGTTTGGTGCACGCAAGATGTGGCTGCACCTGCGCGGACGGGGCCATGACGTCGCTCGATGCACCGTCGAGCGGCTCTACCGTGAACAACGCTGGGTCGGGGCGCTACGTCTGAAGAAGTTCCGGACCACCATCGGCGACCCGGCCGCCGAGCGACCACTGGACCTGGTCGATCGGCAGTTCTGGGCGAGCAGGCCCAACCAGCTATGGGTCGCCGACTTCACATATGTCGCGACCTGGTCAGGCACTGTCTACGTCGCCTTCATCTTCGACGTCTTCAGCCGTCGGATCGTGGGCTGGCGGGCCGCCACGCGGATGACGACCGACCTGGTGCTCGACACCCTTGAGCATGCGATCTGGACCCGCCAGCAGGCCGGTGTCACCGACCTTTCCGGCCTCATCCATCACACCGATGCAGGGTCTCAATACGTCAGCTTTGCCTTCACCCAGCGCCTCGTCGACGAGGGGGTCGACCCCTCAGTCGGGTCGGTTGGCGATGCCTATGACAACGCCCTCGCCGAGTCCCAGATCGGGCTCTACAAAGCCGAACTCATACGTCCTGAAGGTCCCTGGCGCGGCGTCGAACACGTCGAACTAGAGACCCTGAACTGGGTCGACTTCTTCAACAACGAGCGCCCTCACGAGGCGCTCTCCGACCTCACGCCCATGGCGGCCGAGGAACTGCACTACGCTGCAAGAAACGAGCTCACGCCAACCGGCTGAGCCACCAAACCCAGCCTCCGGACTCGCCGGGGCGGTTCACTTGGAGTGAGGGTTGAAAAAGTCAGCGTGTGACTTGCGGGACTTCCTCTGTCAGTAACCAATGGACCCCACGAAGCCCAGGGAGCGCGAGCGCATCACGACGATCTTCAGGCGTGAGCGAACCTCGCTGAACACTGGAGGCGACAACCTCTTCGCCTAGTAACGCAAAATTCCGACCTTTGGCCATTACGTCCCAAGAATGCTGAAGAAACTCGGGCTGGAACTTCCGTTCCCGAACCCAGAGCCGTCGGGCGAATACTTCAACAGGTGTCATCGGTTCCAGTCTACCGCTCGTTGTGGGTGTGCGGTGCTGATGGACCACCGATTGCCGTGCTCCCTCCGTACGTATGCGGCTCCTTCGACGCCATTGAACGCGCCGTACAGGACAAACCCGTTACGTGTTGGGCGGCCCCAGGTCGGGTGATCTGTTATGCCGTGCACCCACTGCATGACCTCGGGGACGCCCCAGCCTTCGGGGAACTCGTCCGACTTGATGCCCAGCCCGAAGCGGTGGTAACCGTGACCACCAGGTGTGCCGTCCCCGTCGAGGAGCACTTCGGCCTGGTCCTCGGTGAAAGCGTCAATCTCGCTGCGCTTGACTGGTGGTCGCCAGCCGTTGAACTCTGGGAACTCATCTGGACCCTCGGGGCCCAGCAGACCTCGGCGTGCAGGAGGCTCGCCTCCGCGTCCGCCGCCAGCGTGACCAGCCGCAGTCGGCGGCCGACTGGATCCGCCACCAGACTTTCCCGCGTTGGCGCTCGCTCTCGCCGGAGACTTGCGGGTTGAGTTGGTGACGTACCCGTACCGCTGCAGCAGTTCGCGCGCCATGGCGGGGTCGCCGTCGTAGAGATCGTCGACTTGGTCGTAGATCGCTTGGGGTCGGAGCCGGACCTGGCCCTTGTTGGCGGTGCCCCAGGTTGAGCGGCGGCTGGTGCCGTAGCGGGTGGCTTTGACTCTTCGGCCGTCCACCCAGGCGCTGTAGGCGGTGGTCCCGCCCCGCTTGGAGGTGACACCGTGCCCGGCATTGATGACCTATCGACCCGTGAATGTCTTGTCAGCCCACGGTCGATGACCTCTCGACGCCAACCACACGTTGAAGTGCTCAAGTAGGTCGCTGGTCGACACGTGCGCGCTAGCCTCGAATACCAAGTGCTCGTCGAGGTACGCCAGCACCAGATCGTTCTCTCCGCGCCAGTCTCGCGTCTCAGCCTTCACGCTGATGGGCTGGTCGGGCATCGCTCGATCAGCGGCGTACCAGCGCTTCGCGCCCTCGACCAGCCATGCCAGCACGGCCTCGTGCTGCCCCTCGCGGCCTGCCTGTAGTCGGTCGCGCAACCTGGGGTCTCCGCAGCGCTCCCCCGCCGACTCTTCTACGCTCCCAGTCGCCTTGAAGGTGTAGGGGAAGCGCAGCAGCGCGAGCCGTCGCCAGGTGCCGTTGTCGGTCTCCTCGATGTCGGGGCGATAGTTCGTCGACAACACAAGGGCGTGCGTCGCGTCCCACTCGACCTCGTCCTGCCGGATGTAGCGAGCCCGCATCTGGGGGGTCCCGACGGCCTGCTTAAGCCGGACCGTCGAGAGGCGCCGTGCCTCCGGCGTCTCCTCAACCACGGCCAACCGGGCACCTCGGAACACCATTAGTTCCGTGGGGTGTTGGCTGGCATCGCCCATCAAAGCCCGGTGGCTGACGGTGACGTAGAACTCTCCGAGAGCACCGCGAATCCCTGCCATCAGCGTGGTCTTGCCGTTGGCGCCACCGCCGACCTGAACGACCAGCAAGTCATCTGGCGTCATGTGACCCGTCGCGGCCTGGCCCAACCGGAGTTGATACCAGTCGCGAGCATCTTCTGGCACCGCGCCAAGGGCTGCTGCCCAGTCCGGATGAGAAGCACCCGGCTTGTAATCCACCGGGGTCAGCTTGGTGAGGCGGAGATCCGGATCATGCGGAAGCAACCGGCCGGTGGCGAGGTCGACGACGCCGTTGCCGACGTTCAGAAGATCCGGGCGGCTGTCGAAGTCGCTAGGGTCCGTCAACACGCCCTCAACGCCTGTCGCCAGGCGAAACAGCGCACCGATCCGTGATGCGCTGAGTGTGCCTCGCCAGCCGTCGACATGCGCCTTGTCGCCGTTGCCCTCGGCAAGGGCCACAGCCGCGGCTGCGTGTCGTTCTAGGAGGTACTCCCGCACCGCGTCAGTGGGTTCCTTGTCCACACAAGTCAGCCAACGTCTTCCGTCCCAACGGAGCCACCCCATGCCTTTGGCCCAGAGGTATCGGCCAGCAAAGACATCTCGGGCCACGGTCTCAGATAGTCGCGCGTCCGTGAAACCATCACCCGCGCGGGCAGGGGGCGTGCCGCTGCCAGTTGGCTTAGAGAAAGCGGAGGACGCAGTAGCCTCAGCGGACGGGTTGTGCATCTGGCAGTCGGTGTCACCTGCAGCGTTGGTGATCGCCCACGCGACCACGCCCAGCCAGTCAGTGCCACCCTCGGGTTTGATACGCGAAAGCTCCACCTCGAGCGCGTCCAGGTCGGCCGCGGTGCAGCACCCTGCCCGCACCAGCTCAGCGCAGCACATCGCTGACCTGACCGCCCACGCGTGCCGCCCATTCTTGACACTCCCGGGGACCACGTCGCGCGTCTCGGCCAACATGCCAGCCACCGCGGCGCGTCCGTACTTGCAGGGGTGGGCTGGCAGTTCAGCATGTTCGGTCAGAAACTCATCCACGCTAGCCAACGGCGCCGCCGGGCGCCCTGCGTCTAGCGTCGACCGGGCACCAGCTCCAAGCAGCGCCGCAACCAAGTCTGGGTCCGGTTCGGCGCCCGCCAGTGCGGCCAAATCCAGCGGCACGCTCACTTGATAGTCGGCGTTCGGATACTTCGGCCGCCTCGAACCGGATAGGTAGACCAGCAGGCGCCCACCGCCTTGGGGGGTGCCCCCCGCGTAGTCGCCGACATGACCAGCCAAGGTGGTTAGCGGTGAGATCTTGGCCAACCCCGTCGACGGGACGAAGTAGTGCCAACCGCCAGACGGTGTGATGTTGCCCCGAAGGACTTGCAGGGCGGCAGGTTGTCCACGCTGCCGCCGTCTTTGATGTCCACGTCGACGACGTCGACACCGTGACCGGCCACCATGGCCAGCACGTCGACCCCGGGCCGGAAGCCGTCAAGGTCGCACTCGGCAGCCGTGATCAGCGACCATCCGCGTGGAGGGAACACGTCGCGGCAGTCCGGCCGGTCTGGGTGAGATGGTCATAGTGCGCCGATTGCGGCGGGAATGGTCGTCCGTAGTTCAAATTCGGGCGGCACACGACGACCGGAATGCCGTAGCTCACCAGCTCTCGCGCCAGCTCGAGCGGGGTCCTGACGGTCATCTGATGACCTCCCGTGCTGCGCAGTTCCCACATAGACCGAATGCGACGAGGAACCGAGGGGCGCCGACCAGACAGACTTCAATCGGGTCTGCGTACTCTCCGCAACGGTCGCACCGGCAATCCTCCGCGGTTCCCGACAAGTCCAATTCGCCGCCTGCGCAAGACACGCAGACGGCACGGTCTGAGTGCCAAAGGGCGACTAGGTGCGGCCCCTCATGTCCGCAGTAGGTCAAGTCCCCGCTCACGAGGTCGGTATCGAGACTGGCCAACTGCCAGCGCAACCAGAACGAGGGCTCGTGATTCTGCCGCACCCTGGGATCCTCGATACCCGGCACAGTTGCTGCCGCGCGAACCATTGCCTCAAACAAGCTCATGCCACCACCCCGACAGCAGCATCAGCACGAGCCAGCAGGCCCGGCGCCCCACTGGACCAGACAGCAACCGCATTGGACAACCCGCCTGAAACGCCCGACCCGCTGCCCGATTGGGTGGCGGGGCTTCTTGGCATTTCGGGGCAATCGACCGCGACTTCAGGTGGTCGGAGTCGTAGTCCCACAGCTGGGTGAGCGCGAGACCGTGCCCGGCCGCGACACCGCCGCCGGCGACGCCCTGCGGCGGGACCGCGGGGGCGACGTTGGCGATGGCAAGGCAGGACTCGTGCACGAAGTACGACTCGCCCTCCTCCAGCGCGTCGAGCTCGACGACAAGGAATCCGGACAGCTTCGTGACGACCCCGTCGCGCAGCGCCTCGGGCACACCGGAAGTGTCGAGTCGAGAAGCTTGTCGTGATCGCGGATCGCCTCGGCCACCGCAGACCCCGACCAGCCAGAAGCGGCCCGTCAGCGGGACATGTGCATCCTGGAAGATCTTCCGGGCACGCGACGCAACCTTGCGGGGATCAGACTTCTTCGCCGCGGCTGCGGTGGCGGTGCCGGCATTGGGGTCATAGGTGACCTCGTAGACGTAGTCGGCGGCACCGAGCTCGTCGACGACGAGGTCCTCGTACCAGTCCAGCAGTGCCTGCACCTGCGGCGCCTGCACGTCGCGGGAGTAGTCGATCTCGTCGAGGGTGTATTCCTCGGGAGAGAGTTCGACTGCGGAGTACGGGTGCTTGTCCAGCTTGATCTGGATCTTGGTCTGGACGAGGCGGTCGTAGGTGATCGCGTTGTTGTTGCGCCATCCCTTGTCGCGGGCCCGCAGCACCGGGGGGCGCTTGACGTTGATGACGTCACCCTCCGCGCCCTTGAAGTCGGCGATGGTGTACTTGGTGGTGAACAGCCCGGGGGCCTTCACCGTGCGGCGGAGAAGGGCCAGCGCGTTCTGCGCGAACTTGGTGCCCTTCTGGAAGACGTTCGCCATGGTGGCTACTCCTTCTGTTGAGTGGATAACCGCAGCCACCACTTGGCGGGTGGGCGGCGTGGATCAGCGTCCGAGGACCGCCTTGGCGACCTCGTCGGGCGACAGTTCGTCGCTGGTCGACACCTGGGTGCCGGTGTTGCCCTGCCCGTCTGCGGGTGGGGCGATGGCGGGCTTGAGCCCGGCCGCGATCAACTCGTCGGCGTGGGCTTCGAAGTCCTCCTTGGAGGATCCGCGCAGCAGGGACGCGGTCAGGCCCTTGGCTTTGGCGACCTCGTCACGCACTCGCAGTTGCTCGGCCTGGGCGTCGTGCTCGTCGACCTTGGCATTGAACCCATCGCGCTCCTTGGCCGTGGCCGCGAGCTGGTCTTGCAGCTTTTGGACCTCGGTCTTGGAGGCGGCGTCGAGCTCGTCGAACCGCTTCGCCTTGTCTTGCAACGCGGTCAGCTGGTCGGCTGGCGTGATGGCGGCCTTGAGCTTGGCGATCTGGTCCTTCTGCGCGGCCAGCGTCTTCACCAGGGGGTGATCGTCAGGCAGCGTGATCGGGTTGCTGTTGTTGCTGGTGTCCGGCGTTTCGTCGGGCATGAGTGCTCCCATTTCGGGTGTGAAGGGGTCACCGTCACGACCGTTTGCCGTGCGGTGCCGCCCAGCCCGGGGAAAGCGAGGCTGGGAAGAACGAGAGTGAAATGACAAACACCCCGCCGAGAGACGGGGTGTTTGAACGGAGGGAATGGCCTAGGAGGCCAGCGGCTCAGTTATGCGAACCGCCTTGAGGCCCTCGCCTAGGTCGGCCAGCAGTACCGGGTCGCAGTGTTCCAGCGCGGCGTCAAACAAGTCGCGGGGGACTTCGATGCCATTCCGGATGGCCCGACCCAGGCCCATCTTGATCACGAATGCTTCCTGCCCCTCTGCCACGAGTTGATCGGCCAGGGCTCGCTGCTCGGACGTGCGCACCGAGGCAACCAGCGCGTTGAGCGCCAGGGCGGTCTGCGTCTCGTCCATGCGGGCAATCTTAGCTCTACGCGATGGGGTACGAGTTGAAGATGTACCACTGGCCACCTTCATCCCTCGACACGACGAGACGGATCCGCTTCTTCCGATAGTTGCCGATGATGATCCGGTCGTTCGGTCCATCGACCACGTCGACCTCGGGCTTGGTGGCCACGTAGGCGATTGCGCGCATGACTTCGTCAGGAAGCCAGTTGGCGAAATAGGTGTGTGATCGCTTGTTGCCAGGAATAGTCGGGTAGTGCGGAGCGAGTTTGGAATGCCCGCCCTTGCCCTTGCTGGTGCCGTACAGAATGTACGACCAGCGCTCGGGCGATATCGGCGTTATGTCTGTAGGCCACATCGGCGCTGGGGGCACGTTGAAGATGGGGGTGTCTTCGGCTGGCAGAAGTTTCCCGCCCGGGCCGACAGTGGAGTGTTTACGCCAGGTGAGGAGTGGCCCGAGTTCGCCGTGGTCGCGGATGAGGATGTCTTGGTAGTCCACGACCTTGCCGTCTGGCATCGCCACGGCGCGGCCAGCCCGGTTGGCATCGCCAAACTTGTCGCCCACCTCGTAATGCATCTGCTCGAGCAGGTCGGCGTTGAGGACCTCGCCGGGGTCGATGTCACCGAGGATTGGTGCGACCGAGCAGTCGCAACCGGGGTGCATGGGACAGGACGCCGACTCGGTAGCGCTGAGTGGAGGCGACCACGCACAGGGCACAGTTTTCGGCGCCGGTGAGTGCGCGGCGGTAGAACTTCACCTTGGACCGGGTCAGCGTGGCTTGCTCTTGGTGCTGCTTCGCCAGCTGAATGTCAGTCTCGATGAGGGAGACCAGGCGGACCATGCCGGCGTCGATCGCCGTGTCGAGCGCATTGCCCTTGGCCAAGGCGCGCCACGTCTGCTGGAAGGGCCTGGCGTACACGACTTCGTCGGGCACCCCACGGAGCGAGCCGAGCAGGGCAGGGTCGATGCCTTGGGGCGTCTGGTTGGTGAGTTTGGACAGGTAGACGTCGGTCAGTTGTGCAGTCGTCGCCCTGCCGGCGATCAGTTGCGGGATGACCAGGTGAAGGAACGCGTCGACGTCGGTGCGGTGGTAGGTGCCGCGGCTGGTCCAGGCCCGCAGGGAAGTCGCCACCAATCGGCGCCGGAGATCCGCAACAAGTCGCTGGTAGTTGCGGATCGTGTGGATCTGCTGGTCCATGCCGTTGGGCACGTCGCGGCGTCCCGGCTACGCGGCGGCTTCGCCGCTGCCACTCGCCAACGTGTCCGGTGTGACAGGGGCTGCCAGCGCCGCAGTGAGCGCTTCGGTCGCGAGCTCGGATTCGGCCTGGCGGATCTGCTCGGGTGACCAGCCGAGGATCTCGCGCATGATCGTCTTCGCGGCCATTCCGGTGCCCTTGGCCTGCACGGCGGCGGCGTACTGCTCTGAGAGCGACACCAGTGCGGGTGGGGCGAAGTTGACCTCGACGGTGGTGGCGTCCAGGTCGTAGCCCTCGGCCTTGAGCGCCAGCACCATCGCCATGGACGCGGCGGGTGCGATGTCGTCGATCTCGTCTTGGGCCAACGAGATGTGGCCCTCCTTGGCGGACGCGGCCCCTTCGGCGGACTGGTTCGCGCCCTCGGGGATGAACACGCTCAGCGGGGTCATCGTCACGGCGGCAAAATCGCGGCGGTCCGCCTTCTCGCCCTCCAGCAGGGGGCGGATGTCGGTCTGTTCAGATTCCCACACGTCGATGCCCTCGGGCAGGTCCCACAGGGCACCGGGGGCAGGTTCGAAGATGCGAGCCCAGTCGATGTCGTTGCCGTCGGCGTCCTTCTCCGGCAGGTCACCCTTGAGGCCGCGCTGCTTGAACGCCTGCATCGCGGTCACCACGAGCCGTTGGAGTTTGCCGTGGTTGATCCCGTCGATCACGTCGAGGTGGGGCTCTATGAAACCGAGACCGTCGGGCCGCTCGAGCACAATCACTGGCAGAGCGTCGGCGTATGACACTGGCTCGCCGTCAGGCTGCCAGACCGCTGACTCGTCGATCTCTTTGGGGGGTGTCGCTCGGTACACTGTGAAAGTCGCCAGCCAGCGAACTCTTGGCCGCCTCGGTTCCCACGCCGGGGCGGCTTTTGTTGGCGTCAAGCAACGCGCTCACCCGACCTTCGCGGACGGAATGGGGGTCAGCATGTTGTCGAGGTCGGCCCGGTCGATCTTGATGAGCCGGGAACCTCGGACACGTCGGGCGGGCAATAGGCCGCGCGCGATGTAGTTGCGGATCGTTCTGTCGGTTACGCCGATGTAGTCGGCGGCCTCGGCTTGAGACAGCCAGGGGCGTAGTTCTGAGCGCGACGCAACTTGATTGATGTTGGACATAGCGAAGCCACCCTCTTCAGGGTCTGGCTCGCCGCCCGTTTTGCCTCCGCGAGCGTCCGCCGACTCAGCGGCCTATGACGTTGATGCCGACACTAGCAGTCCATTACCTCCCGATTCGGGCCTCAACGTGTCGCGTGTTGGACCCCTTCCTCCAACTGGTTCAAGATCCAATCGAGCCCGATATGACGTTCAGAGCGGCAGCGACACATTGCGCGGTAGATGGTGGCGGTTCGCAGCCGGCGATCTGGACTCATGTCCAACGCTGCCAGGCGCCAGCCCTTCGCCAGTCTGGGAACACCCGGCGTGAAAGGACCGAGGCCTTCCCGATCCTGGCCCCGTGTCGCAACGTCGGGACAGGGGTCGAGGTCCAGCACCTCCAGGACAACGTCACCGCACGCCCTGCAGCGAACCTCGAGGAGTTGGAACTTCTCTCGCACGCGTTTGGGCTTTCGAGACAGGACGCGCCACTGGCGGCCGAGGGGTTGGGCGGCCTGGGGGGTGGAGTCGCCTAGGAACTTCTGAACCTCGGCGTCGGTGGCCCCTTGTTGGGCCATGAGCGTGGCACCGGTGGCGCGTAGGTCGTGGAAGTGCAGCGACGGGCAGCCAGCGGCTTGCCGTGCGGCGTACCAGCCCTTTTCCCGCGGCGCGAAGGTGTGCTTGGTGTGTTTGCCGTCTTTCTGTGCCCGCTTGCAGGTCGAGGGGATGAGTTTGCAGGTAGAGCAGGACACCTTGCCGTAGAACGTGCTGGGCGCAAGGTGTCCACCGTTCGTACCGGGGAACAACAACCCCTCGCGGCCAGTGACGTTGCCGTGCAGGTGCTTGCGCAAGTCCTCTAGGACCACGGCCGGAATGTGCATGTCGCGGTTGCCCGCCTCGGACTTCGGACCCTTGGCCTTCACGCCCTCGGACCTCGACCTCGAAACCGCACGCCGCACGCGAATCAGTCCCGCGTCCAGGTCGATATCCCAGCGCCGCAGCTCGACGATCTCGCCGTACCGTAGGCCAGTCCACAAACCGAGCAGCACCAGCAGACGCCACTGCGGCCGGATGGTGTCGAGGATGACCTCCATCTGTGCGCTGGTGGCCAACTCGCTGCGCTTGGTGCTGGGTGAGGAACCGCCACCACGCACCGCAAACGGGTTGACCCTTCCCACCAGTGGCCCATGCGCGCTGGTGGCCGTGTTCATCACCGCGCGGCCAAACGAGTAGGCGTGCGCCTTGGTCGTCTCGCCGGTGTCAGTCTTGCGCTTGCGCTTCACCTTCAGCGTGTCGTACCAGACGTTGACCATGCCCGGCGTGATCGTGTCCAGCGGCAGCGCCCCGAACGTCGGCGCGACATAGTGCGTGAGCAACGAGTGATAGTGTTCGCGTGTCCTCGCGGCCAACGGCTTGCCGCCCTTGTTCTTGCGGGTCGCAATCCACTGATCGGCGTACTCGCCGAACGTCGGCAACTTCGACGCCTCGGCCCGTGCGGCGGCCTCGGCACGACGGGTCAGAGGCGGCGTCCAGCCCTCGGGGTCGTTCTCGATGCGCTTCATCTCGCTCGCCAGCCATGGACCGACGTGGCTGGTGGACGCGCTGGCGCGTGATGCCCAACAGTTCTGCCGCCTCGGCAGCGCCCACCGAGATCATTCCTCCTCGATCGACTTGAGTTCCCCGTGCGTCCCCGGACGTGGCGCCCACGGGCGCTCCTTGGCCGGGCGTACGACTACGAGCTTGTCTCCGCGGCTCAACTGCGCCACGACCGGATCGAAGTAGCGATAGACCTTCTCGTCGCGTACGACCGAGATCACCTGGTCCGGCAGCGAGGTCGGGGTCTTGCCCACTTCGGTGACCAGGATGTCGCGTTCGGCCACCTCGAGACCCTCGCCGTACGTCAGCAGGTCCTCCATCACCGCACCCAGCGACGGCGACAGCGATGACAGGCCCAACAGGCGGCCGACGGCCGCGGACGAGGTGATGACGGAGTCAGCGCCGGACTGCCGCATCAGGGGAACGTTGGCCTGCTCGCGCACCGACGCGATGATCGAGGCGTCGGGGTTCATCTCGCGTACGGTCAACGTCACCATCATGTTGCGTGAGTCGTCATCGGTCGTGACGATGACGTGAGTCGCGGTGTTCACGTCGGCGCGCTTCAATATCTCGCGCCGCGTCGCGTCACCCTCGAAGATGGCCAGACCGTCGACCTGGGCGTCGCCCTTCGCCGTCGCGCTCGGGTCGATGATCAGCAGTTCTTCTTTGGCGGTGCCGTTGCGCAGCATCGTCTGCGCTGCACTACGGCCCTTGGTGCCGTAGCCCACGATCACGATGTGGTGGTTCATCTTCTTCCTCCATCGAGCAACGCGAATGATGTCGCGGCCCTGCTTGGCGAGCACTTCGAGCGTCGTACCGATCAGCAGCACCAGGAACGCGATGCGCAACGGCGTGATCACGAAGGCGTTGACCAGCCGTGCAGAGTCGCTGGCCGGTGTGATGTCCCCGTAGCCGGTCGTGCTCAGCGTGACGGTCGTGTAATACATCGCGTCGATCAACCCCACCTTCTTGGTGGGGTCGTTGTTGTCGACGTAACCGTGACGGTCGAGATAAACCAACAGCACCGTGAACACGAGGATGAAGACCGAGGCCAGGATGCGGCGAGTCAGTTCGTACCACGGCGAGCGTTGTCGATCCGGGAGCGACAGCATTCCTGCCTGCGGGGCCTGCCCGGCCTGGTGTTGCGCCACAGCGGCAACCTATCCCCTGGTCCGCCACGACGTGGGGAGGCGGTCACGAATCCGGGCAAGCAGCTGTTCGCGAGCGCGGGTGGTGCTCTTCTGCGGGAACACCTCATCGAAGGCGGCGTTGACCGCAGCGCCGATCAGCACCGCGATCGACAAGACGTACAACCACAAGAGCACGGCGATGGGTGCTGCGAGCGGGCCGTAGATCGAACGAGATTCGGCAGCGGTCACGGTCAACACCCAACGAAGCACGAAAGAGCCGCCCACCCACACGACAAGCGAGAAGGTGGCACCGGGCAGGTTGAAGCCCCAGTTCGTACGCACCGGAACCGCCACGTGATAGAGCGTGGCCAGGAAGCAGATGCACGCCACGATCACCGTCGGCCAATAGAACGACATCAAGAAGTCGAGGCGACGCGGCAGCACGGACGCCACCAGACTCGGGCCCGCGACGACCAGCGGGATCGCAATCGCGCCGGTTATGACCGCGAGGATGTAGAGCAGGAAGGACAGCGCACGGGTCTTGACGATCCCACGATGGCCACCCAGTCCGTGCATGATCGTGATCGTGTCGACGAAGACGTTGAGCGCACGCGACCCGGACCAGAGCGCAAGAACGAAACCCATCGAAATGACGTCATAGCGAGGCCCCTCCAAGACCTGATCGAGCGTCTTCTCGATAACCTGCGCGACGGCACGTTCGGTCAGGGCCTGTCTGGCCAGGTCGAGGATGGCGGCACGCACGTCGGCGATCTGGGCGGCGCTGAACTGATCGGTCACATAGCCGATGCCACCGGCAAGGGCGAAGATCAGCGGCGGAATCGACAACACGGCGAAGAATGCTGCCTCGGCGGCGAGTCCGGTCACGCGATAGCGCAGACACGAACCCACCGTGGTGACGATCAGGCGCCACAGGGTGTGCCGCACTCGCCCGAGCAGGCTGGCGGCGTCGGCGGGGGCGGAGTCCGCCTGCTCCCCCGCCCCAGCCATGGCCGTACGGTAGCCGCATGAGCGTGCCTGAACCGGTATCCGAACTGCGTCGTGTCACCAACCAGCCGCCCCCGCTCACCGGACACAACGTCATCACCTCCGACGCCGCCTTGAGCGAGGCGGTCGTACGCCACGCATCGCCCGAGGTCCTCGAAGACCTGGTCGCGCTGGGGGCCGAGGCGGGCACGGAGGAGGCACGTACGCACGGCCTGCTCGCCAACCAGCACCCGCCGACACTGCGACCGTACGACCGCTTCGGTGCCCGCATCGACGAAGTCGACTTCCACCCTTCGTGGCATTGGCTGATGGAGCGCGGCATCGGGCACGGGCTCGCGGCCGCGCCCTGGGAGTCGGACTCACCGCACGCGCACGTACGCCGGGCCGCGGGGTTCTTCGCGTGGTCCCAGACCGAGCCTGGGCACGGCTGCCCGATCTCGATGACGTACGCCGCGATCCCCGCCCTGCGCGTCGACGACGCGATCGCGAAGGAGTGGACGCCGCTGCTGGCCTCGCGTTCGTACGACCCGGGCGTACGGCAGGCGTCGACGAAGCTCGGGGCGCTGGCCGGAATGGGGATGACCGAGAAGCAAGGCGGGTCCGACGTCCGCACCAACATCACCGTGGCGACGCCGACCGACGATGGCGGGTACGCGCTGCACGGGCACAAGTGGTTCACCTCGGCGCCGATGAACGACCTCTTCCTCGTCCTCGCCCAGACCGAAGGCGGCGTGACGTGTTTCGTAGTGCCTCGCGTGTTGGCGGACGGCACCCGCAATCAACTCGACGTGGTGCGGCTGAAGGACAAACTGGGCAACCGGTCCAATGCGTCGTCGGAGTTGGAGTTCCGAGGCACCTGGGCGCAGCGCCTGGGTGATGAGGGGCGCGGGGTGCGCACCATCATCGAGATGGTCGCGGCCACCCGTCTGGATTGTGTCTTGGGATCGGCGTCGCTGATGCGCCGGGCACTGGCCGAGGCCTCCTGGCACGTGTCACACCGCGCGGCCTTCGGCTCGCTGCTCGTGGACAAGCCGCTGATGCAGAACGTGATCGCCGATCTCGCCGTCGAATCCGAGGCGGCCACCGCGCTCGCGCTGCGCCTGGCCTCGGCCGTCGACAACCTGCACGACCCACACGAGGCGGCACTGCGGCGCATCGCGTTGCCGTTGGCGAAGTTCTGGGTCTGCAAACGCACCCCGGCGATGGTCGCCGAGGCGCTGGAGTGCCTGGGCGGCAATGGCTACGTCGAGGAGTCGGGTCTGCCCCTGCTGTTTCGCGAGTCGCCGCTCAACTCCATCTGGGAGGGCTCGGGCAACGTCAATGCGCTCGACGTACTCCGCGCGCTCTCGCGTGAGCCGGAGGTCCTGGAAGCGTGGATCCACGAGGTCGGGCTGGCACGCGGAGCCGATGCTCGCTTGGATCGCGCGATCGACGAGACGTTGGCGTTGCTCGGCGAGTCAGGTGCCCGGGAGTCGGGCGCGCGACGTCTGGCCGGTCAGATGGCTGCCTGTCTACAGGGCTCGCTGCTGGTGCGTTTCGCCCCGCCCGACGTCGCCGATGTGTTCTGCGCCTCGCGGCTGGCCGGACATTCCGGCACATACGGCATGCTCGCCGGCGGGGACCTTCGTGGCCTCGTCGACCGCACGACCCCGGAGTTCTGATGCCGCACGAATGGGACGCAGCCACCTACGACTCCCTGCCGCTGCCTCATGTCGCCTGGGGTCGGCGAGTGCTCGACCGGATGACACTGCACGACGACTGGCGGCCTTCCACTGGATCACCGACCACGATCTGCTCTTCGCCAACCTGGCCGCATCAACCCGGGAGGGCGGTCGGCTCACCAGTGACTGCGGCGGCCAGGGCCAACTCGCCCACCTCAACGCAGCGTTGGTCCAGGTGACGGGCACCGAGAAGTGGGGAGTCGAGTTCGCGGGAATCGCCGAGACACAGCGGTCGCTGCAAGACAACGGCTGGACGGTCGAGTCCGTGCGCTTGCGCCCCGACCCGCTGCGCCTGGAGGACCCCGCTCTCATGGAGACCTACCTGGCAACCGTGTGCTTGAGCAGTTATGTCGTCGGTCTGGCACCCAGCCAGGCGCGCGAGTTCGTCCGGGAGGTCAGACTGGCGATGGCTGAGCCGGTGATCGACTACGTCCGTCTGGAGATCGACGCGGTCCGGGCTGACTGACCGGGTCAGCTCAGGACGAGACCGGGATACAGCGGGTGCTTGTCCAGCAACTCGGCGCTTTGCGACTTCACTCGGTCGGCCACTCCGTCGGCCAGCGCGTAGGTCGCCTTGGAGGGGCCGCCCGCCTTGGTGGTGCCCGGCTGGGTGTTGGCCAGCACATCCACGATCAACTCGGCCACCTTGTCGAACTCGTCGGCACCGAAACCGCGCGTTGTCAGCGCCGGGGTGCCGATGCGCACACCCGAGGTGTACCAAGCACCGTTGGGGTCCGCGGGCACCGAGTTGCGGTTCGTGACGATCCCGGCATCGAGCAGCGCGGACTCGGCCTGTCGCCCGGTGACACCGAACGAGTTCACGTCCAGCAGCACGATGTGGTTGTCGGTGCCATCCGTGACGAGTTTGACCCCGCGCTTCTGGAGCCCGTCGGCCAAGGTCTTGGCGTTGTCCGCGACGTTCTGGGCATAGGTACGGAAGTCGGCGGTGCGCGCTTCGGCCAGGGCAACAGCCTTGGCCGCCATCATGTGCGACAGCGGTCCACCCAGCACGAGCGGGCAGCCGCGGTCGACCGACGGGGCGTACTCCTCCGTGGCGAGCACCAGGCCACCGCGCGGGCCGCGCAGCGACTTGTGCGTCGTGGTGGTGACGATGTGCGCGTGCGGCACCGGGTCCTCGTCTCCGGTGAAGACCTTGCCCGCCACCAGACCGGCAAAGTGCGCCATGTCGACCATCAGCGTCGCGCCGACCTCGTCGGCAATCTCGCGCATCTTGGCGAAGTTCACCCGACGCGGGTAGGCCGAGTAGCCCGCGATGATGACCAGGGGCTGAAACTCGCGCGCCTTCGCGCGGACCACGTCATAGTCGAGCAGACCGGTCTCCGGGTCGGTGCCGTACTGCTGCTGGTGGAACATCTTGCCGCTGATGTTGGGGCGGAAGCCATGGGTGAGGTGACCGCCGGCGTCCAGGGACATGCCGAGCAGGCGCTGATTGCCGAACTCGGCCCGCAGCGTCTCCCAGTCCGCCTCGGTGAGCTCGTCGACGTTCTTCGCCCCGAACTTCTCCAGCCAGGGACCCTCGACGCGGTGCGCCAGGATCGACCAGAAGGCCGTCAGGTTGGCGTCGATGCCCGAGTGCGGCTGGGCGTACGCGTACTCGGCGCCGAAGAGTTCGCGCGCGTGTTCGGCGGCCAGCGACTCGACGGTGTCGACGTTCTGACAGCCCGCATAGAAGCGGTGTCCGATGGTGCCTTCGGCGTACTTGTCGCTGAACCAGGTGCCCATCGTCAGCAGGACCGCCGGCGAGGCGTAGTTCTCACTGGCGATCAACTTCAGCGAGCCCCGTTGGTCGGCGAGTTCCTGGCGGGTGGCCTCGGCAATCCGCGGCTCGACCGTCTCGATCACCTTGAGTGCTGCGTTGTAGGCCTCGCTGGCGGTGTCGGCATAGCTGCGGCCGCTGAGGTCGGGTGTGGGGAGCTGACTCATGGGCCGCACTCTAGTGGTCGGCCTGCGCGGTGAATACGGGCCATTCCAAGCATGGCCTGGGTCACACCCGGTCCCCTTTCCATGCTGCGTGTCTCATTGATCGAGACGGCCGTCTCGTTGCATGAGATTCCACCTTGTGGAACGCCCGTCCGCACCCTGAGACTCCTTGACATGGTCAGTCGCGCAACACACGCCTTCCTAGTGGTCCGTCGCCACGTGGACTACGGGCGTACGCGAAGCATGATCTGTTGGCATCGCTGAACCGCCATCCAGCCCCAACCGCGCTCACCGTCGCGCGCGGATCAGCGAAACAAGAAGGACCCCCTCTCGTGACCCTCATCTCCGAGACCCAGACTGCCGCCACACGCACACCTCGCCCCCGCCCCAAGCGCGGCGAGGGTCAGTGGGCATTGGGCTACCGCGAACCGCTCAACAAGAACGAGCAGACCAAGAAGGACGACGATGCCCTGAACGTGCGCGCGCGCATCGTCAATATCTACGCGCACCGGGGCTTCGACTCCATCGATCCTGCCGATCTGCGCGGTCGCTTCCGCTGGATGGGTCTCTACACCCAGCGGGCTCCGGGCTTCGACGGCGGAAAGACCGCCGCGCTCGAAGAAGAGGAGCTCGACGATCGCTACTTCATGATGCGGGTGCGCACGGACGGGCAGATCCTCGGACCCGCTCAGCTTCGGGCGCTCGGGGAGACCTCCACCCAGTACGCACGCAACACCGCAGACATCACCGACCGCAACAACATCCAGTACCACTGGATCGAGGTGGAGAGCGTCCCCTCAATCTGGGAGCGGCTCGAAGGCGTCGGTCTCACCACCCTCGAAGCGTGCGGCGACAGCCCGCGCCCGTTCCTGGGCTCACCCGTCGCCGGGATCGCCAAGGACGAGATCATCGACGGCTCCGAGGCACTGGCTGAGATCAAGCGACGCGCACTCGGCAACCCGGCGTACTCCAACCTGCCACGCAAGTTCAAGACCGCACTGACCGGGCACCCGTCGCACGATGTCGCCCCCGAGATCAACGACGTGTCCTTCGTGGGAACGGTGCACCCGGAGTTCGGTCCCGGCTTCGACTTGTGGGTCGGGGGCGGTCTGTCCACCAACCCCATGCTGGCGCAGAAGCTCGGCGTCTGGATCCCGCTCGACCAGGTTGCTGATGCCTGGGAGGGCGTCGCCGGGATCTTCCGCGACTACGGCTACCGCAGGCTGCGCTCCAAGGCCCGGCTGAAATTCCTGGTCGCAGACTGGGGCGTGGAGAAGTTCCGAACCGTCTTGGAGACCGAGTATCTGGGCCGGGAACTGGTGTCGTTGGCCTCCCCTGCCTCCCCCGCCTCGCAGGGTGACCATATCGGCGTACACGAGCAGAAGGACGGCCTCTTCTACGTCGGCGCGACCCCGATCGTCGGACGCGTCGACGGTACGACCCTGACCGCGCTCGGTGACCTGGTCGACAAGCACGGCGCAACGGGCGTACGACTGACGGCCTACCAGAAGTTGGTGGTCATCGGAGTGCCCGGAGAGCACACCGAAGCGCTCGTCGAGGACCTGGAGCGCATCGGACTCACGTCCAGGCCCAGCAACTGGCGACGCAACACCATGGCCTGCACCGGCATCGAGTTCTGCAAGCTTGCGATCGTCGACACCAAGGAGCGCGCTCGGCGCCTGGTCACCGAACTCGAGAAGCGCTTCCCCGAACTCGACACGCCCATCTCGGTCAACGTCAACGGCTGCCCGAACGCCTGCGCGCGTACGCAGGTCGCGGACATCGGACTCAAGGGACAACTCGTTCTCGATGACGACGGCAACCAGGTCGAAGGATTCCAGGTCCACCTCGGAGGGGCACTGGGTCTTACCCCCGCCTTCGGGCGCAAACTGCGCGCACACAAGGTGACCAGCGACGGACTGGACGACTACATCACCAACGTGGTGACGGCCTACCTGGCCGGTCGCGAGTCCGGGGAGACCTTCGCCGCCTGGGCCGCCCGTGCCGACGACACCGAACTGCGTGGCGAGGGCCCGGCGGAGACGAGCCAGCAATGACCGGGCGCGCCGTGCCGTACCACTGCCCTTACTGCGGAGACGAGAACCTCTTCCCGCAGGAGGCACACGGGGCGTGGGAGTGCCGGTCGTGCTTGCGCGCCTTCTCGGTGAAGTACCTCGGGCTGACCCGCCCGGTCGCCGCTCGTGAAGGCGGTGCCTCGTGACCGCGGCCACCACCCGCGCAGCGCGCGCCTTTCGGGGCACCATGACAGAGGGTCGCTCCCCCGAGGAATTGCGGGCTCTCATCTCCCACGTCGGTGCCGAACTCGAGCTCGCGCCGGCCGAGCACATCATCGAATGGGCGGTCGCGACCTTCGGTTCGCGCTTTTGTGTCACCTCCTCGATGAGTGACGCCGTGCTCGCGCACCTCGCCTCGAGGGTCGCGCCAGGCGTCGACGTCGTCTTCCTCGACACCGGCTACCACTTCGCGGAGACCATCGGGACCCGCGACGCGGTCGCAGCGACGCTGCCGGTCAACGTCCTCACCATCACGCCGCGACAGAGCGTGACCGAGCAGGACGCCGAGTACGGTCCTGAACTCTTCCGCCGTGATCCCGACACGTGCTGCAAGTTGCGCAAGGTCGAGCCACTCGCCGAGTCACTCGCGACGTACGACGCCTGGGCCACCGGCCTGCGCCGTGCCGAGACCCACAACCGGGTGATCGCGCCCGTCGTCGGTTGGGACGCCAAGAAGGGCAAGGTCAAGGTGTCGCCGCTCGCGCGCTGGAGCGACGAGCAGTTCGAGGCCTACATCGTCGAGCACGGCATCTTGGTCAACCCCCTCGCGTACGACGGCTACCCGTCCATCGGTTGCGCCCCCTGCACTCGTCGCGTCGCACCGGGCGAAGACCCCCGCAGCGGCCGTTGGGCCGGCACCAACAAGACCGAATGCGGGATCCACGCATGAGCAACCCGCTACTCACCACCGTCTCGACAACGTCGTCGAGCCTCAACACCCGCGTCATCACGACGCCGCACGAAGGAGACCGCTGAGATGGCCGCTCCAGCTCTGATCGCTCTGGCCCACGGCAGCCGCGACCCGCGTTCAGCCGCGACGATCACGCAACTGGTCGCTGAGGTACGCCATCAGCGACCGGACCTGCGGATCGAGTCGGCATTCCTCGAACTCTCCAAGCCGTCGTTCGAGACGACCGTCGCCAAACTCGTACGTGCGGGGTTCGACGAGATCGTCGTGGTGCCGCTGCTGCTGTCTCAGGCCTACCACGCCAAGGTCGACGTCCCGGACAAGATTGCCGAGGCGCTGGCCGCTCACCCGGGGCTGAAGATCAGGATGACCTCCGTACTCGGCCTGGAGACGCGCTTCCTGGAGGTGCTCGACGTACGGATGCGCGAGGCGTTGTCGGCTGCTCGCGTACGCGAACTCGACGCCCTCGTGCTGGCCGCCGCCGGCTCGTCCGACCCGCTCGCGAATCAGGCCGTCGCGCGACTGGCGCGCCAGTGGGGTGCCCACCACAAGCTCCCCGTCGTCGCCGCGTACGCCTCGACCAGTCCCCCGGCGACCGGTGAGGCCGTGCGAGCCTTCCGCGCCGAAGGGCGTCGCCACATCGCGGTGGCGTCGTTGTTCCTGGCTCCCGGGACGCTGTGCGACCGGGCCACGGAGCTGGCGCTGGAAGCCGGCGCCGTGGCCGTCTCCGATCCCCTCGGCCCACACCCGGAGGTCGCCCGGACCATTCTGGCGCGTTATGCCGTCGGCGCAGTGGAACTCGTACCCGTCTGAGCCCACGCAGGTGCGCCAGATCAGCCGACGAGAGTGTGCACCAGGTGATCCAGGCAGCGCGCCGGGTCCTGGGTAACCCCACCGTGGACCGGGCCTGGCTGGACGACCGTGCTGCGCGGGGCGCGTACGAAGCCGAACCTGGTGCCCAGCGGTTGTAGCGCCGCATCGCCTCCAGCCGTCTCACCGCGACACACGGCGCGTACGAACTCCAGGCTGGCGAGCACCGACTCGGCGTCGACATTTCCCAGCGCTTCGAGGCGGGCCGCGTCGATCTGCCAGGTGCAGTCGAGGAAGCCCGTCGCTTCGCAATAGAGCACCACACCGACGTTGAGGAACTCCTCGCGATCGGCACGAGGCACGCAGCGCATCACGACGTATTGGTACGGCAGCCGCGTCGTCATGTGCCCACTCCGGGCAGCCAGGCGCGGGAGTCCAGACGAGCATCCAAGAATGCGACGTACGCCCGCCGCAACTCTGCGGGTGTCTGGGCTCCGGGCACCGACTCGAGCCACTCGTCGGGGACGTCTCCGAGGATCTCGGCAAAAGCCTCGGAGCCCAGCCGTGCCCGCAGGTCTGCGTCCACAACGGCGGTGTCCACCTCCGCGAAGACGTGGCCGGTGGGATCCCACCGCTGAGCCGCGAACCGGTCGGGGTCGGTGACGCCACCTGGCCACGCGTGGTGGAAGTAGAGACTCGCACCATGGTCGATCACCCAGACGTCGCCGTGCCACACAAGCAGGTTGGGATTTCGCCAGGTGCGATCGACATTGGCGATGAACGCGTCGAACCACAGCACCCGGGCCGCCAGATCCGGAGTGGCAGTTGCCGCGTCGAAGCCGAACGAGCCGGGGAGGAAGTCGACCCCCAGATTGAGTCCGGGGCTCGCGTTGAGCAGGTCTTGGACCTCCTCGTCGGCCTCATAACGAGCGATCTCAGGGTCGAGGTCCAGCACCACCAGGCGTGGTGTCGCGATTTCCAGACGTCTGGCGATGCCCGCCGCGATGACCTCCGCCACCAGCACGCGCAGCCCCTGCCCGGCGCCGCGGAACTTGCAGACGTAGGTACCCAAGTCGTCAGCCTCGACGATTCCGGGCAACGACCCTCCCTCCCGCAACGGGGTCACGTAGCGGGTCACGCCCACGGTCGAGATCGTCACGAGAGTGGCGTCTCCTCGGCCAGTCGCTGCTTTTCTGCCTCCACGTCGAAGTCCGCTGCGGGCCATTGCGGGTCGAGTTCGCGTAGGGCGTCGAGGAGGAGTGTCCCGACCGCGTAGTTGCGATACCACTTCTTGTCGGCAGGAATCACGTACCACGGCGCGACATCGGTGTTGGTGCGCTCCAGCGCGGTCTCGTACGCCGCACGGTAGTCCGCCCACAGGGCACGTTCGTCGAGATCGCCGGGGTTGTACTTCCAGTGCTTGTCCGGATTGTCGAGGCGCTCCTGTAGGCGGACCTTCTGTTCCTCGGGGCTGACGTGCAGCATGCACTTGACGATCGTGGTGCCTTCGTCGGCCAACCGCTTCTCGAAGTCGTTGATGGCGCCATAACGACGCTCGATCTCCTCGGCATCGGCCCATTGGTGCACCTTGACGATCAACACGTCCTCATAGTGCGAGCGGTCGAATACGCCGATGAAGCCGGCCTCGGGCACGGCCCGCTCGATCCGCCAGAGGAAGTCATGTTGCTTCTCCTCCTCAGTCGGCGCCTTGAAGCTGGTGATCTTCACACCCTGGGGGTCGACCAGGCCTACGGTGTGACGCAGCACGCCGCCCTTGCCGGAGGTGTCCATGCCCTGGAGTACGAGCAGGATCCGGCGGATGCCGCCAGCCGTACGCTCGGCCCACAGCCGCTCCTGGAGGTCGGCCAACTCCGGTCCCATGGCAGCCAGTGCGGCTTCGCCGTCGGCCTTCTTGCCGTCGAAGCCGGGCGCCACGTCGGTCTCGCGCGCCCTCAGGTCGACCGGCCCCGCCGGAAGTCGCAGCAGATCGGCAAGAGAGTAAGTCATAGGCCCATCATGACCGACCACTCAGCCGAGCACGGTAGCCACGTCCAGGCTGCAGCCGATGACAGTGGCGACGCTGCCGTCGGGCTGCGGCTCGTCGAACCACGCGCCTTGGGTGAAGCCGCACCGGGCCAGCGCACGCAGGGACGCGCCGTTGCGGTGGTCGGGAGCAGCGAAATAGGCGCTCGCCGTCGGGAAGCGACGTCTGGTTTCGAGCATCCACGTCCAGATGAGTCGCGTGCCCAAGCCACGGCCGAGCCACGCAGGCTCCCCGATGGCGTAGTCGAATCCGATCGCGTCCGGGTCGGGCGTCAGCAACGCGTAGTCGGGGTAGTCGCGGATCCGATAGTCCTGCACGAATCCGATCGAACGCCCGTTGACCTCCACAGCCCAGATCCGCGTGGGCGTGGCCAACTCGATGTCAGGTGCATACTGCGCCGCCACGTTGTCAGCGCTGGGTTCGCCGTCGGCGCCCCACCACGCCCGCACGTGCGCCGACTGTCGCCACCGGGTGAGGGCGGGAAGGTCACCCAGGGTCATCGGTCGCAGTGCCACGGTCCACGCACGGTCGATCACGAATCGCTTGACCTCGCCGCCGAGATCGAAGGCAACCGGACAGGACACGTCGTCAGGAGATATGCGTCGAGCCGCATCGAGCCATGACTCGTCCGGGCGTACGACACCCGCGCGCGCCCTCGCGCCGTCGGCTACCGTCAGACGGATCGTCACCCCGGGATCATGCCAGTCAGGCGTCGCTGACGTCATTCACCGAAATCGTCGCGCTCCGCGAGTTCCTCCTTCACTACGCGATAGGCCAACCCCGAGCCGTAGCCTTTGCGGGCCAACATCGCGACCAGTCTGCGAGTTGCCGTCGTCGTGTCGAGTCGCGCGACCGCGCGGGACTTGCGGCGCACCAGAAGCCGCGCCGCCTCGAGCTGATCGTCCAGGCCGACCTGGTCGAGTGCCTGGCGTGCAACCTCGTCATCGATGCCCTTGCGCCGCAACTCCTGGGCCAGGGCTCGGGGAGCCAGCCCTTTGCCGACTTGTCGTGCAGCTCACCCAGGCGTTGGCGAACGCCGCGTCGTCTACGAGACCGACCTCCTCGAAGCGGTCCAGCAGGCTTTCGGCGATCTCGTCGGGGACCAGTCTGTCGGCCAACTTCTGGCGCAGTTCGGCACGAGAGCGAGCACGACCGGTGAGTTGGTCGAGCAGGATCTTGCGCGCCACCGACTCAGGATCGGCATCGGGTCCTGAGCCCTCCTCGTCGACCGGCACCCGGGTGCCCCGCGAGCCCGCCCACGCGTCCACGCCGAGAGAGACGTCGCCCAGCCACGCGGGCGGACCGAGGGTGGGAGCGGAGTCGGGCTCAGAAGTCATTGACACCGATCGGCTCGTCCGAGAGGTCCTCGGCCGGCTGGTCGACCTGCGGACCGATCCCGAGCTTCTCGAGGATCTTCTTCTCAAGCTCGTTGGCCAGGTCGGGGTTGTCGCGCAAGAACATGCGAGCGTTCTCCTTGCCCTGGCCGAGCTGGTCGCCCTCATAGGTGTACCAAGCGCCGGCCTTGCGGACCAGACCTGCCTCCACACCGACGTCGATCAGTCCGCCCTCTCGCGAGATGCCCTTTCCGTACATGATGTCGAACTCGGCCTGCTTGAACGGCGGGGCCACCTTGTTCTTCACGACCTTGACCCGGGTGCGGTTGCCGACCATGTCGGTGCCGTCCTTCAGAGTCTCGATGCGGCGCACGTCCAGGCGCACCGACGAATAGAACTTCAGTGCCCGACCACCGGTCGTGGTCTCGGGCGAGCCGAACATCACGCCGATCTTCTCGCGCAACTGGTTGATGAAGATCGCCGTCGTGCCGGCGCCGTTCAGCGCGCCGGTCATCTTCCGCAGCGCCTGACTCATCAGACGAGCCTGAAGACCGACGTGACTGTCACCCATCTCGCCCTCGATCTCGGCACGTGGCACGAGCGCGGCGACGGAGTCGATCACGATCAGGTCGAGCGCACCCGAGCGGATCAGCATGTCGGCGATCTCAAGTGCCTGCTCGCCGGAATCGGGTTGGCTCACCAGCAGTGCATCGGTGTCGACGCCCAGTGCTGCGGCGTAGTCGGGGTCGAGGGCGTGCTCGGCGTCGATGAAGGCCACGATGCCGCCCGCGCGCTGCGCGCTGGCCACGGCATGCAAGGCGACCGTCGTCTTTCCCGACGACTCCGGACCATAGATCTCCACCACGCGACCGCGCGGCAGGCCGCCGATGCCCAGCGCCACATCGAGAGCGATCGCCCCGGTGGGGATCACCTCGAGCGGTGCCCGCGTGTCATCGCCCAGTCGCATGACCGAGCCTTTGCCGAACTGCTTCTCGATGTTTGCCAGCGCAACGTCGAGGGCCTTGTCGCGATCTCCTGCAGCCATGTGCTCTTCCTTCGTGTGTAGTCGGGTTCCACGTACGCCTTCGACGCTAGAGCCGACCACCGACACTCCCTGATCAGGAGCGTGGATCCCTGTGGATAAGGTCGGGTGCACGTCGTACGTGGTGCCCACAATCTAGACCGAACACGTGTTCGATGTTCGAGTTGGCGCGGCGTGTCGCCGGGAGAATCGGCCGGCGCCTCACCGCGCGACCAGACTCAGTCAGGCAGTGCGGGCGCCGTGGCGCTGTGTCGCACGACGAACGCCGCCGCCAACACGGCCAGGGCGAAGAGTGCGGCGAAGAGGTTGAGTGCCGGGTACCCCCAGCCCCCGACGATCACACCAGACAACGCCGACCCACCCGCGGCGGTGAGGCTCATCAGGCTGTCGGAGGTCCCCTGCACACGCGTACGCATCCCGTGCGGCGCGCGATCGGCGACCACCGCCGAAGAGCCGATCGTCGCGAACGACCACCCCAGGCCCAGCAGGAAGAGACCGAGGAAGATGCCGCTCGACGTGCCCATCGGCGATCGTCCGGCCACCGCCAACGAGACGAGCAGGATCAAGGCTCCGCACCCGATCGTCGTGGCCCGACCGAAGCGGTCGGCGACCGCACCGACCAGCGGCGAGAAACCGAACATGCCGAAGACATGCACCGAGATCACCACGCCGATCACTTCGAGTGTCGAGCCACCGTGCTCCATGTGCAGCGGCGTCATCACCATCACCGACACCATCACCGCATGAGCCGCTGCCATGGCGAGCATCCCTGCGGCGAGCCCGGGGTCTGCACGCAGTGCCGCCCCGACCCGCCCAGACGAGGTCGAGTCCGCCGCGGGTGCAACTCGTACGCCGTCAGCCAGGAGCAGCGGGTCGGGGCGCAACCCCACCGCAACCACGAGCGCGGCCGTCAGCATCCCGACGGCTCCGAGCGCGAAGGGACCGGTCAGTTCGGGGATCCCCAGCTGATCGGCAAACGCGGCGGCAGGGCCGGTCAGGTTGGGTCCCGCGACCGCGCCGATCGTCGTCGCCCAGACCACCACCGACAGGGCGCGCGCTGTGGTCTCGGGCGTCGCAAGGTCGGTGGCGGCATAGCGGCTCGCAGCGTTGGCCGCCGAGACGGCGCCGAGCAGCAGGGTGCCGACGAACAGCAGCGGCAGGGACTCGACGACACCCGCGACTACGGCAAGGAAGGCACCCAAGGCGCCCGTGAGATACGCCCCCACCAGTCCGGGGCGGCGGCCCCGTCGGCCCATCAGAGCGCCGAGAGCGAAGGCGGTCGCGGCGGTCCCGAAGGTCTGGAAGGTCTGGGCCAGTCCGGCCATCGTGTCGGAGCCGGACAGGTCGCGCGCCAGGAGGGAGGCCGTCGCGATCCCGATCGTGATGCCGACCGCGCCCACCACCTGAGCCAGCACCAGGACGCGAAGGGTGCGGCGCTGAACGTGGGTGTGGTCGCTCAACGCTGAGACGCCGGGAGTTCGAGGGCGCGCCACACTGCCGCCCAGACCTGCTTGGCCGGCTCGCCCGCAGCCAACGCCTCGTTGACCGTACGGCCGCCGAGGTCGCGCAGCACGTACTGCTCCGACCACGCGCGTGCGTACGACGGCCCCAGCGCATCCTCCATCCGGGACCAGAACTCGGTGAGCCTCACCTGCGCACCGCCGTCACCTCGAGCCACGTCTCCCCGCGCAGGCCGGCAGCGGACTCGGCGGCCGTCACCTCCCAGCCCGTCTCCCCCAGCACCTTGCGCAGGGGCCCCTCTCGCCAGAACGTGAACAGTCGCGGCGCGCCGACGCTGCCGTGGATCGAGAAGCGCGCGCCCTCTCCCTCCTTGACCGCAAGACGGAAGATGCCGCCCGACCTGGTCACCGCCGCCAGATTGGCGGTGACGATCGGTAGGTCGGCGCGGCGTACGTGCAGCAGGGACGCGTGCGCGTACACCCCGTCGTAGTCCCCCTCGGATGCGCTCAGATCGTCTGTCAACGGGTCGAGCACCTCGGCCTCGATCCCCCGCTCGTGCAACAGGCGTACGAAGCCGGGCGAGATGTCGGTGCGGCGCACGCGTACGCCCAACTCCTCCAGCAGAGCGGCGTCGCGGCCCGATCCGGTGCCGATCTCCAGCACGTGAGCGCCTGGCCCCACGTCGGCCGCGAATGCCTCGATCGCGGCACGCACCTGCGGCGACATCTCCTGGGTGCCGTTCGCATAGTCGGCGGCGAAGGAGTCGTACGCCGCGACGGTGAGGCGCTTGGTCACGTAGGCCACGTCGTGAGCGTGATGGACGACGTCGTGCAGGTGATAGCGGACGAGTGTGTCCACCGTGAACCGGGACCCGTTGCTGCGTCGTCCCGTCCGTCCCCACTGCTCGGCTCCGACGGCGCGATAGCCCTCGGCTACCGCGAGAGCCGCGTCGAGGAGGCCGCCCGCGACCACGAGCGGGTCCTGAGAGCCGTAGTCGGCGTTGACGGCTGCGGCGTCTTGATCCCAATCGGCGAACTCGGGGTCGTCGTGCAGCATCATCATGGTGAGACGTTCGAGGAAGATCCGGTGGACGTCGCGGATGTGGCAGGCGTACTCCAACGGCGACCAGACGTGAGGTTCGGGACGGCAGGCCGCGTCGTCGGTGCGCAGCACGATCTCCCAGGCGCGCGCATCGTGCTCGATCAGGTCGGGGATCGTGGCCGGGCCGACCGCGGACGCATCGAAACCACATTCGGTGCACGGGCGCTCGAGCACCCAGGTCCAGTCCTTGGTGTCCGGCTCGATGCTCACCCCCGCATCTTGTCAGGTCAGGTGAGCAGCAGGGTGTCGAGACGGCGGCGTACGACCGCCACGCCGACCAGGCCCATGGTGACCAGATAGACCACCGAGAGCGCCGACTCCCACGTGACCAACCCGGTGGTGAGTTCGCGGCACAACACGACCCCGCGATACAGCGGCGTGGCCTCGACCACCCAGCGCAGCACCCCGTCGCCGAACGCCTCGATCGGGAAGAACGTCGCGGAGAACAAGAAGAGCGGCATCTGAGCGAGCGTGATCTTCTCGAAGTCCTGCCACGACTTCATCCACGTCGTCAGCGCCATGCAGACAGCAGCGAACGCGAACGCGATCAGCACCGTCGCCGGCAGCGCCAGCAGTGCCCACCAGGAATCGATCAACCCCATCGCCAGCATGACGAGCAAGAAGACGGCCGAGTAGGTCGAGCCGCGCAACAGACTCCACGTGATCTCGCCGCGCGCGACGTCGGCCGTCGTCATCGGGGTGGCCAGGATCTGGTCGTAGAGCTTCTCGTATCTCAATTTCGAAGAAGACGTTGTAGGTCGAGTCCAGCAGCGCTCCGTTGAACGCGCTGGTCGCCAGCATCGCCGGCGCGACGAAGGTGGCGTACGCGATCTGCTCGCCGTGGAAGCTGAACGTGTCGATGAGTTGACCGACGCCGATGCCGATCGAGAAGAGGTAGAAGACCGGCTCGGCGAACCCGGTGACGAAGAGCTTCCAGGCGCCCTTGTAAGCCAGGTAACTGCGAAACACCAACAAACGCGCAGCGGCCACGGGTGTCAGCGGAGCCGGGAACACGGTCGCCATCTCAGGACTCCAGACGCTTCTCAAGACCGGTCACGGCCCATCGCCAGCCGAGCACACTGACGACGACGAGGACGACCAGATTGAGCAGTGCGATGCTCCAGTCGACCCGGTCGAGGCAGAGCATCCGAGACAGGTTGACCCCGTGCCACAACGGCGTGAGTCTGGCGATCCACTCCAGCACCGGACCGAGGTTGGCGACTGGAAAGAACGCACCGGAGAAGAGCGTCAGCGGCACCACGCCAAGGCGAAAGATCACCCCGAAGCCCTCTTCGGAGCGCAACCGGGCGCTGTAACCGAAAACCACGGTCGCGAACGCGAGCCCGACCAGACACTGGCTGATCCAGGCCAGGATCGGACCCCACCAGGACTCGAAGACGCCGAAGGGCGCCAGCACGAGCATGCTGACCGCGCAGGCACTGCCGACCCGGAAGAGCGCGAAGCCGAGCATCGCGTTGACGATGTCGCGTACGGCCAACGGGGTCGCCATCTGCGCGAAGAACGACTTGTGCCACTTGATCCCACCCATCACCGGATAGGTGGTCTCCCCGACCGCGATCTGCATGGCGTGAGCCGCCACCAGGCCGGGCACCACGAACGCCAGGTAGGAGGTCGCGCCTTCGAGCCGGTCGGGATCCCCCTCGATGAAACCGCCGAGCAGCACCCCCATCGCGACCACGTACAGCAGCGGCGTGAGGAAACTCGACACCAGTCCTCCGCGCCAGGTGCGCTTGAACACGGTCGCCCAATAGTCGCACTGGCGAGTCAGCCCCTCCCACGCGGTCAGTTTGGCCTGCATCAATCCACCAACGTCCGACCCGTCAGCCGCAAGAAGACGTCTTCGAGAGACGAACGGCGTACGAGTGATGCCACCGGCTCCAGTCCCCGAGCGAGCGCGCCCGCAAGCACGCGCTCACCGTCGTCGCTGTAGACCAGCAGTCGATCAGGCAGCACTTCCACCCGCTCGCCCAGGTCGACCACCTTCTCGGCAATCACCTCGTGCACGTTGTCCTCGCCGCTGGCGCCGAAGCGCAATTCGGCGACCTCACGCGTCGAGTGCTTCTCGATCAGGGCGCGCGGTGAACCCTCGGCGGCGATGTGCCCCTTGTCCATCACGACGAGGCGATCGCACAACTGCTCGGCCTCGTCCATGTAGTGAGTGGTGATCACCAGCGTCACGCCCGCCTGTTTGAGCCGGAACAGTTGATCCCACAGCACGTGGCGGGCTTGTGGATCGAGTCCGGTCGTCGGCTCATCGAGGAGCAACAGCTCGGGCCGGTTGATCAGGCTGCGCGCGATGGTCAGACGGCGCTTCATTCCTCCGGAGAGGTCTTCGACTCGTGACTTGGCCTTCTCCTCAAGCTTGGCGAACTCGAGCAGTTCCTCCGCGCGCGCACGTACGGTGGCCCGATCGATGCCGAAGTAACGGCCGTAGACGAAGAGGTTGTCGAAGACGTTGAGTTCGTTGTCGAGGGTGTCTTCCTGGGGGCACACCCCCAACCGCGAGCGGATCGCCGGTCCCTGGACGGCCGGATCCAGCCCGAATATCCGCAACTGCCCTGCGCTGACGGGCGACACCGCGGCGATCATCCGCATGGTGCTCGACTTCCCGGCACCGTTGGGTCCCAGGAACCCGAACGCCTCGCCACGCCGGACGTCGACGTCGATGCCCTTGACGGCCTCCAAGTCCCCGAAGGACTTGCGCAGGCCGCGAGCCGAGATCATCGTCTGGTCGTCTCCTGGGTGGGCTGCCACGATCCGCGAGGCTAGACGACGCCACCGACAACACGAAAGCGGCTCACCGCAACCGGATCTCCACCTGGCCGTTGTCGAGCACACGTGTCTCGAGGATCTCCTCGCGCGACTCCACGAAGGCCCGGAACGACGAGAATCCCAGCGACTTCTCCTTGAAGGTCGAGTCCATTCGCTGCATCTGGCTCTTGACGCTCGACGAGTGCACCCAGCCGTCGTCGCTCTTCTCCGACCCCACCCGGATCGCGCGGGTGAACAGCGCCGTGGCCTGCTCGTCGTCGGTGGGTGCCGCCTTCTTGCTCGCGGTCTTCTTGGCATCGGCTGGGGCGACCTTCTTCGCCTCCGCGGTCTTGCGGGTCGGGGCTGGAGCGTTCACCGACGGGAGGTCGGCGTACGAACTGAACTCGTCGCACGCGGCGACCAGCGCCCTGCTGATCGATCCGGCGACGCCGATGCCGATCACGAAACGCCCCATCCGCTTGCAGGACTGCGCGAGCGGGATGTAGTCGGAGTCGCCGCCCACGATCACCACGTGCGTGATGTCGGCGTGCTGGGTCAGATCCGCGACCGCATCGATCGACAGTCGAATGTCGGCACCGTTCTTGGTGCCGGAAACGGAGAAGAGCTGGACCAGGTCCACGGCTCGATCGATCACCTGACGCTTGTAGGCCGCGTTGGCGGGCACGGACCAGTCGGCGTACGCCCGGGTCAGCGCCACCGTGCCGAACGACGACGCGTAGTCGATGATCGCGCCCAGATCCACCTCGGCCTCGGTCAGTCGTTGGTCGACCTCGTCGTGCGAGTCCGGGCGGATCTGGTGGTGCCTGGCGTTGTCTTCACGCCAGGCGCCCTGCCCGTGCAGGTCGTCATAGCGCGAGATGACCATGTTGTCGAAGTCGATGTAGACCGCGACGCGCGAAGTGTCCGCCATACGGCGACATTAGGCGCTGGACCCCCGAATTGTCCGCTCAGCCCCCGGATCGTTGGGGGTTGAGCGGACTCGGGTCCGCTCGACACCCGCCAATGTCGGGGCTATCGGCGAGGATGGACCAGTGAGCGATGCGGGCGAACCTGAGGGCGCGGTTTTCGGACCGGCCACCCAGGCCTGGCTGGATGCCGCATTCGCCTCACCCACCCAGGCCCAACTGGATACCTGGACGCAGGTCGCAACCGGCCGCCACGTCCTCACGGTGGCTCCGACGGGCTCCGGCAAGACGTTGGCAGCGTTCCTGAGCGCGATCGACCGACTGCTGCACGAGCCACTTCCGCCGCGAAGAGACCGCTGCCGGGTGCTCTATCTCTCCCCACTCAAAGCGCTCGGGGTCGACGTCGAGCGCAACCTCCGGGCCCCTTTGATCGGGATCAAACACACCGCCGAGCGGCTCGGGGTGTCGTTGCCCGAATTGACCGTCGGCGTACGCACCGGCGACACGCCTGCGCAGGAACGTCGCCGTCTCGTGACTACGCCCCCCGACATCTTGATCACCACGCCCGAGTCGCTCTTCTTGATGCTCACCTCTCAGGCCCGCGAGTCGCTGCGACACATCGAGACGGTGATCGTGGACGAGGTGCATGCGGTGGCGGGCACCAAGCGCGGATCACACCTCGCGCTGACCCTCGAACGCTTGGACGCCCTGCTGCCCCGGCCCGCGCAGCGCATCGGCTTGTCCGCGACCGTACGACCCATCGCCGACGTCGCCGCCTTCCTCGGCGGTACGGCACCGGTCGAGGTCGTGGCTCCGCCGTCGCAGAAACGTTGGGACCTGCGCGTCGAGGTCCCGGTCGAAGACATGACTCAGCTCAGCGTGCCCGAGGGCAGTGACGACACCCGAGCCGGCTCCATCTGGCCGCATCTGGAGAACCGTCTGCGCGAACTGATCTTGAGTCATCGCTCGACCATCGTGTTCGTCAACAGCCGGCGGCTAGCCGAGCGGCTGACGGCGCGTTTGAACGCACCTGGTTTCGAGACGCCGCCTACGGCGGCTCCTCAACCACCGGATACACCTGGTTTCGAGACGCCGCCTACAGCGGCTCCTCAACCACCGGATACACCTGGTTTCGAGACGCCGCCTACGGCGGCTCCTCAACCACCGCAAGCTCAGACGCCGCCCGCGCAGATGGCCGGGCAGTCCGGGTCCGCCCGACCCGCCACCCAGGTGCTGGCCCGAGCGCACCACGGGTCGGTGTCCAAGGAGACCCGGGCCCAGATCGAGGACGACCTCAAGAGCGGCCGACTTCCGTGCGTGATCGCCACCAGCAGTCTTGAACTCGGCATCGACATGGGCGCTGTCGATCTCGTCGTGCAGGTCGAATCGCCCCCGTCGATCTCCAGCGCGCTCCAGCGCGTGGGTCGCGCCGGTCACCAGGTGGGCGCGGTGTCGCGCGGCGTCACGCTCCCCACGCACCGCAGCGATCTGCTTCCGGCCGCCGTGAGCCTTACCGGGATGCGCGAGGGCAGGCTGGAGGCACTCCACGTGCCTCGCCACCCGCTCGATGTGTTGGCCCAGCAGATCGTCGCGATGACCGCACTCGATGCGTGGGACGTCGAGGCACTCTTCGCCACCATCCGCCGCGCGTCCCCCTACTCCCAACTCCCCCGCTCCGCTTTCGATGCCACTCTCGACCTGCTCAGCGGTCGCTACCCCAGTGACGAGTTCGCCGAGTTGCGGCCACGGATCGTGTGGGACCGCGTTACCGGCGCCATCACGGGTCGACCCGGCGCGCAGCGCCTGGCCGTCACCAGCGGCGGCACCATTCCCGATCGCGGACTCTTCGGCGTCTTCATCGTCGGCACCGCACGCGAGGGCCGCAGCCCCGGACGCCGGGTGGGTGAGCTCGACGAGGAGATGGTTTACGAATCACGCGTTGGCGACGTCTTCGCCCTCGGTGCCTCCAGTTGGCGGATCGAGGACATTACGCATGACCGGGTGCTCGTGACGCCCGCCCCCGGAGTCCCTGCACGCCTGCCGTTCTGGACCGGCGACGCCCAAGGACGACCCGCAGAATTGGGCGCGGAGATCGGGCAGGCAGCACGCGAACTCACCGCGTCGACGCTGGACAGCGCAGTCGCACGGTTGGTCGACATCGGGCTCGATGTCCAGGCAGCGAACAACCTGGCGACCTACCTCCAAGAGCAGGTGACGGCGACGGGCCGGGTGCCGAGCGACACCGCACTCATCGTGGAGCGTTTTCGCGACGAGTTGGGCGACTGGCGGATGGTCGTGCATTCTCCGTACGGCACCCCGGTCCACGCGCCCTGGGCCCTCGCGATCAACGCACGCTTGCGCGAGCGTTACGGCGTCGACGGGCAGGCGATCGCCAGCGACGACGGCATCGTGATCCGCATCCCCGACACTGACGAAGAGCCACCGGGAGGTGAACTCATCGTCTTCGAAGCGGACGAGATCGCGGATCTGGTGACCCAGGAGATCAGCGGTTCCGCGCTCTTCGCCAGCCGATTCCGCGAGTGCGCCGCCCGCGCCTTGCTGCTGCCCCGCCGCGATCCCGGCCGCCGTTCGCCCCTGTGGCAGCAGCGTCAGCGCTCAGCACAGTTGCTGGAGGTCGCGGCCAAGTACCCGTCCTTCCCGATCATCTTGGAGGCCGTCCGCGAGTGCCTTCAAGACGTCTACGACGTGCCCGGACTGACCACGCTGCTCGGGCGGATCGCCAGCCGTGGGGTCACCGTGACGGATCTGGAGACACCACAGCCTTCGCCGTTCGCCCGGTCCCTGATGTTCGGATACGTCGCGTCGTTCATGTACGAGGGCGACTCCCCCATCGCCGAACGCCGCGCTGCGGCGCTGACCCTCGATCAGGGGCTGCTGGCCGAACTGCTCGGGCGTGCCGAACTGCGCGAGCTGCTCGATCCCGACGTGCTGGCCGAACTCGAGGCCCAGTTGCAATGGCTGGCCCCCGATCGCCGAGCGACATCTGCCGAGGGCGTGGCCGACCTGTTGCGCAAGGTAGGACCACTCACGCCCGCCCAACTCGCGGCCAGATGCGCTGACGGCGAGGCCGTGTCGCAGTGGGTCGCCGCCCTCGCAGAGCAGCGCCGGGTCGTACGCACGCGGCTCGCGGGTGCGGATGTGTGGGCCGTCGTCGAGGACGGCGCGCGATTAAGAGACGCCCTCGGCGTCCCGGTGCCGCCCGGCACCCCGGCGCAGTTGACCGAGCCGGTGGCCGATCCCCTGGGAGATCTGGTCTCCCGCTTCGCGCGTACGCACGGCCCTTTCCTCACCGACGACGTCGCAGAGGCGCTCGGCATCGGCTCCGCAGTGGCGCGTGGTGCTTTGGAGCGGCTGCGCGCAGAAGGGCGCCTGGTCGAGGGCGAATTCCGACCGGCCGGCATTTCGTCCGAGTGGTGCGACGCAGGTGTCCTGCGGACGTTGCGACGTCGTTCCCTGGCTCGCCTTCGCAACGAGATCGAACCGGTCCGACCAGTGGCATTGGCTCGTTTCGAGCTTCTCCTGGCAGGGGATCTCCCTCACGCGCGGCCGACCGCGTGGGGTCGAAGGGGTGCTCCAGGTGGTGGACCAGTTGGCGGGAGCCGTCGTGCCGGCGTCGGCTTGGGAGTCGCTGATCCTGCCTGCCCGGATCGAGGACTATCAGCCGGCGCTGCTCGACGAACTCACCGCGACGGGTGACGTGGTGTGGGCCGGTCACGGAGCGCTCCCCAGCTCTGACGGGTGGGTCTCGCTCCATCTGGCCGACCGGGCGGCGGCGACACTTCCCGAGCCCCAGCCGTTCGAACACTCCGATCTCCACGACGCGATCCTGGCCGCCCTGGCAGGTGGAGGCGCGTGGTTCAGCCGTCAGCTGGCTCAGGCAGCCGACCACCCGGATGACTCCACGTTCGCCGAGGCACTCTGGGACCTGGTCTGGGCCAGTCACGTCACCAACGACACCCTTGCCCCGTTGCGGGGTCGACTCGCTGCCGGGGGGACCAGCCACAAGATCGCGCGGCGCCCCGGCCGCGGACGTGTGGCCGGCGGTCGGGTCGGTCCTCCGAGGCTGGCCAGTGCCGCCGGTCGTTGGGCTGCGTTGCCAGCCGTGGACGGCGACCACACTCGGCGTACGCACGCACTCGCCGAGACCCTGCTGGCTCGCCATGGCGTCGTCACTCGCGGCGCAGTGGTCGCCGAGCAGGCCCCCGGCGGATTCGCGGCGATCTATCAGGTGCTGAGTCGTTTCGAGGAGTCCGGCCGGTGTCGTCGCGGCTACTTCGTCGAAGGGCTGGGCGCGGCGCAGTTCGGGACAGCTGGCGCGGTCGACCGGCTGCGTACGTTCTCCAAGGACCCCGAGGCGTTCGCCGCTGTCGCGCTGGCTGCCACCGATCCGGCCAACCCCTATGGTGCGGCTTTGCCGTGGCCCCCGACCGAGGGGCACCGACCGGGCCGCAAGGCCGGCGCGATCGTGGTGCTGGTCGACGGCGCGTTGGTGCTCTATGTCGAACGCGGGGGGCGCACCCTGCTCAGCTTCACCGACGACGAGCAGCAGTTGTCCGCCGCGACAGGCTGCCTGAGTGAGGCCGGACGACGCGGCGTCCTGGGGCGGCTGACCGTCGAACGCGCTGACGGCGCCGAACTGTTGGGCTCCGCGTCGGTGTTGCGTACGGCGCTGGAGGAGGCCGGATTCGTGTCGACTCCGCGTGGGCTCAGGCTGCGTGGTTGACCGCGGCGGCTCCGGCAGCGGCGCCCACGAGCTCGGCCGCCTCGCTCGCCTCGACCTGGCGCACCGAGGTGCTCACCTCGCGCAACAACACGCTCAGGGGTAGGTCGAGCGCGTCGCACAGTGCCGCGAGCAACTCCGACGACGCCTCCTTGTGACCGCGCTCGATCTCGGAGATATAGCCCAACGACACCCGCGCCCGCTTCGAAAGTTCGCGCAAGGTCAGGCCCTGCTGCATCCGCGCACCACGAAGGACATCGCCGAGCACGCTGCGCAGCAGGATCATCTAGGTCTCGCTTTCGACTGGGGATCGCGGTCGAACCGCGTTCAGGGGCAAACGCTACCGGACGGCCCATTCATTCCGGCGGCTCATTCCAAGTGCTCCTCTGAATGCACCACACCGATCAACAGGTCGAGCGCCGCCCGTACGCTCGCCGTGGTGACGGCGGCGCGATCACCGGGCAGGTCGAGGCGTCTCACCACGTCGCCGGCAGGCCCGACGACGGCGATGAACACGGTGCCGACCGACTTGCCCTCCTCCTCATCGGGGCCTGCGACACCGGTCGCTGCCACCGCATAGGTGGCCTCGAAGAGGCGGGCGGCCCCTCTCGCCATCTCGACCGCGCACTCAGCCGAGACGGTGCCGTGTCGAGCCACGACCTCCTCCGCCACCCCCAGCACCTGGTGTTTGGTGCGCGCGAAGTAGACCGCTGCGCCTCCCGCCACACAGGCGGATGCCCCGGGGACGGAGGTCAACTCTGCGACGATCCGTCCCGCGGTCAGGGATTCAGCGGTCGCGACGGACTCGCCGCGCTGCACCAAGGTGAGGTGCAGCGCGGCGATGTCAGCTTCGCAGCATCCGGTCAGTGCTTGCGCCTTTCATCACTCATTGGTTCAGCGCTTGAGCCAGATGGCGCGCTTCTTCTTGGTCGGCAACGTGGTGGAGTTGCCCCGGTACTTCACCACCACGATGTACTTGCCGGGCCTCTTGAACTTCGCGTCCTTGAGATCGATCTTGACCTTCCCGCGCTTGCCCAACCTGGCCTTCACCTTGTGCTTGGCACCCTTGGGCTTGATCACCTTGACGACGACCTTGCCGCGCGGGTACTTGAAGCCACGCACCGCGATCGGCAACACCGCGTCACCGAACTTCAACTTCCGATCGAGCAGACGCAACTTCACCTTCGCCCGCACCACATCAACCTCCACCTTGGCCTCACCAGCCGCAGTGACCGTGTCGCCCAGGTACTTCACCGTCAGCGTGTGGATCCCGACCTTGTCGAACGGACCAACCGACAGATAGGCCTGACCATCGGCGTGCAGCGAGCCCGAACCGACCTTCTCCGCACCATCCCAGACCTCCACAGCACCGGTCGGCGTCTTCCCAGCCGACGTCACCGCCACCGTGACACCGGTCTTGTCCTGCCGGAACTTCACCGTGCCCGGATCGACCGTCGCCGTGACTTTCGGCGTGTGGATCGTGGTGCCGACGCTGCCGCTCTTGATCCCGACGATCTCCGGGTTGTGGTCCGAGGACCGGAACGGCCCCGCGTCATAGAGGTTGGTGGCGTTGTAGTTGAAGCGACTGTATTCGTAGTAGACCGACTCGTTGGCGTTGATCTCCCAGATGTCGACCCCCGTCACCACCCCACGCGCGGCATCATTGGCCAGCACGTGGTCGAGCGAGCCGACCTGACCGTCGAAGTTGTACGACTCCTCCTTCGGGTCGCTGGTCGAATCCAGGCTGGTGTATCCGGCCGCCTCCAGCACCTGGATCGGGTCCTCCTTGCTGTAGGCATTGAAGTCGCCCGCCAAGAACAGCTTGGTGATCCCACTGCCAGTCTTGAACTCTTGGGCGAAGTTCACCAGTGACTCGGCCTGCAACACTCGACGGTCGGTGGCATTGCCCTGACCGTACGGATCCGGCGTGCCCGAACCCTTCGACTTGAAGTGGTTGACGATCACTGCGAAGGCGTCACTGTCGGGGGTTCCGACCATCTTGAAGCCCTGCGCCAGCGGCTCGCGGGCGTCTTCGAAGGCTCCCCCGGCAGCCGACTCGTCGCTGAGCACGACCGACTTGCCGACCAGCGCGACCGCAGCCGGCTGATAGATGAAGCCGTTGCGAATCACGTCCTGCTGCTCCAGAGGAGGCAGCGTGGCCGGCGACGGTGCGTACGCCCAGGTGCCCGCCCCCGCGTCCGCGTTGAGCGCCTTGACGAGTTCACTGATCGCGAAGTCACGGTCCTTGCCGAACTTCACCGAGTTCTCCAACTCCTCCAGCGACACGACGTCGGCGTCCGCGGTGTTGATCGCGGCGACGATCTTGGCGCGCTGGCGTCCCAGGTTGGCGTCGTCGGCTGCACCGCGGGGCCCGTCGGGATCGCAGCGGTTGTTCGTGATGCGTGCCCCTGCCCTGTCGGTGTAGTAGGTGCAGGTGCCAGCACCACTGGCGACGAACTCCTCGCCCGTGGTCGGGAAGAAGTTCAGCACATTGAAGGTGGCCAGTTTGAGGTTGCCGCCGACCGGCTCGGGAGCGGCCGGGCGGTTCTGCTCGAAGGTGATGCCGGTCGGCTTCCCGACGACCTGTCCCTGTGGAATGACCCGCCAGGCGTTGAAGCCGTACGTGAACACGACCGGGTCGTCGAAGGTGACACCGGCACCGACACGCACCGTGTGGTCGCGCGTGAACCACGGGAAGGGGTCGGAGGCATGTGAGGTGGTCGAGTAGGTCCAGCTCGAGCCGTCGTCCAGGATGATCCGGTGGGCGTCGTTGTACGCCTTGCGGGCCGCGATCGCCGCCGTGTCCTGCGCGTCGATGACCTCGGTAGGCGCCACCAGCGGGTCGTCGCTGTTGGCGGCAAGACCGATTTCGCCGCGGAAGGCAGAACTGTTGGAGCCATTGCTGTAGTAGGGACCACCGTCGTACGAATCGGTCACGGTCCAGGCTGTGGTCGGCTTGAGCAGTTCGCTCTCTTGGGCCTCCCGAGCCTGGTCGAGTCCAGCGCTCGCCTGGCAGTCCGTGCCCGGAAGGGCACAGTCGGCTCCGGCGATCTGGGTCTTCGGCACGACAGCGCCAAGTGCCGCCACCGGCGTGATGTCACTTTGCGCTGCGGAGATCTGCGTCTGGCCGGAGAACTCGTTGGCCGTGCCGCGCACGCGTACGGAGTCTCCGATCGCGGGATAGGACGAGAACCCGCTGGTCCCGCCATACACGAAAATCCCGTCCGAGGCTCCGGGCGTGGTGTCCTCGCCGGGCGTTTGGATGTAGAAGCCGTTGAGACCGCCGGTCGGATAGGCAGCGGTCACGACGCCCTGGGTCACGACCGCCTCGCCAGCGAACGGCGTGGTGGCGCCGGCGCCCTGGATCTCGGCGATCGTACGAAGGCTCGCGGCCGGGCTGATCGTCAGAGTGAAGCTGGTCGTCGCGCTGGCGGCGGGGCTGGCAGAGTCGGTCACCGTCGCGGTGACCGCGAAGCTGCCGTCAACCTCCGGCGTCCCGCTGACCGTGCCGTCGCTGCTGATCGTGACCCCGGCGGGAAGGCCCGTCGCGGTCCACGAGTACGGCGTGGTGCCCCCGGTCGCACTCAGGGTGAACGCGGAGAGCGCGATCCCGACCTGGCCGGACTTGTCGCCGGTTGTGGCCGCCGAGAGCGGCGAAGGTCCTTGCGTGGCGGGCGTCGGCGAGGGTGCCGCCGTGGTGAAGTCCGCAGAGTTCACGTCGGTGTCGGCACCGGCGCTGCGATTGAGCGAGTTGGTGGCCGACCCGGCGACCGTGGTGGGGCTGGTCTCGTAGGAGGTGGCCGAAGACGTTGCTCCGACCATGTCCACGATGCCTGCGACTCCAGCCAGGTTTCCCGTGGCGGTCGCCTGCTCCGTGCCATTGACGAGGAGCACCTGCCCGCCTGCGGCAGCCATGGAGAACGCGGGCGAAGCCGTGGCGTTCGGCGTCGGCAACTCGGCGCCGTTCGCGCCGACATTGCTCATCCGGATCAGGTAGGTGGAGCCGGCAGGCACGCTGCCGGACAGGGCGTACGGCGCCCCACCGCTGCCACCGCCTGCGGATCGGTATTGGATCGAAAGCCCGGCAAGATCGATCGCCGAGGCGGTCGGGTTGTAGAGCTCGACGAAGTCGGCGTTGAAGAGAGCGCCGCTGTTGCCGCCTGCGCCGTAGACCTCGTTGATGACCAGGCCGGTGCCGGCCGGGTTGGCGCCAGCGGGCGCAGCGATGAGTGCGGTGATCGGGGCGACAAGCGCCGCCGGCAGCAAAGCTGCTGCGAGGGCCCGACGGCCCCGAGAAGCCAGGAGATTCATGCAGGTTCCTTCATGGATGGGAGTGGTGCCGGAGAACGAAGCGGGGCCGCCAACCGTGACGGCTGGCGGCCCCGGACGTTCAGCGCTTGAGCCAGATGGCGCGCTTCTTCTTGGTCGGCAACGTGGTGGAGTTGCCCCGGTACTTCACCACCACGATGTACTTGCCGGGCCTCTTGAACTTCGCGTCCTTGAGATCGATCTTGACCTTCCCGCGCTTGCCCAACCTGGCCTTCACCTTGTGCTTGGCACCCTTGGGCTTGATCACCTTGACGACGACCTTGCCGCGCGGGTACTTGAAGCCACGCACCGCGATCGGCAACACCGCGTCACCGAACTTCAACTTCCGATCGAGCAGACGCAACTTCACCTTCGCCCGCACCACATCAACCTCCACCTTGGCCTCACCAGCCGCAGTGACCGTGTCGCCCAGGTACTTCACCGTCAGCGTGTGGATCCCGACCTTGTCGAACGGACCAACCGACAGATAGGCCTGACCATCGGCGTGCAGCGAGCCCGAACCGACCTTCTCCGCACCATCCCAGACCTCCACAGCACCGGTCGGCGTCTTCCCAGCCGACGTCACCGCCACCGTGACACCGGTCTTGTCCTGCCGGAACTTCACCGTGCCCGGATCGACCGTCGCCTTCACGGTGCTCGCGTGGACCACCACCTTGATCGGGACCCTGACGACCGTGCCGGTGTTGTTGCCCGTCACCACCAACTCGGTCGCGCCCGCGGCGGCGTTGGCCGGAATGACCACGTCGACCGACGCCTTGCCCGACTCGTCGGCAACCACGGTGCCCAACGTGTTGTCGACCGGGAACGAGCCCAGGTCGGTGCCGCCGAGCCTCACCTTCACCGAAGTGTCGGTCTTGTCTGCGGGGCCTGACATCGCCAGCGAGGTGAGGTCGAACTTCGCGTGAGCCCCGCGCAGCACACTGTTGCTCGCGCCGCTGGGCCACACGACACCCACCTGCTGCTGGGCGAAGCTGGGGCTGGCAGGCGACTTGGCGGCCATGTAGTCCACCATCGAGGCGAGGTCGACCTTGCCGGTGTCACGCTTGGACGTGCCGTTGGCCAACTCGAAGAAGTTGTCGCCTCCGGTCGACAGGAACGAGTTCACCGTCACCGAATAACTGGTGCTCGGCGAGATCGGGGTGCCGTTGAGCCACATACCGGTGATCCGGTCGCCCTCGGGGCGACTGGCGTCGTACGTCGACGTGAACCCGGCCGAGGTGCCCAGACGCAGGAAGGGACGCGAGGAACCCGCGGGCTGCCACTGCTGCTCCAGCACCTTCTTGATCTGATCGCCGGTCAACCGCATGTTGACCAACGTGTTGGCGAAGGGCTGCACCACGGCGGCCTGCTTGTAGGTCAGGTCGCTGGGGTACGCGCCGGTGCCGGCCGCGATGCCGAGCATGTCCTGGCGCAGACCGCCGGGGTTCATGAACGCGATCTGGGCACCACCGAAGGTGTCCGACTCCGTGGACCAACGCTGCACCTCGGCGACCAAGTTGCCGAGAGTCGATTCACCACCGCGGTTCTCGCTCGTACCGTTGGCCATCTTGGCGCGGTAGAACGGGCCGCCGAGCTGGCCCAGCACACGGGCGCCGAGCACGTCTGCTTGAGCCACCGCCGGGTTGACGATGTTGTCGCGGATGTTGTCGCGCAACGCGATCGCTGCCGGATCGCTGAGCGTCACCGAGTTGGCGGCCGTGGTGACCGAACTGTTGAGCGTCGCGGTGTTGGCGGTGGTGTCCACGGTGAACTTCAGGACGTCCAAGTTGGTGCCGTATTGACCAGCCGAAACCACCGGGATGCCATTGGATGCCGTGCAGGTGTAGGACAGGTGGGTGTGCCCGGAGATGACCGCGCTGACGTTGGTCTTGACACCGTCCACGATCGCCTGGAAGACCGGGTTGCCTGGCGATGTCGGGTTGCAGTCGGAGGTGCCATAGCCCTCGTGGACGAGCATCACGACCATGTCGGCACCGGCCGCACGCAAGGAAGCGGCCCCGGCGTTGACCTCGTCCACGATCTTGGTCACCTTGACATCGACGATGCCACCGGGGCTGACCAGGGACGGAAGTTCCTCGGTGACCGCACCGACGAAACCGACCTTGGCGCCGCCCGGTGTCTCGGCCATCCAGGTGCCGCCGTCGGAAGCGTTGGCGCCGTTGTGGTTGTTGGCAGCGTCGGGCGTCACCGAGCGCAGTGCATAGGAGTTGTCGGACTTCTTGCGCACGTTGGAGGCCAGATAGACCCACTTGGCCCCGCCTTCGGCGTGACCGGGTGCCATGACGCGGTCGTTGAGGTCGGCGTACCCACCGTCGAACTCGTGGTTGCCGGCTGCCGAGACGTCGAGCCGCATCGCGTTGAACGCGTCGATGGTCGGCTTGTCCTTCTGGATGAACGACTCGAAGGTCGAGGCACCGATCAGGTCGCCGGCCGCCGTGAAGATCGTGTCGCCGGCGAAGTCGGCGCGCAATTGCTCGACGGCACCGCCGAACTGCGCCGCACCCGCCTCGTTGGCCGGCGGCGAAACGTTGCGCAGCAATCGACCGTGGAAGTCATTCGTGCCGAGGATCTGAACCTCGACGGTGGCCGCGTGCGCCGCGGGAGCTGTGGCCAGAAGGGCCGCAGACGAAGCGATGAGGGCAGTGGAGGCCGCGGCAGCGACCCGTCTCTTCCCACCTGGGAATCTGGCAACTGACACGTGGTGCGCCTTCCGTTGGGGCCGGACCATCACAGGTCTGGCTCAGTAGTGACGCCGATCACCCTAACCCCTTTCGAGTGGCCTGAAGACGGGCGAAGGGTGCCCAAACGGTTAACGCCGATTGGCAGTTGCGTGCACTGCGCGATCAGGAGATCGGCGCGGTGTCGCCCTTCAGGGTGTGGCGCTGACGCCAGACGTCACGGAAGAACTCATAGCCCGACCACAGGGTCAGCGCGACGGCCACGGCCAGGAGCACCTGGGCGATCACGAACAGCACCTGCCCGACGATCCCGAACTGGTCGAACGCGCCGCCGTGGCTCTCGGCCAGATGCGGCAGCGGCAAGGCCAGCCCCGACAGCGCGATCGCCTGGAAGGTGGTCTTGATCTTTCCGCTGCTCGCGGCCGGCAGGACGAGACGCTTCAGGACCGACAACCGCAACAGGGTGACCGACCACTCGCGGACGAGCACCACGATCGTCACCCACCACCAGATACACCCGGTGATCGACAAGGCGATGAACGCCATGCCCGTGATCGCCTTGTCTGCGATCGGGTCCGCGATCTTGCCGAAGTTGGTGACCAGGTTGTGCTTGCGCGCCAGGTCACCGTCGATCTTGTCGGTGATCATCGCCAACACGAAGAGCCCGAACGCGACGCAGCGCCACAGCACGGAGTCGCCGCCGTCGGCGAGCAGCGCCCAACCGAAGAACGGCACCATCACGATCCGCAACGTCGTCAAGAAGTTGGGCAGGTTGAGATTGGAGGTCTGCTGGGTCATCGCGCGGACTCCTCGGGCTCGGCGAGGGTGGCGATCAGGTCGGCACCGTCGGAGTCAACGACATCGCACTGGACCAGTGTTCCCACGGTGAGGTCTGCGCCGGAGATGATCGTGGTCACACCGTCGACCTCGGGGCCTTGATGGGCGGCACGCCCCTCGGCCTGGTCGCCGTCGAGGGACTCCACGAGCACCTCCACCCGAGTCCCGATCCGCTCCGCAGCACGCTGTGAGGACAACTCCTCGACCAGAGAGGTCAGGTGCGCCACCCGGGAATTGATCTCGTCCTCGTCCCACTTGGCATCGAATGTCGCCGCCTCGGTTCCCTCTTCGTCGGAATAGCCGAACACGCCGGTGACGTCGAGGCGCGCGTCGACCAGGAACGAGCAGAGCGTCTCGAAATCGGCCTCGGTCTCACCCGGGAAGCCGACGATCACGTTGCTGCGGATGCCCGCCTCTGGTGCCAGGGCGCGTACGGACTCGACCAGAGCCAGGAAGGAGTCGGGATCACCGAACCGCTTCATCCGGCGCAGCACGCTCGCACTCGCGTGCTGGAAGGAGAGATCAAAGTACGGCGCGACGCCCGGCGTCGTGGCGATCGCCTGCACCAGACCAGGTCGGGTCTCGGCGGGTTGGAGGTAGCTCACTCGCACCCGGTCGATCTCGTCGAGAGCGGCCAACTCGGGAAGCAGCGTCTCCAGAAGCCGCAGGTCGCCGAGGTCCTTGCCATAGGACGTGGAGTTCTCCGAGACGAGGAAGACCTCGCGTACGCCCTGGGTCGCCAACCAGCGCGCCTCGGCGATCACGTCGCTGGGGCGGCGGCTGACGAAGGATCCCCGGAAGCTCGGGATCGCGCAGAAGGTGCACCGACGGTCGCAGCCCGATGCGAGTTTGAGCGGCGCCATCGGCCCACCGTCGAGGCGGCGCCGGAACGTACGCGGTCCTGACGCGGGTGCGTGGCCCGGCACGCTGGGCTCGGCGGTCGCGGAGCCCGGAGTGAACACCTCCTGGCGTTCGGCCGGCGAGATCGGCAGCAACTTGCGACGATCGCTGGGCGTGTGTGGATGGGGCTTGTCACCGGCCAGGATGGAGCGCAGTCGCGCCGCGATGTCGGGGTAGTCGTCGAACCCGAGCACCGCGTCTGCCTCGGGCAGTGAGTCTGCCAATTCCTTGCCATAGCGCTCGGCCATACAGCCGACCGCGACCACCGCCTGAGTGCGGCCAGCAGCCTTCAGGTCGCTGGCCTCCAGGATCGTGTCGACGCTGTCCTTCTTCGCCGACTCCACGAAGCCGCAGGTGTTCACCACGACGGTGTCGGCATCCTCAGGATCGTTGACCAGCTCGAAGCCACCGTCTTCGAGGCGGGCCGCCAGTTCCTCGGAGTCGACGTCGTTGCGCGCGCAACCGAGGGTCACCAGCGCGACCGAGACTCGGGGCCCGAAAGCCTGGCCGGAAGTCTGACCCGAGATCGGGTCCGTGGTGGCGTCGGTAATGGTCATAGCGGCTCTGAGTATGGCCCGACGCGGCGCCGAACCCTAACCGGATCAGCGCACCACGTAGGTCGCGGTGGCGCGCTGACCCCTTTTGCCCACCGCCCCCTTCTCGGCCCCGTCCACGACGACCTCGACGGATCCGTCGGAGGTCTCGACGCGTACGGGTGGCACCACCTCGATGGTTTTGGTCTGGCCGTAGGCGATGTCGCCGGTGAAGACGACCTTGCCGCTGCTCTCGCGTACGACTACTCGCGCGCCACCACCTGCCGCCCTGACCAGCACCGGCACGGCATCGCCGCTGCTGGCGGGGCCGGCGACTCCGGCGGATCCGTTGAGAGCCGGCGTGATGGGCCTCTCGGTCGGTGAGTCCATCATCAACCGCGCCACCGACCACGCCAGCACGAGCGCCATCACCGCAGCGACGAGCACCGACCAGTTGGGGCCGCCGCGCATGCTGCGCAGTGACCCGCCGGAGGCCAGATCTGCTTCGAACACGCGAGTGGGGTTGATGGGGGCTTTGGCGTACCGCTCGTCATAGGCCGACAGCAACGGCGCCACGTCGATGCCGAGCACCCGAGCGAGCGTGCGCAGGTGCCCGCGCGCATAGAAGTCGCCACCGCACGGGTCGAAGTCGTCGACCTCGATGGCCTCGATCACGTGGGCGCGCACCCGGGTGCGCGCGGCCAGGGCATCGATGCTGAGCCCCAGACGGGTACGAGCGGCGGCGAGTTCCGGCCCGACGACCGGGTCCGGGGACGCCTGTGGCAGATGCTCGTCGACGACCAGAGGCTCGACACTGTCACCGCCGCGGGCGATGGCGCGTACTCGACTCCCCCAGCCCTCGTGCTCCTCGACCAGGCTCACCGAGCCCGGGCGATGCAATTCGCGTGCGCCCGACTCGGGGTCCGGGTCCGCATCAGCGGGCTCGCGAAGACTCCGGGTGACCTCCGTCCGCCGAGCCGAGGTGGTCTCGCGCAACGGGAGCGCAGGTTCGGATGTGACCTCGACGGCGTCTGAGGCGTCCGCCTCTTCCGCCGCGATCTGCTCGTGAGGCTCTTCCTCGTCGGGAGTCTGGGAGATCTCGCGCCCGCGACCGCCGAGTCGGGCGATCCAGCCGGCAAGGACGGGACGCGGATCACGCCAACGGGGTGCCTGCTCGACCTCCTCGCCGGCCTCCTCGACCACTCCGTCGACCATTTCGTCGGGAACGGGTGCGTCGGCAGGGACGGGCGAGGCGGCGTCGATCCATCGCTGGTCCGCGTCGTGGTCGTAGTCGACCGGCTCGACGACGCTCTGCTCTGCCTCCACGTCGTGTCGCACAGGCAGCACGGTCACGATCGGGGCGCGGTGGCCCGCCAGCGAGTGCAGCGCCTCCGTCAGGTCTTGCGACGCATGCGAACTGCGCGTGACCGGACCCAGCGGGACCGCGAGGGGCGCACCGTAGAACATCCGCGACCAGGCGGCTCCGCGTCGCGCCGCACCGCTCAGCCCGTCGAGCACCCGCTCCTCGTTGTGCGCCACGACGAGCAGCCGCCCGTCGCGGCCCAGGCCCGGCGACGGTTCGTGCTCGACACGTTCGATCGCACCCCAGGTAAGGCCACGCCAGGTGCGCCCCAGGCGCATCCGGATGCCGTGGGAGTCGGCGACGAACAGCGGCAGCCGGGCATCCCAGGCGCCGAGCAGGTGGAGCACGCTCAGCAACGCCAGCACAGCTGCGACGAGCCAGTCGGTCACCGAGCCGGTGGTGAGGGCGCGGGCCGCGTAGGCGACGGCCACGCCCCCGGCCACGACACCGACCGGGCCCAGCAGCCAGGCGTTCCGGCGTACGACCACGCTCTCGGGTGCGATGCTCAGCGCGCCGCGACCCTCGGCTTGCGTGGTGTCGAGGTCGTCGGCAATGGTTTCGAACTGCTCAGCGGCGCCCATCTCAGGCCTCCCCTTGGATCGTGGCGATCACGTGGTCGATCTCGTCCGGCTTGACCAGGACGTCTCGCGCCTTCGAGCCCTCACTCGGGCCGACGACGCCGCGGCTCTCCAGGATGTCCATCAGTCGTCCGGCCTTGGCGAACCCGACGCGCAGTTTGCGCTGCAACATCGAGGTCGACCCGAACTGCGTGGAGACGACCAATTCGATGGCTTGCACCACAAGGTCGAGGTCGTCGCCGATGTCGTCGTCCAGATCGCGCTTGGCTGCTGCCGGAGCGGTGACGTCCTCGCGGTAGTTGGGCTCCAACTGCTGCTTGCACAGCGCCACCACCTGGTGGATCTCGGCCTCGGTCACCCACGCGCCTTGGACGCGTACGGGCTTGGAGGCGCCCATCGGCAAGAACAGTCCGTCACCTTGGCCGACCAACTTCTCCGCGCCCGGGGTGTCGAGGATGACCCGGCTGTCCGCGAGTGAGGACGTGGCGAAGGCCAGCCTGGACGGCACGTTGGCCTTGATCAGACCCGTGACGACGTCGACCGACGGACGCTGAGTGGCCAGCACCAGGTGGATACCCGCCGCACGCGCCAACTGAGTGATGCGTACGACCGCGTCCTCCACGTCGCGTGGAGCGATCATCATCAGGTCGGCGAGTTCGTCGACGACCACGAGCAGATAGGGGTACGGCGCCAGTTCGCGCTCGCTGCCAGGAGGCAACTGCACCTTGCCCGCTCGTACGGCCTTGTTGAAGTCGTCGACGTGGCGGAAGCCGAAGTTGGCCAGATCGTCGTAGCGCATGTCCATCTCACGCACGACCCACTGCAGCGCCTCGGCGGCCTTCTTGGGGTTGGTGATGATCGGGGTGATCAGGTGCGGGATGCCCTCGTAGGCATTGAGCTCGACCCGCTTGGGGTCGACCATGATCATCCGCACCTCGTCGGGCGTCGAGCGCATCAGCAGCGAGGTGATCATCGAGTTGATGAAGGACGACTTTCCCGAACCGGTCGCACCGGCGACCAGCAGGTGCGGCATCTTGGCCAGGTTGGCGACCACGAAGCCGCCCTCCACGTCCTTGCCGAGACCGGCGACCATCGGGTGGTGGTCGGACCGCGCAGTGTTGGAGCGCAGCACGTCGCCAAGCGACACGATCTCCTTGTCGGAGTTGGGGATCTCGATGCCGATCGCGGACTTGCCGGGGATCGGGCTGAGGATGCGTACGTCGGCCGACGCCACGGCGTACGCGATGTTCTTCGACAGCGCCGTGACCTTCTCGACCTTGACCGCCGGGCCCAACTCGACCTCATAGCGCGTCACCGTCGGACCGCGGGTGTACCCGGTGACCTGGGCGTCGATGCCGAACTCGTCGAGCACCTGGGTGAGCCGACCGACGACGTCGTCGCTGGCCTTCGAGCGCGGCTTGTGCGGGGAGCCCGGCTTGAGGACGTCGCTCGCGGGCAGGTGGTAGGTGACGTCCCCGGACAGGGCCAGTTGCTCGACCCGTTGCGGCAACGGGCTGTGCGGAGGCGGCACCAGGGTCTCCGCCTTGTCAGCTGATCTGTCGGACGCCACCACGGGCATCGCCTGGGTCTCGACGTCCGCGTGGGACAGGTCGCTTGCATCAGTGTCGTGGCCGTCGAAGTCCAAGGCGGCGTCGAGCGCGTCCAACTTGCGGCCACGACGGCGCTTGACCTCACGGTCCTCCAGCAGCGGCGAGTCGTACGCCGGGTCGCCCATGTCCGGGTCGATCTCGTCGACCCGGCGACGACCGCGTCCCCGCGTGGTTTCCCCGTCCTCACCGACCTGCTGACGACCGAGCACCCGCTCGCGGAGTGCGGCTAGGCGTTCTGGGATCCGGTAGACGGGCGTGGCGGTGACGACGAGCACGCCGAACACGGCGAGCAGGATCAGCACCGGCACCACGACGTACGCCGTCTGAAGCAGGTCGAGCAGCAGCGACGCCACCACGAAGCCGACGGCACCTCCGGCGTCCTGCAACGCCGAGGAGTCCCCCGGCTGCGGCGTGGGGCTGCCGTTGGCGATGTGGACGACACCGAGCAGACCGAACACGATGGCCGTCCACCCGATGACCTGTCGACCCACGGGGCCGTTGTGCTCGGGGTCGCGCATGTTGCGCCAGCCGACCCACAACAAGACGAGCGGCACCAGCCAGCCGACCTTGCCGACCGAGCCCGCGACGATCGTGCGTACGACCTCCATCACCGAACCGGGCAATTGCCACCACACGGCGGCGGCGCTGACCATCGCGACGGCGATCAACAACAGGCCGACACCGTCGCGACGCTGCTCCGGCGAGATCTCGCGCGCACCCTGGCCGATTCCTCGCGCCCCTGCACCCAGAGCACCGGCCAGGCCGGACCAGAGCGCGAGCAGTGCGCGGCCGAGTGCCGCGAACAGGCGGTACACCGGTCCGGGACCATTTCGTACGGCGCGCGGGGCGGGGCGACGTGCGGGCGCGCGGCCTCGCCCAGTCGCACTTCGGGCCTGGGTACTCCGGGATCGGGAACTTGAGGATGCCTTCGTCGAACTCCTGCTGGAGGTGGATTTGGGCGTGCTCTTGCTCCGCGACCCCGGCGGGGAAGACGTACGGGTCGCCATGCCCGCGACCCTACGGGAGTCACACCCGTCACACGCGCCACATTTGACGCGTGTCGGTTCGGTTGCGCGCTCGCACGACGAGAACGCCACATCAGGCGCCTTCCGGCGGGTCGTTACCAAAGCGTGACCTCGGCTACGCCGCATAGACCTCTAAGGGTGTCTAGACCGATCCTGACGACAGTTCTAATGTGACCTGAGCCACCACTCTTACCGAAATTTCAGGCTGGCTTCAGAAACCGGAGGATTCTTACGTGAAGTTCCTACGACACGGCATTGCCTTGGGGATGGTGGTGTCCGGTTTGGCCGCGGCACCGTTGCTGTCCACCCAGGCGACCGCGGCACCAAAGAGCGACCCTCTCATCGCGAAACTGAAGGATCGTGCCGACGGCTCGGTCACCCTCAGCAGCGAGGCCGCGACCGGCAAGGTCGGATTCGCCCGCACCAAGGGTGACCTGATGCCGGGCGTACGCGCGAACGACGCCGCGAGCGCGGCCAACAAGGTCGACGCCTATCTCGCCGAGTTCGCACCCGCCTTCGGCGCGCGCGCCGGTGAGCTGGCCCAGACTCGCGTCAAGGCCGACAAGTTCGGCTGGACGATCTCCTTCCAGCAGAACTACAAGGGTCTTCCCGTCTGGGGCGGGACCTTGAAGGCGCACGTAGCCAGGGACGGCGACCTGACCGCTGTAGCCGGTTATGCGGCACCCGACCTGAACCTCGACGTGACCCCGCGCTACTCCAAGGCCCAAGCCGCCAAGCGTGCCGTGGGCATGGTCACCGTCGACCCGCCGACTGCTGAGCGCGGCAAGGCCTCGACCAAGGGCCTGCGTGCCGCCAACAACAGCCTGGTCGTCTACCGCGAGGGCGCCGCCAAGGGCACGCCCGGCAAGGCACGCCTGGCCTACGACGTCGAGGTCTCCAACGTCACCGAGAAGAGCGGCTCCATCCGCGACCGCGTCGTCCTCGACGCCAACTCGCTCAAGCCGATCAACCGCTACTCGATGATGAACGACGCGCTCGACCGTCGCCTCTACACCACCGACTACGACCCGCAGACGGGTGCGGGCGGCAACCTGATCGGTCCCATCTGGCGCGAGGGTGACCCCATCCCCGACCCGGAACTCGACCAGGACCAGAACAACCTCAACATCTCCAACGGTGAGTCCTACTGGATGCACATGAACACCTGGGGCCTCGACTCCTTCGACGGTGCCGGTGCTCGCCGGATCACGATCCACAACCGTCCCGACAGCTGCCCGAACGCTTCGTGGAACGGCGTCTACACCAGCTACTGCGACGGCGTCTACGACGACGACACCGTCGCGCACGAGTGGGGCCACGCGTACACCGAGTACGAGACCGGCCTGATCTACCAGTGGCAGTCCGGTGCGCTCAACGAGTCTTACTCCGACATCTGGGGCGAGACCATCGACCTGCTCAACCAGCGCGAGGACGAGGGTGAAGGCGACCTGACCCAGAAGCGCCCGGACGGACTGTGCTCCACGCACTCCCCCGCCCTGCCGCTGGTCACGATCAACGCTCCGTCGTCGATCGCCAAGGACTGCATGGCCGGCAGCGCATCGTTCGGCAAGCCGCTCACCGCGACCGGCGTCACCGCCGACGTGGTCGCCCCGACCGACGCGGTCGAGGAAGGTGGCACCAACCTGGATGGTTGCTCGCCGTACGACCAGAACGTCACGGGCAAGATCGTGCTTGTCAATCGCGGCCTGTGCGCCTTCGAGGAGAAGGCTCAGGTAGCCACCGAGGCCGGCGCTGCCGCGCTGATCATCGGCAACCGCGACGAGAGCACGATCGGCATGTCCGGTTCCGACCAGTCCCTGGTCACGACCGTCTCCATCGGCCTGTCCGACCGCGAGTCGATCCGGACCGCTCTCGCCGCCGGATCCACGGTCAACGTCACCATGAAGGACGCGGGCGGCGAGCGTGTGGACTCCTACCGTTGGCTGCTCAGCGAGAAGTCGACCGCCTTCGGTGGTGCGATCCGCGACATGTGGACGCCCACCTGCCACGGTGACCCCGGCAAGGTGTCCGACGCCGAGTACAAGTGCTCGTCCGACGACAACGGCGGCGTACACGGCAACTCGGGCGTGCCGAACCACGGCTACGCACTGCTCGTGGACGGCGGCACCTACAACGGTCAGACCATCACCGGTCTGGGCCTGGACAAGGCTGCCAACATCTACTTCTACGCGCAGAACTACATGGGCCCCACATCCGACTTCGTCGACCACGCCGACTCCCTGGAGCAGTCGTGTGCCGACCTCACGGGCAAGCAGGTCAACGAGATCACGCTGACCGAGTCGGCCGAGCCGGGCAAGGTGACCATCGAGGCCGGCGACTGTGCCCAGGTGTCGAAGGTCGTCAAGGCCGTCGAGTTGCGGATGGACCCGACCAGTCAGTGCGAGTGGGTTCCGATGCTGGCCAAGAACGCTCCGGCCGTGTGTGGCGAGGGCTTCACCAGCAAGACGGTCTTCGAGGACAACTTCGACGGCGGCCTGGGCGCGTGGACCAAGGAGCAGCAGGTCGCCTTCGAGGGTGGCTTCGGCAAGCCTTGGGGCACGACTGCCACGTTCCCCGGCAAGGACAACGTGGGGCGCGTGGCCATGGGCTCAGCCGGCGATGAGGGTGACTGCTCGATGGGCGAGGGAGACTTCTCCAGCGTCGACTCGATCATCAGCCCGGCGATCACCATCCCGGCCGGCAAGGCACCGAAGTTGGCCTTCGACCACTACGTCGCGACCGAGGGTGGTTTCGACGGCGGCAACGTGAAGGTCAGCGTCAACGGCGGCGACTTCAAGGTCGTCCCGGCTTCGGCCTACATCTTCAACGCGCCGAACACGGTGTTCCAGCCTGCTGAACAACAGGGCCAGCCCTACAACACCAACCCGATGGCCGGCGAGGCTGCCTTCAGCGGCACCAACCCGGGCAAGGCGTCCGGTTCGTGGGGTCAGTCGCAGATCAACCTCGAGGCGATCGGCGCCAAGGCCGGCGACTCGGTCAAGGTGCGCTTCGACGTGGGTCGTGACGGCTGTGGCGGAGTCGACGGTTGGTATGTCGACAACGTCCAGTTGACGGTGTGTGAGACGGCTGCGGTGACCCCGACGACGTCGCCCACCCCGACCACCACCCCGACCACCACGCCCACCACCGCTCCGGGCATGCGGCACTCGGACATCCGGGTGAAGATCCGTCCCTACAAGCCGACCCACGGCAAGGCGTTCCGGATCATCGGAAAGGTTCGTGTCCTCGAGGGTGGCGTCGCCACGGGCAAGGTGCGCTTCAAGCTCCGCGGCAAGAAGCTTGGTGTGGCCAAGCTCAACAGCCGAGGCATCGCCAAGCTCAAGATCAGCGCCAAGAAGTCCCAGAAGCTCAACGCCAAGCGCAACCACCGGGTGCGCGGACGCTATCTGGGCTCCGACACCGTGCTGCCCAGTTGGGCGACCAACGTCTTCCGTTTCCGGAAGTAGTCCCGGCAGTCACGTGAAATGACAGTGGGCCCCATCGCCGCAAGGCGGTGGGGCCTACTGTCGTCTTCGAGGCCAGCGGATTCGAGGCCAGCGGATTCGAGGCCAGTCAGACCAGCGTGCTCAGCCAGGGCCACACCACGACCGCGGTGGGCACGGCCAACAACAGCACCGATGCCGTGATCACCAGCGTCGACTGCAGTGGGCGCGCACGCGAGTCGGCCAACAGGGCGATGCGTACGGCCAGGTGCCCACCGAAGGGCAGCACGGCTTCCGGCCCACGCGCCTCACCGATGGCGAGCAGCGCTCGCCCCAAGGTCAACCGCCCGACCGTACGAGTGGCTGCTCGATCCGCGAGCAACTCGGTGAGCAGGCGCACCTCCTCCAAGGCAGCCCCGCTGGTGGCCAGTCGGGGGAAGGCACTCTGGAGCACCGCGAACGCCTCGATGACCAGGTCGTGTCGCGAGCGCAGGTGCGCGCGCTCGTGGGCGAGCACGGCGCGCGCCTCGCCTTCGTCGAGTCGTCTGAGCGCACCGGCGGTGACGACCGTGCGGGCGCGGCCCAGGCCGGGCACGCAGTAGGCGACCGCCTGTTCGTCCTCGAGCCTGTCGACGATCTGGCCCGACATCTGCATCCGTTCACTGACCAGGTCGAGGCGCGCGCGATGCTCGCGCCGGTGGCGACGAAGCACCGTGCCCACTCGGTGACCACACAGCAGCAACCGGGCCAGCACCAGGAACGTGAGCGTCAGGGAGATCCCCGCGACCACCCAGCCCTGGGGATCGGCTGTCGGCAACACCGACCAGGTCGCCAAGGAGAGCCCGGCTCCGAGCGCGGCCAACACCGACACCAGCGTCAACGACTGCCACAGCACCATCGCTGCGGCCGGCGTACGCCTCAGTGCGCGCCAGCGCATAACGGCGCGCGGCAGCAGCCCGGCGCTGAGTACGGCCAGGCCCGCAAGGAGCAGAGGGGTGAGCACTCCCACTCGCAAGAACTCAGTCCTCGAGGCGTTCGAGGGCTGCGCGCAGGGTGGCGAGATCCTCGGGGCTGGCCTCATCGAGGAAGGCGACGAGCGCATTGTTGCGCGAGCGGGGCGAGATGTCGGCCAGGGTGTCGTGCATGACCTCCGCCGTCATGGCCGCTCGCGAAGCACGCACCCGATAGCTGTGCGCCCGCCCCTTCTTGGTGCGTGTGACGGTGCCCTTGCGGGCCAGTCGATCCAGCACCGTCATCACCGTGGTGTACGCGATGTCGCGATCCGCGCTCAGGTTCTCGTAGACCTCGCGGACCGTACGCGGCTCGTCCCCCGCATCCCACAGGACCTCGATCACCGCGCGCTCCAGATCCCCGAACCGGCGCCCCCCTCGAATGTGCTTCATCACACAACGATAACGGGTGCTCCGATTACTACTACTCCTCGTAGTGGGAGTATGACTGTCGTCAAAGGCTGAGAGGGGTTCAGCGAACTCTCAGGTGCTCACGCAGATAGGAGGGCGCATGGACGTCCTGGACATCTCTCGGTGGCAGTTCGGCATCATTACCGTTTACCACTTCCTCTTCGTCCCGATCACGATCGGGATCACGATGCTGATCGCGGTGCTGGAAACCCAGTGGTTGCGCACCGGCAAGCAGGAATACCTGCGACTGACCAAGTTCTTCGGCAAGTTGTTCTTGATCAACTTCGCCATCGGCGTGGTGACCGGCATCGTGCAGGAGTTCCAGTTCGGTATGAACTGGTCTGACTACTCCCGCTTCGTCGGCGACATCTTCGGTGCTCCGCTGGCGGTCGAGGCACTACTTGCCTTCTTCATGGAGTCGACCTTCATCGGCTTGTGGATCTTCGGCTGGGACAAGCTCCACCCAAGCTGCACGCGGCCTGTATGTGGATGGTTCACCTGGGCACGCTCGCCTCGGCGTACATGATCCTGGCCGCCAACTCGTGGATGCAGAACCCGGTCGGGTATGTCTTCAACCCCGAGACCAACCGTGCGGAGTTGGAAAGCGCAGGCGCGTTCTTCGACGTGCTGTTCAACAAGGTGCAGATGGTCACGTTCCCGCACGTGGTGCTGTCGGCGTACATGACCGCAGGTGCCTTCATCTTGGGCATCTCGGCCTACCTCTACATGAAGCGTGAGCACGATCGCGACCTCTACTACCGCGGCATCCGCTTCGGTGCCGTCGCCTGCCTGATCGCCGGACTCGGCGTCGCGATCACCGGTGACATTCAAGGCAAGATCATGACCGAGGTGCAGCCCATGAAGATGGCTGCCGCCGAGGCGCTCTACGACACCTCCGACGAGTGCGCGCCGTTCTCCCTGTTCACCATCGGGACTCGAGACGGCAGCGAAGCCAAGTTCGCCGTCGAGGTTCCCTGCGTGCTGTCCTTCCTGGCCACCGGCTCGACCAGCGGCAAGGTCCAGGGCATCAACGAGCTCAAGGAGGAGTACGCCGCGACGGACTGGCCCGCGCAGGTCAAGGACGCAGGTGACTTCACCCCGAACATCCCGGTCACCTACTGGTCCTTCCGCTACATGATGGGCCTGGGCTTCTTCACCGCCGGTGGTGCGGCACTGATCTTGTGGATGACCCGCAAGCGCAAGGTGCCCAACGCCAAGTGGGTCGGCATTCTCGGCCTCAGCCTGCCGCTGGCAGCGGTCTTCGCGAACTCGTGGGGCTGGCTGTTCACCGAGATGGGTCGCCAACCCTGGGTCGTGTTCGGCTTGATGACCACCTCGGCCGGCGTCTCCCCCGGACTCAGCGTCCCGGAGGCCTGGATCGGCCTGATCTCACTTACGTTGCTCTACGCGGTGTTGATGGTCGTCGAGATCGGACTGCTGTGGAAGTACATCAAGCTCGGTGCCGAGCCGTTCGAAGAGCCGCCCAACGTGCCGGTAGGCGGGTCCGACGAGGACTCCCCGATGGCCTTCGCGTACTGAGGATCGGAGAGAAGACATGGAACTCCACACTCTGTGGTTCTGCCTGGTAGCGGTCTTGTGGATCGGCTACTTCACCTTGGAGGGCTTCGACTTCGGTGTCGGCATGCTCCTGCCCGTTCTGGCCAAGAACGAGAAGGAACGGCGAGTTCTCTACAACACCATCGGCCCGGTCTGGGACGGCAACGAGGTCTGGGTCCTGACGGCTGGCGGCGCGATCTTCGCGTCCTTCCCGTTCTGGTACGCCACCCTCTTCAGCGGCTTCTTCTTGCCACTGCTGCTGATCCTGCTCGCGTTGATCGTGCGCAACCTGGCGTTCGACTATCGCGGCAAGAAGGACGACGCCGCTTGGCGCCGCAACTGGGATATCGCCGCCACCGTGGGCAGCTTCGTCCCGGCGCTGCTGTGGGGCGTGGCCTTCGCCAACATCGTCGGCGGTACGCCGATCGAGCCGCTCAACGGCAACCCGGCCGAGCCCTTCTTCCTGGAATACACCGGCTTCCCGGTCCTGCAGTTGCTCAATCCGCTCGGCCTGCTCGGCGGTCTGGTGACGGTGACCTTGTTTGCCACTCACGGCGCGATGTTCATCGCGCTCAAGACCGACGGGGAGATCCGGCACCGGGCCCGCGAGTTCGCGGTGAAGTCCGGTCTCGTCGCCGCTGTCCTCGCCGTCGCGTTCCTGGTGTGGATGCAGGTCAAGACCGGCTCGGTGCTCTCCGGCGTGCTGTTCGTGCTCGCGGCGGTCGCTTTGCTGGCCGGGATCTACATGGCCAAGTCCGGCCGTGAGGGTGTCGCGTTCTCCGCGACCTTCGCCACCATCGCGTTCGCGGTGGCGGGCCTGTTCGCGGCACTGTTCCCGGACGTGATGCCCTCGAGCATCGACCCGGCGTACTCCCTGACCGTGGCCAACGCCTCGGCCACCGACAACACCCTCAAGGTGATGACGGTCGTGGCGTTGATCTTCACTCCGCTCGTGCTGCTCTACCAGGGCTGGACGTACTGGGTCTTCCGCAAGCGGATCTCGGTTCACCACATCCCGGACCCGGTCGAGCACAAGGGCGCCACTAGCGTGAACTGAGTGAAGCCCTTCGATCCGGCGCATCTGCCACACCTCCGGCCGGCGCGAGGCCCGTTGTTCCTCGCGCTGGCCGGAGGCCTTTCCGGGGGCATCGCCACCGTGGCTCAGGGCATCGCGGTCGCGGTGCTCCTGGTCCGCCTCGTGGATGGTGACCCGACGACGCACTGGCAACCGGCTGCCTGGTGGCTGGTCGCATTGCTCGTGGTGCGGGCCGTCGCGTCGTACGCCGTCGACACCGGCACCGCACGTGCCGCCGCCACCATCACCTTGCAGTTGCGCCGCCGGATCCTGGCCACGGTGCTGGAGACGGGTTCGACGACGTCCACGGGACGGCTCACTCTGCTGGCGACACGTGGGCTCGCGGCGATCGAGCCCTACGTCACCCGCTATCTCCCCTCGCTGCTGCTGGCCGCCGTGCTGCCGGTGCTGACCGTCGCCACCATCACCTATCTGGACTGGCTCAGCGGGTTGATCGTGATCGCGACGCTGCCGTTGGTCCCGGTCTTCGCCATCCTGATCGGCCTGGTGACTCGGGACAAGGCCGATCAACAGTGGCGCACGCTGAGCATGCTGTCGGGGCACTTCCTCGACGTGATGCGCGGGTTGCCGACCCTGGTGAGTTTCGGCCGCGCGAAGGCCCAGGTCTCCACCATCCGGGGGATCACGCAGCGCTACCGGCAAGCGACGGTGGAGACGCTCAAGGTCGCGTTCATGTCGTCGGCCGCCTTGGAACTCATCGCGACCCTGTCTGTCGCTCTCGTGGCCGTCTCGGTCGGCCTACGCCTGCGCGCAGACTCCTTGGACTTCGAAACCGCGATGATAGTGCTGCTGCTGGCACCCGAGGCGTACTGGCCGCTGCGCCGGGTCGGGGCCGAGTTCCACGCCGCCGCCGAAGGCGTCGCGGCCTTCGCCGATGTCGAAGAGGTGCTCGCCAGCCTCGAACACGACCAGACTGTGACCGCGCAACGGGCGCAGCCGGCGGGCGCCGTGGAGTTGCGCGGCGTGGAGCACCGCTACCAAGGTCGTACGACGCCCGCGCTCGCGGCCGTACGCGCCACGATCCCCGCACGGGGCCTGACCGCGATCGTCGGACCGTCCGGGTGCGGGAAGTCCACGCTGCTGCTCGTGCTGGCAGGAGAACTGCCGGCCGAGCCCGGCACCGTGCTCGTCGGCGGGCAGGACCTGAGCACTGTGGACCTCGAGACGTGGCGAGGTCGGTTCGCCTGGGGTTCGCAAGAGCCCTGGCTGCTCCCGGGGGCGCTGCGCGAATCCCTGCTGCTGGCCGCGCCACACGCCACCGACGAGGAACTCTGGGCCGCGCTGGACAAGGTGGCCCTGGCGCAGACCGTACGACGTCTCCCCCAAGGGCTGGACACGCCCCTGGGCGAGGACGGCGCCGGGCTTTCGGCTGGACAGCGGGCCCGACTGGCACTGGCTCGGGTGGTGCTCGCGGATCGCCCGTTCGTCTTCCTCGACGAACCCACCGCCCACCTCGACGAGGAGACCGAGGCCGTGCTGTTGCGCACGCTCACGGACCTTGCCCGTGACCGCGCGGTCGTCGTCGTGGCTCACCGTTCGGCGGTGATCGACGCCGCCGACCAGACAGTCACACTCGGCGCACCGGCGGTCACCGCGGTGCCCGCCCACGAGTCGGTCCCCGCCCCTGAACGCGTGGTCCCTCGCGCAGACGCCTCCAGCCCCGACGTCGGAAATCCGCGCCGTCGCCTTGCGCTCGGCACCGCCTTGGGCTCGCTGTCCCTGGGATGCGGGGTGGCGTTGACCGCGACGGCCGGGTGGCTGATCACCAGGGCCTCAGAGCACCCACCGATCCTGTATCTGATGGTGGCGATCGTCGGCGTGCGTACGTTCGGTATCGGCCGTCCCGTCCTGCGATACGCCGAGCGCGTCGTGTCCCACGACGCTGCCCTGGGATTGCTCGCAGACCGCCGAGCCCGCGTCTTCGAGGCGCTGGTGCCGTTGGTGCCCGGAGCCCTGCCCCGCAGGCGAGGCGACATCCTGGCCTCGGTGGTCGACGACGTCGACTCGTTGGTGGATCGCCAGCTTCGGGTGCGCCAACCCGTGCAGACGGCGCTGGTCGTGTCCTTGGCTGCGGCGCTGTTCGCAGGCTGGAAGAGTCCCGTGGCCGGTCTCACCGTGCTAGGTGTCGCGGGGCTCGGCGTCGCTGCCTGGATGATCTCCAGACTCGCCAGCGCCCGGGCCGAGCGGGCCTTCATCGCCGCACGTGCGGACCTGTCGGACCTGGTCGAACGCACCGCACGCGATCGGCAGCAGTTGCGGCTGTGGCGCGCTGGCAGCGCGACCCTACGGTCGCTCGATCAGGTGGGCGGCGCGCTCGGCGCGGCGGCCAGCACGGCAGCCGGCGGAGTGGCGATCGCACGCGGTCTCGCCCTCGTCGCAGGAGGTGCCGGCACCCTGCTTGCGGCAGCCACGATCCCCGCAGGCTCGGTCGCTCCCGCGACTCATGCGCTCCTGGTGCTGTTGCCGTTGGCGCTCGTCGACGCCATCGCCCCGCTGGCCGATGCGGGCGCGCTCAGCGTGCGCACGGCGTCGGCTCAGCAGCGGCTGGACGCGATCGTCGGCGCACGGCCACGCGTCACCGAGTCGCCGAACGCCATCCCCGCCACCGGGATCGTGTCGTCGTACTCGCTTCGTGACGTCACCGCAGGCTGGGGCGACTCCCCCGCCTTCGAGGGTCTGGACCTGTCCATCCCCTCCGGGGAGCGTCACGCGCTGGTCGGACCGTCCGGGTCTGGAAAGTCGACGCTGGCGGCGCTGTTGTTGCGCTTCCTCGATCCCACCACCGGCAGCGTCCGCGCCGACGACCACGACATCCGGTCACTGACCCTCGAATCGGCCCGCGACTGCGCTGCCCTCGTAGACGACCGACCGCACGTGTTCGCGTCCACGGTGGCCGAAAACGTACGCCTGGCCCGCCCGGATGCCACCGACGACGAGGTGCATGCCGCGCTCGAACAAGCGCACCTGGGGTCCTGGATCACCACACTTCCCCACGGCGTCGCGACCTTCATCGGCGAGGGCCATGCCGAAGTGTCCGGTGGGGAACGTGCCCGGTTGGCCATCGCCAGAGCGATGCTGTCACGCAGGGAGGTGCTCGTCCTCGACGAGCCGACTGCTCACCTGGACCGTGAGTCAGCCGACCGGATCGCGACCGAGGTGCTCCAACCTGGGCGCACGGTGCTCTGGATCACCCATGGCGAATCCGGGCTGGATCTGGTCGACCGGGTGACGACGCTGGCCTAGATCTCGGTTCGGATCAGGCCTCGATCACCACGGGAACGATCATCGGACGGCGGCGATGCCGCTTGTTGACCCAGCGTCCGATGACGCGTCGGATGGTCTGCTGGAGTTGGTAGGAGTCGTCGACCCCTTCGCGGATCGCGGCGTCCAGCGCCTCGATGATCGGCTGCCTGATCTCGTCGAAGGTCTCGTCGTCGAGCACGTTGCCTCGCGCGTGGATCTCGGGACCGCTGACGACCTTGCCGTTGACCATGTCGACGACCACGATCACCGACACGAAGCCCTCTTCGCCCAGGATCCGACGATCCTTCAGCGACGACTCGGTGACGTCCCCCACGGAGGCGCCGTCGACGAAGACGTAGCCCACATCGACCTTTCCGGCGACCGACGCCTGCCCGTCGATCAGGTCGATCACGATGCCGTCCTCGGCAAGGACCACGTTGGGCACTCCGGTGGCTCTGGCGAGGTCGGCGTTGGCGCGCATGTGCCGGATCTCGCCATGCACGGGCAACACGTTGCGTGGCCGCACGATGTTGTAGCAGTAGAGCAACTCACCGGCCGACGCGTGACCGGAGACGTGCACCAAGGCGTTGCCCTTGTGTACGACGTTCGCACCCCACCGCGCGAGTCCGTTGATGACTCGATACACGGCGTTCTCGTTGCCTGGGATCAACGAGGAGGCCAACACCACGGTGTCGCCTTCCTCGATGTGGACGAACTGGTGGTTGCGCTGGGCGATCCGGGCCAGGGCAGACAAGGGTTCGCCTTGTGATCCGGTGGAGATCAGCACCTGACGCTCGGGTGGCAGATCCGCCAGCGCCTTGGCGTCCACCATCACGCCGGGCGGGACAGTGAGATAGCCCAGGTCTTGGGCGATCGCCATGTTGCGCACCATCGAGCGCCCGACGTACGCCACCTTGCGATCGTGTGCCGCAGCCGCGTCGAGGATCTGCTGCACCCGGTGCACGTGGGAGGCGAAACAGGCCACGATGATGCGTTGCGTGCTTTTGGCGAAGACTCGATCCAGGACCGGCGTGATGTCGCCCTCGGGCGTGGTGAAGCCCGGCACCTCGGCGTTGGTCGAATCGGTCAGGAAGAGATCGACGCCCTCCTCGCCCAACCGTGCGAACGCGCGCAGATCGGTGATCCGACCATCGAGCGGCAGTTGGTCCATCTTGAAGTCCCCGGTGTGCAGCAGCAGGCCTGCCGAGGTGCGTACGGCCACGGCGAGCGCATCAGGGATCGAGTGGTTGACCGCCACGAACTCCAACTCGAAGGGGCCGAACGTGATCCGGTCGCCCTCTCGCACCACGTGGTGGACCGTCTCTTTGAGGCGGTGCTCGCGCAACTTCGAGCCAAGCAGCGCCAGCGTGAGCTGCGAGCCCACCAAAGGGATGTCCCCGCGTTCGCGCAGGAGATAGGGCGTGGCGCCGATGTGGTCCTCGTGGCCATGGGTCAAGACGAGCGCTTCGACGGCGTCGAGGCGGTCCCGGATCGGATCGAAGTCCGGCAGGATCAGGTCTACGCCTGGATGGTGGTCCTCGGGGAACAGCACCCCGCAGTCGATCAGCAGCAGCCGGCCCTCGTGCTCCAGCGCGGTCATGTTGCGACCGACCTCGCCCAATCCACCGAGTGGAATGACTCGAAGTCCCCCAGGGGCCAGCGGCGCGGGGTGACTGAGCTCAGGGTGTGGATGACTCACGAGACGTTCCTTCAGATCAGATCGGCGGCAAGCAGCGCAGAGCCGAGTGCGGCGTATTCGGCATTGTCCAGCGGCACCAACGGGCCGCGTACGTTGCGGTTGTCCAGCACTCCCAGCAATTGCAGGGCGGCCTTGGCGGTGGTCGCGCCATAGTTGGGCACACCCATCACGGCGTCGATCACGGGGACCAGGCGCTCGTACGTCTGCAGCGCGCCTGCGAGATCCCCGGCGAAGAAGCCGTCGATCAGGGAGCGGAGTTCACGTCCCACCGCGTGACCGGCGACCGAGACGAGTCCGGCCGCGCCATGGACGAGGAAGCCGAGCACCTTCGAATCGTCACCGCTGTAGACGTCGTAGCCGAGTTGTCGCAGCAGCACGGTGTGCGCCGGATCCCCGGTCGCGTCCTTGACGCTGGTGATCGTGTCGATGCGCCGAGCCGCGGCATATGTCTCGGGCGCGATCGCGATGCCGGTGCGACCCGGCACGTCATAGAGCATCACGGGAATGTCCGCCGCGCGCGCGACCTCGGTGAAGTGGTGGAGCAGCCCCGCCTGGCCTGGCTTGTTGTAGTAGGGCGAGACCAGGAGGACCGCGTCGGCGCCGATCTCCTTCGCCTGACGGGTCAACTCGATCGAGTGCGCAGTGGCATTGGTGCCGACCCCCGCGATCACGCTGCCACGATCACCCACGGCGTCCTTGACCGCCCGCAGGATGTCGCCGTCCTCGGCCACCGTCGTGGCCGGCGACTCCCCGGTGGTGCCACTGACCACGACCCCGTCGTGCCCGTGATTCATCAGATGGTCCGCGATCGCCGCGGTCCCGGCGAGGTCCACCGACCCGTCGTCGTGGAACGCCGTGGCCATCGCGGTCAGCATCCGGCCGTAAGGGGCGGCGGGAGGGAAACTCATAGGTCGAGGTTAGCCGCAGCCGAGCCTCCATCTCGCGTGGGCATCGCTCGCGCGGCATCGACTCGACGGCGCCACAGCCAAGTCAGCCCGTCGCCCGCCAGCATCCGCGTGATCTCCCACTCGGACTCGGCAACCTCGGGGAAGAAGGCGTCCCCCTCGGGCGCGAGATCGACCTCGGTCAGGATCAAGTCCGTGGCATACGGCAGCGTTTGCTCATAGATCTGACCACCACCCGCGATCATGATGTCGCCGTCCATCACCTGGGCCAGCGCGAGTGCCTCGTCGACGGAGTGCGCCACGACCACGGCGTCGGCGTACTCCCCGGCGGTCCAATTCTCGTCTCGGGTGATCACGATCGTGCGGCGTCCCGGGAGCGGCCGCCCGATGGAGTCGTACGTGGCACGCCCCATCACCAGCGTGTGCCCCAGCGTCTCGCGTTTGAAGTGTGCGAAGTCCGCCGGCAGGTGCCAGGGGATGTCCCCGTCGCGGCCGATGACCCGGTTCCTGGCGTACGCCGCGACCAGCGCGATCCGCTTGCTCATCAGATTGCGATCGGGGCCTTGATGGCCGGGTGCGGGTCATAGTCCTGGATCAGTACGTGCTCCAGATCGAAGCCGTCGATCGCGGTGACGGAAGGATCGAGCACCAGCCGCGGCAGGGGTCGCGGCTCACGGCTCAACTGCTCGCGCGCCTGGTCGACATGGTTGAGATAGAGGTGTGCGTCGCCGAGCGTATGGACGAACTCACGCGCTTGCAGGCCGGTCACCTGGGCGACCATGTGGGTGAGCAGGGCGTACGACGCGATGTTGAACGGCACACCGAGGAAGGTGTCGGCCGAGCGCTGATAGAGCTGGCAACTCAAGCCCCCGTCGGCGACATAGAACTGGAAGAGCGTGTGGCACGGCGGAAGCGCCATGTCGTCGACCTCGGCGACGTTCCAGGCCGAGACGATGTGGCGCCGCGAGTCCGGGTTCGTCCGGATCGACTCGATCACGCGGGCGATCTGGTCGACGTGGCGGCCGTCCGGAGTCGGCCAGGAGCGCCACTGCGAGCCGTACACCGGCCCCAGGTCGCCGTTCTCGTCGGCCCACTCGTCCCAGATGGTGATGCCGCGTTCCTGCAGCCACGTCACGTTGGTGTCGCCGCGCAGGAACCAGATCAGTTCCCCGATCACCGAGCGGGTGTGCACCTTCTTGGTCGTGACCAGCGGAAAGCCCTCGGTGAGGTCGAAGCGCATCTGATGACCGAAGACGCTCAGCGTGCCGGTGCCCGTACGGTCGCTCTTCTCCGTGCCCTCGTCGAGGATGCGCTGGAGAAGATCGAGGTAGGCCCGCATGGGATCCGACTCTAGTCGGCCCGCCAGGTCACAACCTGACGGTCCCCGCGACGGTCATCGTGGTCTCGCCGCCCACCCAGATCTCGGCGCCGTCGGACTCGATGTGGATCCGACCTCGGCGCCCGAGCAGCGTGCCCTGCGAGGCGACGTACGAGGGCGGGAGTGTGCCGTTGCCGATCAGCCACTGCGCGATCGCGGCATTGAGCGAGCCCGTGACGGGGTCCTCGGCGAAGCCGTCGACCGGGATGAACGCGCGCACCTCGATCGCCGAATCGCTCATGCCGGAGCGCAACCCGACCACCCCGATGTCCATGCCGTCGAACGCGGTGAAGTCGGGGGTCAGGGCGAGCACCTCGGCCGCACCGGACAGACGAACGCCGATCCACTCCGGACCGTTGACCAGCCACTCGTGCTCGACGATCGCCTCCGGGGCGACCCGCAACGCACGTGCCACGCGCGCCAGGGTCGCGTCGTCCAACGGACCCGATCGCGTACGAGGCGGAGCCGCGAAGGCCAACTGCTCACCACGGCGTACGCGCACCAGTCCGACGCCGCACTCCTGTACGAGCAGGTCGGGCTGCTGGGGCCGACCGCCCGCGACCAACCACGCGTGCGCCGAGCCGAGAGTCGGATGTCCCGCGAACGGCAACTCCATCGCAGGGGTGAAGATCCGCACGCGGTAGTCCGCCCCGGCCGTGGTGGGCGGCAGCAGGAACGTCGTCTCCGACAGGTTGGTCCACCGGGCGAAGCGCTGCATCTCCTCGGTCGTCAGCCCCTCCGCGTCGTGCACCACCGCCAACGGATTGCCCGACTGCGGGCCCGAACCGAAGACATCGACCTGACTGAAGTGACGCATGCTACGGACCGTAGCGCGCCGCCTCGCCAGTCCCCTCAGGTGTCAGGCGTGCAGTGACATCGGGCCGTAGACCACGCGGTCGACCTCCAGCAGGGTCACACCGTCGACGCCCTGATCGCGCAACTCCTCCCAGACCTCTCCGATCCAGGACTCTGCATCGGCCTGGGAGACGAACCGCTGACGCGCCAACGCCTCGTCCAGGTCGACCTCTGCCCCGTCGGCATCCAGATGACGCCACGACCACGGACGCTCCGGCGCCGTGGGTTCGCGAAAGGTTTGCGGCTGCTCGGGCAGCATCAGGACTCGCGTACAGACGTGTCGACGAAGGGCAGCTTGACGCTCTCGAAGATCTCACGTCGGCCGCGCACATCGACGCCGAGCTCGGCCTCGGGGTGAATGTTGGCAGGGACGTACGCCAGCCCGATCCCCTTCTTCAACGTCGGCGAGAACGTGCCCGAGGTGATGTCTCCCAAGGGCACGTCGGAGGTCAGCGTGACTCCCATGCCAGGTCGCGGGATCGCGCGGCCGGTGGAGAGCAGTCCCCGCAACTTGCGCGTCGGCCCCGCCTCCTTGACCGCCGTCACCTTGTCGCGACCCCAGAAGGCTTCCTTCTTCCAGCCGACCGCCCACGAGAGGTTGGCCTCGACCGGGTTGGTGTCCAAGGAGATGTCCTGGCCGTGCAACGGATAGCCCATCTCGGTGCGCAACGTGTCGCGCGATCCCAGGCCGCACGGCAGGATCGCGAACTCCTCGCCCGCAGCGAGCAGGGCGTCCCACAGGGGGCCTGCGAGCGCGTTGGCGACGATCAGTTCATAGCCGCGCTCGCCGGTGTAGCCCGTACGGCACACCACGACGCCGCCGTGCTCGGTGCCCGACGACTCACCGTCGATGTCGAACTCCGACTCGACGAACGACATGTACTCGTGTCCGACCGGCAGCCCGATCTTGGTGAGCACCTCGTCGGATTTGGTGCCCTGCACCGCGAAGACCGCGAAGTGCTCGTGATGGTCGACGATCTTGAGGCCCTCGGGCGCCTGGGCCTGCAAGCGGCGTACGACCTCGGCGGTGTTGGCCGCGTTGGGCACCAGCAACACGTGCTCGTCGTCGTGGAAGTAGGCGATCAGGTCGTCGACGATGCCACCGGTCGCGTCGTCGAGGCACAGCGTGTATTGCGCCTTGCCGGGCCGGATCTTGGTCAGGTCGTTGGACAGCGTCGCATTGATGAAGTCCGCGGCGCCGGGGCCGGTGACCATCGCCTTGCCGAGGTGGGACACGTCGAAGATGCCTACCGACTCTCGTACGGCGGTGTGCTCCTTGACGATGCCCGTGGGGTATTCCAGCGGCATCGACCACCCGCCGAACTCGGCGAACTTGGCGCCCAGCGCCACGTGTCGGTCGTGGACGGGAGAGGTCTTCAGCTCGGCCATGGTCCGATCTAACCACCTGATCGCACTCGCCTCTTCCCCCGTATTGTCGCGTGCGTGACCTCCTTCTCGCTGCGTAGCGCCAACCCCGCCAGAACACGCGCCGACGTGGTGGTCGTCGGCGTGGTGCAGGTGCGCGCGTCCGTGGAGCTCGCCGAGGGTGGCGCGGAGGTCGCCAAGGCGTACGGCCGACGCCTGCGCCCGCTGTTGTCGTCGCTGGGCGTCAAAGCCGGCGTCGGAGAGATCACCCGGATCACCACTGCCGGCACGATCAACGCACCCCTCCTCATTCTGGTCGGGCTGGGACGAGAATCCGAAGTGACCACGGCGGTCGTACGCCGGGCCGCGGGTGCGGCCTCACGCGCCATCACCAACGCGGCATCCGTGGCGGTCGCCTTGCCTACCCACGGATCGGAGTGGATTCAGGCGCTCGCCGAGGGATGGGCGCTGGGCGCGTACACGTTCGACGACTACCGCAAGACGCCCACGCCCGACCGGCCCGGCAGCGTGGTGCTGCTCTGTGGGGGCGCCCGTCAGCAGTCGTACGCCGACGCGCTGACCCGTGCAGAGGTCGTGACCCAGGCCGTGCTGCACACCCGCGACTGGGTCAACACCCCGCCCGGCGACCTGCGCCCGCCCGACTTCGCGACGGCGGCGTCGACGGCCGTCGAGGATGCGCGCAAGCACCTCGACAAGGCAGCGAAGCTCAGCGTCCGGGTGCTCGAGGAGGACCAGCTCGAGGACCTCGGCGCCGGAGGCATCCTGGGCGTGGGCCGCGGCTCGGGAGCGCCGCCGCGGCTGGTGGAGATCGAGTACGTCCCCGCGCAGACTCGACGACATGTGGCGCTGGTCGGCAAGGGCATCACGTTCGACTCAGGCGGTCTGACGATCAAACCGGCCACGAGCCTGCCCACGATGAAATCCGATATGGCCGGAGCCGCCGCGGTCATCACCGCGACGTTGGCGATCGCTCGGCTCGGACTCCCCGTCCGGGTGTCGGCCTTCGCCCCGATGGCGGAGAACATGATCTCCGGCGACGCCACTCGTCCGGGCGATGTCCTGACGATGTTGGACGGCACCACGGTGGAGGTGCGCAACACCGACGCAGAGGGCAGGCTCGCCTTGGCCGACGCTCTCGTGCGCGCCACGCGGGCCGAGCCCGACCTGATCATCGACGTCGCCACCTTGACCGGGCATATGTCGTTGTCGCTCGGCGATCGCGTGGGCGCCATCTTCGGTGACGACGACCTGGTGTCAGCAGTGGTCGAGGCAGGCACCCGGGTCGGCGAGAAGCACTGGCCGATGCCGATCACCGAAGAGGTCGAGCAGCGGCTCGCGGCCTCGCCGATCGCCGACCTGCTGCAGCACGACTGGGTGCGGTGGGGCGGCGGGCTGATGGCCGCCGGCTTCCTGCGTGAGTTCACCGGCGGGGTGCCGTGGGCGCACCTGGACATCGCCGGACCGGCGTACCTCTCCAGCGGCCCCACCGGTCACCTGACCGCAGGTGCGACCGGCTTCGGCGTAGCGACGTTGATCGAGTACGCCCGTCAGCTCGGCGAGCGGTGAAATTCTGCTGACTCGGCGGGGATTTCTGCTGACTCGGCGGAAAGATCTGCTGACTCAGCGTTTGCGCTGACGGGAGTTGTAGTCGCGCATGCGTTGCGGGATCCCCACGACCGCGGCGTCGTAGGACGGCACGCGGTGGTCGTTGCAGAAGTCGTGAGCCCACTTCACGCTCGGCACCCGGCGGCGGGTCCATTCGCCGTCGATCGCGACGAGGAGCAACGTCACGTCGCTGACCGCCGTACGCGGCTCGACGAAACCCTCGACGCCGCGACGCTGCGCGATCCACGAATTCAGATGGTCGACGTCCGCGCGATCCGAGGCGCGTACGGTGGTCGACCCGGTCCGCGCCGAGTCTCCGGACGGTCGGCGCATGCGTACGCCCCCACGGCGGAAGCGGTCGAAGATCCCCACGCCGTGATTGTGCCGCACACACCCCAGCGGGCCCTGGTGGCGGATCACCGCAATGATGCAAAGATGGGACGCAGGTCACTTGCCAGCGGAAGGAAGAGCGTGCCGGAAACCGAGCAGTTCGACGTCCTGATCTTGGGCGCAGGCTCTGGCGGGTATGCGTGCGCGCTGCGCGCGGCTCAACTCGGGCTGAGCGTCGGTCTGGTCGAGAAGGGCAACCTCGGTGGCACCTGCCTGCACGTCGGCTGCATCCCGACCAAGGCGCTGTTGCACGCGGCCGAGGTCGCGGACTCGGCGCGCGAGGCGGCCCAGTTCGGCGTCAAGGCCAGCCTGGACGGCATCGACATGGTCGGCGTCAACAAGTACAAGGACGGCGTCGTCTCCCGGCTCTTCAAGGGTCTCAGCGGCCTGATCAAGTCTCGCGGCATCACGGTGATCGAGGGTGCCGGACAGCTCACCGGCCCGCGCACGGTCACCGTGGGTGACCGGGTGCTGACCGGAACCAGTCTCGTGCTGGCCACGGGTTCCTACTCACGCAGCCTCCCGGGCCTGGAAGTTGACGGCGAGCGCGTCCTGACCTCCGAGCACGCGTTGCGTCTGGACCGCGTCCCCGCGTCCGCGATCGTGCTCGGTGGTGGCGTCATCGGTGTCGAGTTCGCCAGCGTCTGGCGGTCGTTCGGTGCGGAGGTCACCCTCATCGAAGCGCTGCCACGACTGGTCGCCGCAGAAGACGATGCGTCCTCGAAGGTGTTGGAACGGACCTTCCGCAAGCGCGGCATCAAATTCTCGACCTCGACCCGTTTCGAGTCGGTGGAGAAGACCGATTCGGGCGTACGCGTCACGGTCGAGGGCGGCGACGTCCACGAGGCCGAGGTGTTGCTCGTGGCAGTCGGGCGAGGTCCGTCGACAGAAGGGCTGGGCTTCGAGGAGCAGGGGCTCACGATGGAGCGTGGGTTCGTGCCCACCGACGAGAGGCTGCGTACGAATCTCGACGCCACCTTCGCTGTCGGCGACATCGTGCCGGGCTTGCAACTTGCGCATCGCGGCTTCCAGCAGGGGATCTTCGTCGCAGAGGAGATCGCCGGGTTGCACCCTGCTGCCCTCGACGAATCGGGCATTCCCCGCGTCACCTACTCCCACCCCGAACTCGCCTCCGTGGGTCTCACCGAGGCTCAGGCGCGCGAGGCTCACGGCGGCGGCGTCACCACTGTGACCTACGACCTCGGCGGCAACGGCAAGAGCCAGATCCTCAAGACTCAGGGCTTTGTGAAACTCGTCGCGGCACCCGACGGCACCCTCGTCGGGATCCATCTGGTCGGCGACCGGGTAGGCGAGTTGATCGGCGAGGCACAACTCATCTACGGCTGGCAGGCACACGCCGACGACGTCGCGCCGCTGGTGCACGCACACCCGACTCAGAACGAAGCTCTCGGCGAGGCACACTTGGCACTCGCCGGCAAAGCACTGCACGCTCATTCCTGAACACACCACGAGACAAAGGACCGAACATGGCCACCGAAGTCACCCTCCCGTCGCTTGGCGAGTCTGTCACCGAGGGCACAGTCACGCGCTGGCTCAAGTCGGTCGGCGATTCGGTCTCCGTGGACGAGCCGCTGCTGGAGGTCTCGACAGACAAGGTCGACACCGAGATCCCCTCCCCCGTGGCCGGCACGCTGCTGGAGATCAAGGCCGAGGAGGACGAGACCGTCGAGGTCGGCGGCCTCCTCGCCGTGATCGGTGACGAGGGCGAGTCGGCTGACTCAGGCGATGCTGGGGAGGAGGAGGCTTCCGCTGCGGACGAGGGTTCCGGTCCGGGCGCCGAGGCTGAGGCGCCCGCCGACGAGCGTGACGAACCGGCCGCCGAGAGCAACCAGGGAGACGTCGAGTCCGACTCAGACTCCTCCGGCTCATCCAAGGGCGGTGGTTCCGGCACTTCCGTCACGCTGCCTTCGCTCGGCGAGTCGGTCACCGAGGGCACCGTCACCCGGTGGTTGAAGAAGGTCGGTGACGACGTCGAGGTGGACGAGCCGCTGCTGGAGGTCTCGACAGACAAGGTCGACACCGAGATCCCCTCCCCCGTGGCCGGCACGCTGCTGGAGATCAAGGCCGAGGAGGACGAGACCGTCGAGGTCGGTGCCGAGTTGGCGGTGATCGGTTCCGGTGACGGCGGCGACGACAAGCCCGAGCCGGAGCCCGAGCCGGAGCCCGAGCCCGAGCCGGAGCCCGAGCCCGAGCCTGAGCCCGAGCCCGAGCCGGAGAAGGAGCCCGAGCCGGAGAAGGAGCCGGAGCCCGAGCCGGAGCCCGAGAAGAAGCCGGAGCCGGCCTCCGAATCCTCGTCTGACGACGACTCGGGTCGCAGTTATGTGACTCCGCTCGTACGCAAACTGGCCTCACAGCACGGTGTCGACCTGGGGTCTGTCACCGGCTCGGGAGTCGGCGGGCGGATCCGGAAGCAGGACGTGCTCGATGCCGCGCAGGCGAAGGAGGAGGCAGCCAAGCCGGCCGCCGAGTCGGCCGCCCCTGCGGCGTCGGCACCTGCCGAGTCGTCCGCACCCAGTGGGGCGGCGGCGTCGGGTGCCGTCTCCGGCGCGGCAGCCGCGCTTCGTGGCACCACCGAGCCGATGTCGCGGCTGCGCAAGGTGATCGCCTCCCGCATGGTCGAGTCGCTGCAGAACGCTGCTCAACTGACCCAGGTGATGGAGGTCGACGTCACCTCCGTTGCTCGTCTTCGCGAGAAGGTCAAGGACGACTTCCTGGCTCGTGAGGGAGTCAAGTTGTCCTACCTGCCGTTCTTCGCCAAGGCGGCCATCGACACCCTCAAGCAGCACCCGAAGCTCAACGCGGCGATCGACACCGACAAGGGCGAGGTGACCTACTTCGACCGAGAGAACATCGCCTTCGCCGTCGACACCGAGAAGGGTCTGCTGACCCCCGTGGTCAAGGACGCGGGCGACTTGTCGATCGCGGGGATCGCCAAGAAGATCGCCGACGTCGCCGAGCGCACCCGGACCAACAAGATCGGTCCGGACGAGTTGTCGGGCGGCACCTTCACGATCACCAATCTGGGCAGTTTCGGAGCGCTGTTCGACACCCCGATCATCAACAGCCCGCAGGTCGCGATCCTCGGGCCCGGTGCCGTGGTGAAGCGTCCCGTGGTGATCGACGACCCCAACCTGGGCGAGACGATCGCGGTGCGCTACATGGTCTACCTGGCGCTGACGTACGACCACCGACTTGTCGATGGTGCCGATGCCGGTCGCTTCCTCGCGGACGTGAAGAAGCGCTTGGAGTCGGGCCAGTTCGAGGTCTGATCACCTGGATCGCCACTGTGCCCGGGTCGTCGGCGTACGACCCGGGCACAGTCATTTGCCTCACGACCGACTCGCCGGTTAAGCAGGTGACCAGAGTCGGCGCACGCGCGTAATCTCGTGCGGCGATGACCACCACGACGACGCGAGCGCAGCACACCGCCACGAATATCGATCCGGTTGCGCAGCGTCGTCCGGTCGACTGGCGCAGACTGCGCAGTCCTGCTGCCGCCGTCTGTTACGCCGGCTCGTTGATCGGGGCCGTGGCCGGATCGCTGGGCGCGGTCGTGGCCGGACGCCTGGCCGACGACGCCTCGGTCCGCCTCGTCTGGGTGCTGGCGGCGCTGGTGATCGGAGGCGCGCTGATCGATACCGCGGCCAAGACCGGATGGTTCGTACTGGTCGATCGCGCCGAGGGCGAACTGCGCTCGGACCTCCTCGACGCCGCGATGGCCCAGCCCCTCCCCGACCTCACCGAGCAGGCGGTCGGCGAGATCCTCGACCGCATCGACGACGACACCCACGAGGTCGGGATGCTGCTGCGTTGGGCGGTGTGGATGGCGATGCACACTCTGCTCGCCGCACTGCCGCTGTGGGTGATCGCGGGCGTGACCTGGTGGCCGGCCTTCGTCCTCTTCCCGGCTGCGGGCTATCTGGCAGTGCGGGTGGCGCGTCCGCTGCTGCCCCTGGTTTCCGAGCGCAAGGTCCAAGAGGAGATGGCCTGGACCGACCATGCCGCCGCGATGGAGGAGGGCATCGCCGCGCGAGACGACATGCGTACCAGTCTCGGTCAGGCGTACGTGCTGCGTCGCTCCACGGCCCTGGCGGCAGAGATCCTGCGCCGCCTTCGCTCCGTGCTGGAGATCGAGACCCGGATCACCCGCCGCACCGGCACTCTCTTGCACGCGCTGCTGGCCGGGATCGCGGTCACCGGCGTCGCGTTGGTGGTCAACGATCGTCTCAGCACGGGAGACCTCGTCACCCTTTTCCTGGTGACGTCGTCCTTCGTCGGGCAGGTCGACATGCTCGCGCGCCACCTGCCCGACCTGCAGGCCGGTTTCGGCGCCGTGCTGCGGTTGCGGTCGATGCTCGGCTCCCGTGCCGAACCCGTCGGCGGCAGGCAGCCCGGTTCCGGCGCCTTGGCGGTCGAGTTCCGTGATCTCACCTTCGCCTACGACACCGGCACCTTCGCGCTGCGCGACGTCACCCTCACCATCCCAGCGGGACACACCTGCGCTCTCGTGGGACGCACCGGATCGGGCAAGTCGACGCTCGCGTCCCTGCTCTCCCGCGCGGTCGAGCCGCATCGCGGGCAGGTCTTCGTCGGAGGCGTCGACGTGGTCGACCTGGATCTCGATGCTTTGCGCGCGTGCGTGGGAGTCGTCACCCAGCGCACCGAGATCGTGGCCGGCACGCTGGCGGAGAACATCACCCTCTGGGCGGACGTCGCACGAACTGAGGTGGAGGGGGCGATCGACGATCTCGGTCTGCGCGCCTGGGTCGCAGGCCTCCCCCAGGGGCTCGACACACTGCTCGGAGCCGGGGGCACGAGTCTGTCCGCGGGAGAGGAGCAACTGGTCGCGTTCGCACGCCTGCTGGTGCGCGACGTGAGCGTCGTCGTCCTGGATGAGGCGACGGCACGGATGGACCCGGTCACCGAGGCACGCGTGGTCCAGGCCGCCCAACGTCTGGTGGCGGGTCGCACCGGCATCCTGGTCGCACACCGGCTCTCCACCACCGATCGGGCCGAGCAGGTCGCCGTCCTGGAGGCGGGTCGCGTCGTCCAACAAGGCCCTCGACCCGCTCTCGCATCCGCCGAGGGGCCGTTCCGGCGCCTGTTGGAGGCCTCGGGATCCACCGACGCTCTCGACGCCGCCCCCACCGAGCAAGCGCAATCGCAGGCGCCTGCGCGCGACGGGCTTGACGGGCATGCGATCGGCACCGCCCGGCGTACGACGACTCCACCCCCCGCGCCGGACCTGGCGCCCACGCCGAGTCTGAGCCTGGAGACCTTCCGCGCCCTGACCGCCTACCCGCGCTGGGGCCTGCTCGGAATGAGTCTCTTCCTGATCTCCGCCCTGACCGGTGCGTTCGGTGCGTTGACCGGCTGGGTGTGGGGGTTGCTGGTGACCGACCTCCAGGCTGGCGACGCACCGTGGACTCTGGTCGTACTCCTGGTGGTGTCGTTGCTTGCCGCTCCCCTGCTGCTCTCGCAGGCGTTCTGGGTCTATCCGCGATGGTGGGTCGCGGTGCAGTTGGGAGTGCGCACGGTCGTACTGCACGGTCAGACCACCCAACGCCGCCTGGTCCGCACCCCTCCCGGCGAAGCGGTGGCCCGGGCGATGGACGCCGATCGGATCACCCGGTACGCCGACCGCTGGGTCGACTTCCTCAACGGGCTGATGATCGTTGCCGTGACCGGCGATCGCGGCCGGGACCTGGCTCGCGGGCGCCGTTCTGCTCGCCGTGATGGTCTCTGCCGCGGTCGCGTCGGCGTTCGGTCGGCCGATCGCCGGTCGTTCCGCCGCTGCCGCCTCGGCAGCGCGTGCGAACTTCGGTCGCTCCCTGGTCTCGGCCCTGGACTGCATCCGTACCGTCAAACTGGCTGCCGCCACCAGGCCGGTCCACGCCCATCTGCGGGCCGTCGATTCCGGTCGCGTCGAGGCGGCTGTGCGTGAGCATCGCATCCAGGCGCTGCTCGACGGCGTGCCCGTGGTGATGGTGCAAGGTGGCGTCGTCGCGGCGTGGGTGGGCCTGGTGCAGGGTTGGTGGGGCCTGGCGACGACGCTGTTGGTCTCCAGCGCCGTCAGCGGCTTTGGATGGTTCGGCCGCGTCGCCGGATCGGTCGTGACCGAGGCCCCCGGCACCCGGGCGTGGATCGACGCGACCAGCCTGCTCGCGGGTGGCGGGTCGATCACCCGCCTGCCCGCGGGCGTCGATCTGGCCCACGGTGCCGCGCCCTTGCCAGATTCCGGGGCGGACGACCGCCTTGAGGTGCTGAGTCTGCGCGGCCTGAGCGCTATTCATGACGACGGGACGATCGGTGTCAGCGATGTCGACCTCGACGTGCGCCGCGGGGAGCTCGTGCTGCTGATCGGGCAGGTCGGCTCCGGGAAGTCGAGCCTGCTCGGAGCCCTCGCGGGCCTGGTGAGCAGCACCGGTTCGATCGCGTGGAACGGTCGCGAGATCACCGACCGCGAGATCGAACTGCGGCCGCGTCGGGTCGCCCTGGTCCAACAGGTCCCCCGCGTACTCTCGGGCACCTTCTCGGGCAACATCGGACTGGACCACGCGGATCGCCAGATCGGACCGGCGATTCGGATTGCCCGACTCGATCGAGACGTCGCCGAGGCGGGTGGGCCCGATGCCCTCGTCGGGCATCGCGGCGTACGCCTGTCTGGGGGGCAGGTGCAACGTCTCGCTCTCGCGCGCGCCCTGGCCTGCGAGGCCGAGGTGCTATTGGCCGACGATGTCTCGTCGGCCCTCGACGCCGCGACCGAGGTGGAACTTTGGGACTCGCTTCGGGCTGCGGGGAGCACCGTCGTCGGGTCGACCAGCAAGCAGGCGGCCCTGTCCCGCGCGGACCGAGTGGTCGTACTGCGCAATGGCAAGATCGCGGCGAGCGGGACGTGGCGCGACCTTGCCGCGCAGTGGTCGCACCTGGCCGGCTGAGCCGGCGGGCCAGCCTGGTCTGGCCGGACTCCACCGTTTGACGACCGGGGCAGGATGAGGTCCATGCACTTCGTGATCGCGGGAGCCTCGGGGTTCCTCGGGACCAGACTCACCGAGCACCTGACCGGTCAGGGCCACAGCGTGACCCGGCTGGTCCGCCGGCAAGCACGATCCGACGCCGAGTCGCAGTGGGATCCGTACGCCGGGGAGATCGACGACGCACTGATCGCCGCGAGTGACGTGGTGGTCAATCTCGCCGGTGCGCCGCTGATCGGCAACGTCCACTCGAAGAAGTGGGCCCACGAGGTGCGTACGTCGCGAGTAAGCACGACCCGCCTGCTGGCGCTTTCGGTGGCCCGGGCGGCGCGCACGTCCACGAAGTCACCTGCGTTCCTGGCCGGAAGCGGCGTGGCGTGGTACGGCCACGGCGAGCGCCAGGTCACCGAACGTTCCGACAGCGAAGGCGACGCGCTGCTGACCTTCGTGTCGCGCGAATGGGAGTCGGCAGCAGACCCCGCGCGGGCGGCCGGCGCGCGCGTGATCCACCTACGCACCTCCCCCGTCCTCGACAAGGACTCGTCACCGTTGAAGCAATTGCGCCTGCTCTTCTGGGCCGGGCTCGGCGGCAGGCTCGGGAACGGCCAGCAACGATTCCCGGTCATCTCGTTGCGCGACTGGCTGGCCGCGGTCGCATTCCTTGCCACCCACGACGAGGTCACCGGACCGGTCAACCTGTGCCTGCCCGAGGTCCCGACCAACGCGGAGTTCACCGCGGCGTTGGCGCGAGCCGTACGCCGTCCCGCTCTGGTGCCGGTGCCCGCCCTGGCCCTGAAACTCGCCGCTGGTCACCTGTCCCCCGAACTCCTCGGCTCGATCGACGCGACCCCCGAGGCGCTGCTGAACGCCGGCTTCGAGTTCGCCGACCCCGATATCGAGAGCGTGCTGCGCACCGCCCTCAGATAGGGCCTGTGGATAGAGCCGACGGCGTCGCCGAGTTCCGGGCATCCTGCGGGGATGCGTTGGCTTCTAGGGATCTGCCTTACGGGTGTACTGCTGACGGGGTGCGGGCACGAACCCGTCCCCAAGCTGGCGTCGAGGGGCACGCCCAGCGTCTCTGTCACTTCGACGCCACCTCCTGCGCTCGACACCTATTCGGCCTGGCTGGAGGCGCGGTCTGCTGCCTGGCGGGCAGGCGATGTGCGGGCTTTGCGACGCCTGTACGCCCCGGGTGCCGGGCAGGCCGACACCCGACTGCTGCGTCGCTACCTGCGCCGGGGGCTGGTCGTCGAGGATCTGCGCGTGCAGGTCCTCTCCTTCCGGCTGAGGGTGCGTACGTCCGAGCGGCTGGTGGCTCGAGTGACCAGCAGGACCTTGCCGATCCAGATCCGCGAGCGTGACGGCAGGACCCATCGATTGCCCCAGACGCATGCTCAAGAGCAGCTCGTGGAGTTGCGCCCGCTCGATTCCGGGTGGGTCGTGCAGCGCGTGAGTGCGCCGGGGTAGACATGGGGTCGGGCTAGGGTGAACGGATGGACGTACGCCACCTCGGCCTGGTCGACTACGAGGCCGCCTGGGAGATCCAGCGCGAGGTGCACGCCGGCGTCGTTGCTGGGGATTCCCCCGACACCGTGCTGTTCTTGGAGCACCCGCCCGTCTTCACCTGTGGCAAGCGCACCGACGCTCACGAGATCCCCGTCGACCCGGGGGGCGCGAAGGTCATCGACGTGGACCGGGGCGGCAAGATCACTTTCCACGGGCCCGGCCAACTTGTGGGCTATCCCATCGTTCGGCTCCCCGATCACGTGAAGGTGGTGGATTTCGTACGCCGTCTGGAGGAGGCGCTGATCCAGGCGTGCGCGACGTTCGGGGTCACCACGGCTCGGGTGCCTGGGCGTTCGGGAGTGTGGTTGCAAGCCGACGAGACCGGCCCGGAGCGAAAGATCGCCGCGATCGGCATCCGGGTGAGCCGCGGCGTGACGATGCACGGGTTTGCGATCAATTGCGATGTGGACCTGGGGTGGTACGACCGTTTCGTACCCTGCGGGATCGCGGACGCAGGCGTCACCTCCTTGACCCACGAGCTGGGCCACGACCTGACGACCGTCGAGGTGGCCCCGCGCGTCGAGGCCGCACTGGCGCGCTATCTCGACTGGCAGCCATTCACCCCGACGCCCGACTATGAGGCGCGGCCAGAGCCCGGGCGCACGCCCCGGATTGCTCTGGTCACTCCGGGCTCACCCTGACGCGACCCTGAACTTCGGCGCGGTTCACATCTGGATCGTCCCAAATGCGCAAGCATTCCCCCTATGGGCACGCATGTGATCGAGACGCCGCCCGCGGTGTGGGCCAAAGTCGACGGACTCGTCCTGCGTGGCGTGGTGTTGGTCGCGCTCGCAGCGATCCTGGGCTTCGCCCTCACGATGCTCTTTCGCAGCACGGTGGCCACCCTCGGCATCCTGTTCGCCGTCGCAGTCGCAGGCTCGATGGTGATCATGGCGCTGCCGCTCGGCGGCACCAACGAACGCTGGCTGCCCACCGTCAACCTGACAGCCTGGCTACAACACGGCGCCGACTATTACGTCCAGGGCCGCGAGGTGATGTGCACGTACGACGAGGCAACCGGCGACCAGGCCTGCACGGGGATGAAGACCCTGTCCTTGTGGAACGCCGCAACCTACCTTGCCACGATCGTCGTCGCCTCTGTCTGCGCATCCTTGGCATCCTTCGCCCGCCGCGACGTGCCCTGACAGCCAGTCAGCACAACGTCGACCGGGGTCAGCGCAGCCTCACCCGTAGACTCAGTCCTTGTGACCCAGTCCCCCAGCCCCGATGGCCGCAAGCTTCTGCGACTGGAGGTTCGCAACTCGCAGACGCCCATCGAACGAAAGCCGGAGTGGATCAAGACCCGGGCCAAGATGGGGCCGGCGTACAAAGAACTCCAGGGACTGGTGAAGGGCGAGGGGCTGCACACCGTCTGCCAAGAGGCAGGATGCCCCAACATCTTCGAGTGCTGGGAGGACCGGGAGGCCACGTTCCTCATCGGCGGTGACCAGTGCACCCGGCGTTGTGACTTCTGCCAGATCGACACCGGAAGACCGCAGCCCCTTGACCGCGACGAGCCTCGCCGGGTGGCGGAGTCGGTGCAGAAGATGCAACTCAAGTACGCCACCATTACCGGGGTCGCGCGTGACGATCTCCCGGACGGCGGCGCCTGGCTGTACGCCGAAACCGTACGAGCGATCCACGAACTCAACCCGGACACCGGCGTCGAGAACCTGATCCCCGACTTCAACGGTGTCCCCGACCTCCTGCTGGAGGTGTTCGAATCTCGTCCCGAGGTGCTCGCACACAACCTGGAGACGGTGCCCCGGATCTTCAAGCGGATCCGACCGGCCTTCCGCTATGACCGATCGCTCGATGTCTTGACCCAGGCGCGGGCCTTTGGTCTGGTGACGAAGTCGAACCTGATCCTCGGGATGGGCGAGACCCGCGAGGAGGTCTCCCAGGCCCTCGTGGACCTGCATGCGGCGGGTTGTGAGTTGATCACGATCACGCAATACCTGCGTCCTTCTGCTCGACACCATCCGGTCGAGCGATGGGTCAAGCCGGAGGAGTTCGTCGAGTTGGCCGCCGAGGCCGAGGAAGTCGGCTTCTCAGGGGTCATGTCCGGCCCCCTCGTGCGTTCGTCCTACCGCGCCGGTCGGTTGTACGGTCAGGCGATGGACAAGCGCGCCCGCGCGACCGTCTGATCCCCGCACAGCGAGAAAGCACCCACATGTCGAACTCCCAGGACCTGAGCCGGCGCAAGCAGTTCACCCAGAGCTACCGGATGGCCAAGCAGACCGATCCGGCATTGCCGTGGTGGATCCTTGGCGCGTTCGTGCTGGGTGCGGCCCTAGGCGGCGGCCTCTTCTGGCTGATTCCACCGCGCGGCGGCGTTTTCGACTGGATCATCACCGGCGTCGGCGCGTTCATGGTCGGCATGCTGTTGGCCCTGCTGGTGTTCTCGCGCCGCGCACAGAAGGCGGCGTACGCCCAACTCGAGGGTCGCCCGGGTGCCGCGGCCGCGACGTTGACGATGCTCAAGCGTGGGTGGCAGGTCGACAACGCCGTCGCGTTCACCAAGCAGCAGGACCTCGTACACCGCGTGGTCGGCAAACCCGGCATCGTGCTGGTCGGCGAGGGCGACCCGCGCCGCCTGTCCGCGCTGTTGGTCGCCGAGAAGAAGAAGTACGAGCGCGTCGCCGCTGACACGCCGATCCACGACTTCATCGTCGGCAACGGCGACGGTCTGGTGCCGCTGCCCAAGTTGGCCGCGATGATCCAGAAGTTGCCCAAGGGCATCGAACCGGCCCAGATGACCGACGTGCTCAACCGGCTCAAGGCCGTCGATGCTCGCAAGGCCAACATCCCACTGCCGAAGGGTCCGATCCCGACGTCGATGAAGGGCCAGCGCGGCAACCTCCGCGGTCGCTGACCGAGGCCGGTTTGCGTAGTTCAGTGCGAAATGGTCGTGTCCGGCAAGGAAATGCCGCCATTTTGCACTGGACTACCCCGACGGCCTATTGCGCCTCGGGCGACAGGATCTGATCAGCCGAAGGCACCTCGATCTTCACCGGGGCGTCGAAGTCGCCGGAGGTCATCTCGGTGGTGCCGAGAGTCTCGCCGAGGTTGATCTCGACCTTGACCGTTCTGTTCTTGTCGTCGAGCCACACGTGGCAGGCCAACTTCTCCGGAAGCTGCACCCCGTCTGCGGTGGGGAGACCGCTGATCTTGCCCGGATCCAGGGTCAGGACATAGTGATCGGCCTCAACACCGTTGACCTGCTCCGTGCCCTCGAGTTCGACCTTCTCCAGGCCCTTGGAGAACCGGTCGACGGCTTTGGCGGGGTCCATCTGCTCGGAGATGTCGCCTTGGCCGGCCAAGGGGTTGTTCGGGTCCTTGGGGTCAAGGCGATAGAACTTGCCGCCGGTCGAGTCAGGTGAACTCATATACATGATGCCGTCGATAAGGCGTACGTCTGTCACCACGTCGCCGGACGCACCGGAGTTCTTGATCTTCATGTCCATCGAGACCGGGTCCTGGGTGTAGTCGATGTCGCCCTCGGCAGTCATTTCGAACGCCTGGCCCTCCATCGACATGGTCGTGTGCGCGGTGTCCATGGCGGTCAGGCCCTCGCGCATCTTCGACAAGAACTCGTCGTTGCTCACACCACCCCCGCCACAGGCAGTGAGCGAGGCAAGCAGCAGCGGAGTCGCGGCGAGAACACGCAGCCGCGTACGTCGTGAAGGCACCAGCATGCGGTCAGATTACTCAGCGGGCCGAAAGGCGACAGTCGTGGTACCCGTCATCAGATCATGCAGGCCGCGCCCGTCAGGGCGAAACACCAAAGGCGGGATGACCAGACAGACCATCGCTTGTCGCAACAGCGCCCGCAGCGGGTCGGGGGGACGCCCGCTGCCGTCGGCTCGTACGACTCGCAGCCGTGTCAACAACTTGCCGAACGAGCCGCCCAGAAGCGCGGTCAGCACGGTGCTCTGCGCGAGGAAGACGCCCAGGGTATAGAAGCCCGAAAGGTTGTCATCACTCCAGCCGCCGATGCCGATGACGCCGACCACGATCAGCGTGCTGGCCAGCCAGTCGACGCACAGCGCCAGGACGCGCCTGCCCCACGAGGTCTGGGCGTGCCGTTGCGGAGATTGAGCAGTCACGATCGGTGACCCTACTTGGCGCCGGGTGATCGACCCGCCTGGAGTCGGTCGTGGACTCGGACCACTTGTTACATGGCCGAAACACTCGGGATACGGTCGAGAAACTGGCGCTGCTTAGAGTCGTTGCACCGACGCAGAGTCGCGCCGGCATCTTGCAAGCCATTGGCGCGGCCGGGGTTGATTCGGCCAAGGAGGAACGAATGTTCGCAAATAGCGACGAGCTGCTGAAGTACATCAAGGACGAAGACGTCGAGATGGTCAACGTACGGTTCTGCGACCTGCCGGGTGTGATGCAGCACTTCACGGTGCCGGTCTCGTCTTTCAACCAGTCCGTCTTCGATGACGGCCTCGGCTTCGACGGCTCCTCGGTGCGCGGTTTCCAGACGATCCACGAGTCCGACATGGCGCTCTTCCCGGACCCGACGACGGCCTACCTCGACCCGTTCCGTGCCTCGAAGACGCTGGTCGTCAACTTCTTCGTGCACGACCCGATCACCGGCGAGGCGTACTCTCGCGACCCGCGCAACATCGCCCGCAAGGCCGAGGCGTACGCCGCGAGCACCGGCATCGGTGACACGGTCTACTTCGCGCCGGAGGCTGAGTTCTATGTCTTCGACTCGGTGCGCTTCGAGACCAAGGCCAATGCCGGCTTCTATCACATCGACTCCGAGGCCGGCGCCTGGAACTCGGGCTCGGAGAACAACAACCGCGGCTACAAGGTGAAGTACAAGGGTGGCTACTTCCCCGTGGCCCCGTACGACCACTTCGGCGACCTGCGCGACGAGATCGTCATCGAGATGGAGAAGGCGGGACTGCTCGTCGAGCGCGCCCACCACGAGGTCGGCACGGCGGGCCAGGCGGAGATCAACTGGCGTTTCGACACGCTGACCAAGAGCGCCGACGACGTGATGAAGTTCAAGTACCTGGTCAAGAACGTCGCCTGGCGCAACGGCAAGACCGCGACCTTCATGCCCAAGCCGATCTTCGGCGACAACGGCTCGGGCATGCACTGCCACCAGTCGATCTGGAACGAGGGCGAGCCGCTGTTCTACGACGAGACCGGGTACGCCGGGCTGTCGGACATGGCGCGCTACTACATCGGCGGCCTGCTCAAGCACGCCCCGTCGCTGCTGGCGTTCACCAACCCGACGGTGAACTCGTACCACCGGCTCGTGCCGGGATTCGAGGCACCGGTCAACCTGGTGTATTCGCAGCGCAACCGCTCGGCGTGTATCCGCATCCCGATCACCGGCTCGAACCCGAAGGCCAAGCGGATCGAGTTCCGCTGCCCCGACCCGTCGGCCAACCCGTACCTCGCCTTCTCGGCGATGCTGCTGGCCGGACTCGACGGCATCAAGAACAAGATCGAGCCGCACGAGCCGGTCGACAAGGATCTGTACGAGTTGCCGCCCGACGAGCACGCGAGCATCCCGACGGTGCCCGCCAGCCTTGACGCGGTGCTCACCGCGCTCGAAGAGGACCAGGACTACCTGCTGCAGGGCGGCGTCTTCACGCCCGACCTGCTGGAGACCTGGATCGACTACAAGCGGACGAACGAGATCCAGCCGGTCGCGTTGCGGCCGCACCCGCACGAGTTCGAGTTGTATTACGACCTGTGAGGAGTGAGCCCGGAGGTAGCGGCGTAGCCGCTGCCGAAGGGTGAGCCCCGCAAACAGGTCGTCGTTCAACACGACCTGTGAGGAGTGAGCCCGGAGGTAGCGGCGTAGCCGCTGCCGAAGGGTGAGGCCCGCAAACAGGTCGTCGTTCAACACGACCTGTGAGGAGTGAGCCCGGAGGTAGCGGCGTAGCCGCTGCCGAAGGGTGAGCCCCGGTCACGCACGCGGTGGCCGGGGCTCGCCGCGCTTAGCGGGTGCCTGGAAGCCACCCAGTGGCAACGACGTACCCGTTAAGAGATCGGCGCGTCCCTGACCCGGACGGACTAGATCGAGATGACCCGAGTGGGTCATGCGAGCCCGCGCTCTCGGGACCTACTGTCCAGAATCGGCCCTGGTGTTTCGGCTGATGGGAAGTGGCGCATGGCGACAAGGTTGCGTGTCCTGATCGCGATGTTGTGGGTCGTGACCGGCCTTGCGGACACGACTCGCCGTCCCGGCCCCTGTCCGCGACCGGTGACGTGTCGAGTCGCTCTCTGAGCGTGAAGGTGTCCTGAATGTTCGCCAACTTCTCCCCCCGCCTTCGGCATGTTCTGGTCGCGGCGCTCGTGCTCGCCGGGCTGTCGATCATGGCGCCCGCCCACGCTGCCGTCACGGTGACGGCTGACTTCGACGACGTCGCCTCGGGCACCGCGCTCACCACGCAGTACCAGGCGCTGGGTCTGTCGTCCTTCACGGCAAACTCACGCACACTCGCACTCGCGGGGCGCAGCGCGTGCTCCAGTGTCAGCGCGTCGAACCGGGCGGCGGGCACCACGTTGCCGCCGTCGATGCCGCACTATGCGTACGCGTCGAGCCACACGTCACCGGCAACCTTCTGTGCGACTTTCGCCGCCCTGCAGACCAGCATCTCGATGACCACGGCCGAGGATGTCAAGGTCTACGGGCTCACCGACCGCGGCGGCACGCTGGTCCCCGTCGACCTGGGCACACACTCACGGGGAAGCTTCACGGTGACTTGCGGCACGGTGCCGTGCCGCGACGTGCTAGTGACCCCCACGACGGCGACGGACCTGCACCTGGATGACTTGACCTTCGCAGCCTCGGGCCAACCCGCACCGTCCGTGACGGCGATGGCCGCGGGTCCGCTGACGATGCGTGACCATTACACCGGCTCGCTGACCTTTTATGTGCGCTACCGCTTCGGCGCGGTGCGACCCGCGTCGTTCGCCCTCTCCGGTTATGGCCTGACCTTCACCAGGACGTCGCAGACTAACCCCGACGCCAGCACCACGAAACTCGTCTACACGGTGGCCAGCGACACGGCCGTGAATACGAACCAGACCGTGACCTTGAGTGCAGCGGGCCAGGCCATCGGCAGTGTCCCCGTGTCGGTGATCGAGCCGTACGCCCTCAAACTCACCGCCGGTGCGACCACCCGCGACAAGGCGTGGTGGGGCATCGCGGAGTCAGCAGCCGTGCCGCTCTCGCCGTGTGCTCCCACCCCGACCACAGTGAGTGTGACCGTGCCGGCCTCCGACACTCCCCCGCTGCCTGCGGAACGACTCATGGTGACCAACGACAGCGGCCAGGTGCTGGTTTCTCAGCCGCTCCCGGCCTCGGGCGGCACCGCCACCTACCCGCTGTCCTGGTCAGCCGGGAGCCATCTGGCGGCCTACGTCAGCGGTGTGCCGGGCGGGCAGAGTTTCGGGCTCGGGGCTTGGGCGCAGGCCGTTGCGTCGAGCATCGACTTGGTCCAGGAGATCTCGTACAGCAAGATCGACGACACGCCTCGGCGCTCAGTTCCGCGTTGGGGTCTGCCCGGCAGCCAGCTTCGCCTCACGGGCAAGAACCTCTGCTTCGACGGGACCATCAAGGTCGGCAACAGCAACCCCGTCCCCGTGACTGGCGATCCGTCCGACCCCGATCATGCGTTTGTGCAGGTGCCGTTCGATGCGACGTCTGGCAAGAGCGGTCTCGACCTCGGTCTGAGCCTGACCAGCCTCAACGGCAAGATAGCGCTGAGCTATGACAAACCGTTGACCATCCAGGTCCCGCGCTCTACCTCGGGCTTCCAAGCCGCCAACTTCTCCGAATCAGCGCCGTTCAGCGACTGGTATGCCGTGTTCGGCGATCGATTCGTGACGTGTCACGTGTTCTTCTGCGAGATCGACCCGGTGAAGTACGAGTTGTGGACCAAGTCGTTCTCCAAATACGGCAGTGGCGGCAACTGCTTCGGATTCGCCTCCTTGAGCTCGGCCCTGGAGTCGGGCTGGGTCTCGCGCAACGCCCTTGCCGACGACGGCATCGTGGACGCAGCCAACAACTTCACGATGACCCACGGGTGGGAACTCAATGATCGGCTGAGGGCCGCGTTGCGACAGGGTCAGTTGAGCCAGTCGTCACCCTCGGTCAAACCGGCGATCGTGGCGGAGGGCAGCGACTATCAGGTCTTTGCGAACGCCTTCAAGACACTCCCACAGGACCACGACTTCTGGCTTGGCTTCTGGTTCGACACCAACGGCGGCAGAGGTGGACACATAGTCCGGATCACCGACTGGTCGGTCGCCGCGAACCAGATCGTCCTCTCGGCGATCGATTCCAACCGGCCGTTCCGCGCTGGCGAAAACCACGCCATCAGCACTGAGCGTTACGTGATCAGCAACGTCGACGGCAAGGTGTCCATGAACACCGTCACGTGGGGCAAGGCGGACAGCCTGAACTTGTGGGATCCCGCAAAGTTCCCCAAGCCGGGCACGTTGGAGCTACCCAACGAATTCACCGCCAAGCCGTCAGGCTCGGGAGGTTTCAGTGCGTCGTCGACCAGCTCCGGCACCCGACTCACGAGTCCGCACGGACGTGCCGTGCCCGGCATGACGACCGGTTATCGAGTCGGCGGAATGGGATTCGCCGAAGCGCCGTCGTTCAGCGGCACCTCCACGCTTCCGCTCACCGTGGTCTTGCCCCCTGGCACGCGACCGCAGGCGGTCAGCCTCACCCGAGGCCGGGCCAGCGTCACGTTGAGCGCCACTGGTGCCCAGCAGTTGACCGTGACCGCCGACGGCACGGTCACGGCCCCGAAGGGCGCGAGTCGCTCGCTGCTGATCACCGACGCGGCGCACGACAGTCGTACGGTCGACCTCGCGATCCCGGCCGGACTGGCCCTGAAAGTCCAGCACACCGCCAATGCCTTCACCATCCTCGCCACTCGCGGCAGCGGGAAGATCAACCTCGATCTGCTCGGCGGCCGTGACCCCCTACGCGTACGACTTGGCCGACTCGCCCTCGGTAGGGGCGACCGTCTCACCCTGCCCGCCAAGACCTTCGACGCCACTGGACACGCCACCGTCAAGGTCAACGGCAAACCCACCCGGATTACCCCGCGCAAGGGCAGCACCGTCGCCAAACGCATCCGCGCCAAAGCCACCACACGACGCATCTCCGTCACCGCTACGCGCACGCGAGCCACCGGGGACGCCGCCTACCTCAACGTCACCTGGCAGGTGACCCGCGGTGGTCGGAAGATCGCGAAGGGACGTACGAGTCGGCCCGCAACCTCGGCAGGTCGACTCCAGGTGAGCACCCGGTTGGCCAAGGCCAGGAAGGGTGACGTGGTCCGCGTCGCAGTGGTCGTCGTCTCCGCAGCCGGCGAGATGACCCGACGTGGGATGCTCGTCAAGGTGAGATGACTGGCCCGCGTCACGCGCTCGTGGGCCGCCTCAGTCGCAGTTGCCGCACACACCCGTGGCACTGAGTTGCATGAAGCAGCGCGGGCACACCGCCACCTGGGGCTCGGGCTTCGGAGCCGGGCGAGAAGTGCTGGGACGCGGGGTGCGCGGTCGCGCTGCTCGGGCGGGCGCTGACTCGCGTGCGGCGACAGCCGCGGCGAGCCGCGCTGCCTCCTTCGTACGAGCGGCTTCCCCGAGCAGGTCGGCGAGCCAGTCCTCATCGGCGCCGAGCGCACTCAACACCGCGCGTGCCTCCGGGGTCTCCAGGTGCTTGGGCTTGGTGGTGATGTCGTAGGGCGACGGCTGACCCGACATGAAATTCGCACCGTGCGGTGGCACGTGGTCAGGCAGACGACGATGACGCCAGCGCACGCTGACACCGGCGTACGTCAACATCACCGAATCCGGCCGCTTCCACCCGGCCAGCGCCCAACTGCCGTGGCGGTTGGCCGCGTACACGAGCAGGTCCTGCTCCGCAATCTTGCCGATGGCCGTCAGCGCGATGCGCTCGGGGTTGGCGAAGGTGCCCCGGATGTGCACGATGCGGTCGCCCTCGCGAGTGACGTCCCAGCCCTGCGCGGCGAGGTCGTCGAGAGCGTCTTCGAGTCGGTCCTCGTCACTCATCAGTCGTGCGGTCAGACCTGCTTTTTGAACCAGTAGGTCATGTCATCGTCGGGCACGACCTGGACCAACTCCCAGCCGCCCTCACCGAGCATGCTGAGGAGGTCCTCCCAAGACTCGGCGCCGTCCACGATGCCCTCGGGGTCGGCGTTATAGCCGCTGACCTCGACGTTGCCGTTGTCATCGACGTTGATCTCCAGATGTGCCCATGCAGCCATGGCCCCGATCCTGCCAGGGTCCGCCCAGCCAGACCAGAGCGCCCCCGTGAAGACTGGGTGAAGGCCCGGTCACGGGGTCTGGCGGACGACTCGCTCCAGGACCACGGGACTGGTCCCGACCACCTCGACTTCCGGCAATTTGGCGAGGACCGCGCACACGAAGGACGAGCGTTTGATGTTGAGGTCGTCGCTGGCGAGCAGTTCTCGGTTGCTCAGACGGCCGTGTTCGCGCAGCGCCTGCCAGGCACTCTCGAACATCCAGGCGGGCACGAGTTGCGGCCCAGCACCGCGGTTCTGGGTGCGTTCGTTCTCTACGAGGATGCCGGACGGTCCGAGTTCGACGATGGTGTTGGGCCGATGATGCCCGAGCGTGTGTACGACGCGCTCCTCCCCGATCGCCGCGCGGATGGCGCTGAGCAGGTCCGGTGAGAACTCCTCGGCGCGTGACTCGACGTCATAGACGGCTTCCGGGCTCGCCGTGTCGACATACCGACCATCGGCGGTCACCGGGTTGTCCTCGTTGATCGCCTCGACGGCCTCGGTCAGCTCCGGCCCGGTCGCAGGTCGTCGATCCAGGTGGACGCCCGCGATCATGCATCTGACGGACCCTCCGGCCAGTTCGATGGTGGGGATCTCGACGGCCACGATCTCGCAATGCTGCTCGATGGCCGTCACCTGCTCGGCGGTGAGAGACGCCCGCGCTCGCGCCGACATCGCCAGCACGGATCTGCGGTGCCCCTCGGGCGTACGACCGGTCAACTCGACCGCATTGCCCGCGAACTCACGCACCTGCGCCTCGGTGATCTCGATGACCGTACGCCCGCGTACGGACAACCGCTCGCGGACCTGCTCACGGCGTGCGACATCCGGGATCATCTCCAGGGCGAAGAGTGCGACCTCGGTGCCCACACACGCGATGACATTGGTGTGATAAACGGGTACGCCGTCGGAGTCGACCGCATCGAAGGCCATCGGCTCGTACCCGAAGTCGGTGCAGAAGCGTTCGAGCACGTGCGTGTCCGCCCGGTGCGAGCGCGCGGTGTACGCCACCCGGGAGATGTGGTCGAGCACCATCGCGCCGGTGCCTTCCAAGAAGATGCCGTCGGGTTCGAGGCCGGAGTAGTCGACGATCGTCTGCACGCGATAGTTCGACTTCAAGAACTCCAAGACGTCCGCGCGTCGCTCGTGTCGACGATTGGAGGCGTACATCGGATAGACCGCGACATTGCCGCCTGCGTGGGTCGACAACCAGTTGTTGGGAAACACGCTGTCGGGACGTGTGTGGTCCTGGTCCTCGAACACGTGCACGGTGACGCCCGCCTGCCGCAGCGCCTCGGCCACGGCATCCATCTCGGCGAGCGCCGCCCCTGCCACGTCGAGGTCACTCTCGCCGACCGGGACGTCGGCCTGGAAGGCGTTGTCGGCGGCTGTCGCCGGGTTGGGTCGGAAGCGTTCGGCGCGGATCAGAATTACCGCGCTGGGGGCCTGGGCACTCACCGTCGTGAGGCTAGACCATGACTGGGGCCATCCAGTCCGCGATCTGCTCGGGATCGTGGCCGAGGGTCGCAGCGGCAACGACGAGTTCGGTGACGACCTCGCCTGCGTGTCCGCCTCGCGCCAGGGATTGTTGAGCACGATGCCGTGCGCGCGTACGAAGTCCAACAGGCGCTCATTGGTCGGGAGACGATCAGCCTCGGCGTAGCCCTCGAAGGTCGCGACGTGCGGACCTTCGACCCGGAATCCTCGATCCCTGAGAGCACTGGCCAGCGCGCGAGCCGCGTCGAGGTATTCCCGCATCCGCGGCAGCTCGTCGCGCAAACCGAGCAGACCGCCGACGGCGAGGATGGTCATGCCGTAGAGCGTGCCGCGCCGCCCTCGCCATACCGATCCCACTCGGTGATCCCCAGCGCCTGCGCTCCCTCGGCCAATCGGTGCAGCATCGCGGACGGCGATTCCTCGCGGTGCCAAAAGCACGGAGTCGAGGCAGCAGCGACGGCCGCCGCATAGCGGGTCGCGAAGTCTTCACCCATGTCCCGGACTCTCTCAGATCGGCTCAGGACCAGTGCTGGCGCAAGACGACCACGAGATCATCACGGTCGGTCTTAGCGGCCTCGGCCAACGCCTGCTGCCCACGAGCGCTGCGTGTGGAGATTCGTTCGAGACCGCCAACCCACTCGGACCAAGCCGCGTCGTACTCGGGAGAGACCTTCAGTCCTTCGGAGGCGTACCAAAACGTCCGATGTGCCGCGATCTGGCCAAAGCCGGCTGCTTCCACCTCTGCTGTGGTCAGATCGCTGCGCGCAACGACCTGCACTCCCCTAAGACCCCACGCCGACGAAACTGGCCCCAGCACGGTGTCGAGGTTCTTGGCGAATAGCTCCGACTCATGCGCAGACACGTCGCGCAGCACACAACGAACTCCGCCCGACTGATCTGCGTGCAGGTCAAGTGCTTCGGCGCCACGTGAGAGTTGACCACGCCGTCGCATCCCGTCAGCCACAACGGCCGCCAATCGGAACAGGCCCGGGGGCTCGGTGCCAATCTCGGCAATGATCCGGCGACCACGTCGTCTGGCCTTGCGACGCTCGAAGTAGGAGGAGATGCGCGGCAGGGCAAGGCGCGCTGCCAGCCAGCCTGCGAATGCCACGCCGACGGTGGCGCCTGTCACGACTCCGTTGCTCGCGGACATCTCAACGGCTGCCATTCCTCCCCCGATGCCCGCCGGAACTGATGCGACGGCGGCTGTCACGTGCTGGTGCAACGTGAGCCGACTGGACTCGCGGCGCGGCAACGCAGGCGACCAGCTCGACTGCGAACCAGCTGATGGCGCGACGACGCGGCCCTTGGGACCCAAGACGGCAAACGGCATCGTGGTGCGACCGATGATCGAGTCAGGGTCGAGAGTGGGTGACGTCACTCGAAGGGTGCTCGAGGTTTGATCCCGATAGGGCTCGCCCACTCGCCAACCCTCGCGTACGACTAGACGGTCTTGAGCTCGGGCAACCGCAGCGGCATTCACCGCATCGAAGCGGTCACTTGCGGGCGGTCGATAGGGCGAAAACGAGGAGTCGAGGTGTGCGACACCGTCGACGATGTCGCCATCACCGTCGAGGCTGAAGTAGCCCTGGTGCTTGTCGACAAGTCGGTGCCAGTCCCGATCGCCGCGAGGGTGGTCGGGCGCCACACAGGTGACGGTCCAGTTGTTGGATGCCTTTTCCGGATCGCCAGGATCGGTCCGCAGCGCTCTCCCCCGCGTTTGCACGACGGAGGTCGAGGAAGTGACGGTGGTGAGGTCGATCAGCGAATTGACCGTACGCGCATCCCAACCCTCGCCGAGCAACGCCCGCGTGCCCACCAGCACTTGGGCACCACCGGCCTCGAAGAACGCCGTCACATGCCGCACCCATACCCGTGACGTCCACGAGCCCTCCAGACGGGCGATGCCGTCCTGGTCCGGCTGGGTGATCTGCAAAGTGGCTGCTAACGGATCCGACTCGGCAACATGAGCACGCAGTCGCGTGAGTGTCTCTGGCAGGCCCGCCACCACCTTCGCGGTGACCATGAGCGCCGGTATTGCCGCGGTGGACGCGTCGCGTGACAGGGCGACCAGCACGTCGTACGCCGAACCGGTCTGCTGCTCCAGCACACCCGCCAAGGTCGCCGGCAGCGTCGCGCTGGCCCTTTCGTAGTCGCACAGCACCAGCATCCGCAGCCGCGGGCCGAGAATGACCTGCTCGGCATCGACGATGGAGACGGCCGCGGTGACCTTGGCCGCCGAGCGCGCGAGCACGCGGTCAACAGGAGTACGCCCGCGACGGATGCCTCGCTTGGTCCAGGTGAAGCCGATAGCGGGCAAGACGTCACGCACTGCTTGCACGAGGGCCTTGTCGTGGGCTGCCGTGGAGGGTTGGACACATTCCAGGATCCACTTGTTCAGCAGCAGCACCCAGTCGTCGGCAGTGGGACCCTGCCGATGTTGTTCGGCGAGATGACCTCCGGGCGGCAGCCCCAAGAGCCCCGCGTAGTGGAAGCGCAAGGCTGCGTCGGCGAGTTCGGGCTCTCGGGCGAGGATGCGTTCGAACGCGTGCGACGAAGCCAGAAACCTCTCGTCTAGCCACGGCAGAAAAGCCGTCGTGCCGTGCTTGGGGTCCAGCAATGCTGTGGTGAGTTCCGTGAACCGTTGTGCCGATTCGTCGAGCCAATCGCGCTCGCGTGGCGTCGGCAACACCACCCAGGCCAGTTCTTGGAAGGGTGCCAGGTCACCCTCGCGCACCACGGCCGGGATGGACGCAGCGAATGCCACCTCGCCGAAAAGTTGAGTGCGCAGCATGGACTGCTCCGCAGACATCAGCGTCGGCGGCGTCGCGGTGAGGCCGAGGACGCGAGCCTCGGGCAACTCCTCGAGGATCTCGCCGAGGAGTCGGCCCCACACTTCGAGGAGATGGTGGCACTCGTCGAGGATCAACAGGATCCGACCCGCCCGGCGCAGTTCCTCGACCAGTGCCCGCCCGTTCTCGTGAAGCCGTCCCAACGGATTGCGTCGGCCCCGCTCTGCGTCCGTCGCCTCGGCGTCGGCATCGAAGACCGCCAGCGACTGATACGTCAGGGCAGACATCGCCTCGTCGAGGACCCGATCCGTGCCGACCTCCAGCCCGAAGGCACGCCCCTGGGACTCCCATTGCGACTGGATCGCGGTATTCGGCGCGAACGCCACGACGCGAGCCACCTCGCCGGTTCTCAGCATTGCCGCAGCGGTCTCCAGGCCGACTCGGGTCTTGCCAGCTCCTGGTGGAAGCTCGACCCAGGCTCGCGTACGCCCTGACTGCCACCCCGCCGCCAGCGCATCGAGTGCCGCACGTTGGTGGTGGCGCAGCGGAGGTGGCGAGGTCACCCATGGATCATCCCCAGAAGATCCGCTCCACAACCCCATGCGCGCGCCGCGTCGTACGCAGGTAGTCGTTGACCATCTCGTCCGACGCGCCGTACGGGTAGCCCAAGACGGCCGCGACCGCTGCCTTCTCGCGGGTGTCGCGGGGCAGTTGGTCGCCGGGCTTGCCGCGCACCAACGTGATCGCGTTGCGGACCCGGCTGACCAGCCGCCAAGCCGAAGCCAGTTGCTCCGCATCCTCGACGGCGATCAGGTCCACGTCGACCGCGACCGCCAAGGCTTCGAGCGTGCGCGGCGTACGAAGGCCGGGGTGCTCACCGGCGTGCTGGAGTTGCAATGCCTGCACCGTCCACTCGACGTCGGCCAGTCCCCCACGACCAAGTTTCAGATGGGTGTGCGGGTCCGCGCCGCGGGGCAGCCGTTCGGTGTCGACACGCGCCTTGATCCGACGGATCTCGACGAGGTCGGCGCGCGACAACCCCTCGGCGGGATAGCGCAGCGGGTCGATCAGGGCGGTGAAGCGCTCGCGCAGCCCGATGTCGCCGACGATCGCATCGGCTCGCAGCAGCGCCTGCGCCTCCCACACCTTCGACCACTTCGCGTAATAGGCGGCGTACGACTCCAGCGTGCGGACCAGGGGCCCCTGCTTGCCCTCGGGACGCAGATCCGCGTCGACCTCCAGCGGCGGATCGGTGGCGGGCAACAACAACAGGCGGCGCAACTCGTGCGCGACCGCCTGGGCGAACTGCGCGGCGAGGTGCGCGTCTGCACCTGCGACGGGTTCGTGGACGAACATCACGTCGGCATCACTGCCGTACGACAGTTCGAAGCCGCCATAGCGACCCATCGCGACCACAGCGATCCGAGTCGGTGCGGAGTCCAAGGATTTCGCGGCCAGGACGGAGCGGATGGAGACGTCCAGGGTGGCTTGCAAGGTGGCATCGGTCAGACGAGTCAGCCCCAGCCCCACATCATCGATCGAGATCACGCCATCCAGGTCACCGGCGCTGATCCGGAAGAGCTCGCGGCGCCGGATCGCCCGAATCGCGCGCGCCGCCTCCTCGTGGTCGTCTTGTCGCGACGCTGCCGCGGCCATCTCTGTGGTCAATGCCTCGGCACTGGACGGCTGGAGGTCCTCACCGAGCAGGCGTACGCCTTCGGGCTCGCGCTGCAACAGATCGGTGGCATAGCGCGAGGTAGCCAGGATCTTCGCGAGACGTTCGGCGACCTGCCCCTCGTCGCGCAACGTCTTGAGATACCAGTGCGTCGTGCCCAATGCCTCGGAGATCCGACGGAACCCGAGCAGCCCGGCGTCGGGATCCGGCGCATCCGCGAACCACTCGAGCAGCACCGGCAGCAGGGTCCGCTGGATCGCGGCGGTACGGCTGACGCCCTCGGTCAGTGCTTCGAGGTGGCGCAGCGCCGCCTTCGGGTCGGCGTACCCGAGCGCGGACAGTCGCTGCTCGGCAGCCTCGGTCGACAGGCGCGCACCCTCACCGGGGATGCGTGCGACCGCCGAAAGCAACGGGCGATAGAAGAGCTTCTCGTGCAGGCGGCGGACCTCCAGGCGATGGTGTGCCCACGCCCGTTCCAGTTCGGTGACCGGATCCTTGAAGAAGCCCATCGACCGGCCCAGACGGCGCAGCGCCTGCTCGCCGTCCGGCACCACGTGCGTACGCCGCAGCTGATGCATCTGGATGCGATGTTCCAACGTGCGCAAGAACTCGTACGCCTCGTGCATCGCCTGGCCGTCCTCGCGGCCGACGTAGCCACGCCGCGTCAGCGCCCACAGCGCGCTCAGCGTGGTCGGCTCGTGGATCTCGTCGTCGCCGCGTCCATGCACCAGTTGGAGCAACTGCACCGCGAACTCCACGTCGCGCAGGCCACCTGAGCCGAGTTTGAGTTGTCGCTGAGCCTGGTTCGCCGGGATGTGATCCAGGACCCGGCGCCGCATCGCTTGGACGTCGGCGACGAAGCCGTCGCGCTCAGCGACACTCCACACCATCGGCTTCACCATCGCCACGAACTCGCGACCCAACTCCAGGTCGCCGGCGACGGGTCTGGCCTTGAGCAGCGCCTGGAACTCCCAGGTCTTCGCCCAGCGCTCGTAGTAGCCGCGCATGCTCGACATCGTGCGGACCAACGGCCCCGCCTTGCCCTCCGGGCGAAGGGCCGCATCGACCTCCCAGATCGTGCCCTCGGCGGTGAAGTCGCCGCACACCGTGATCACGTGCGCCGCGAGCTGAGCGCCGGCCTTCAACGCCACCGTCTCGTCGACGCCCTCTGCGGGTTCGGCCACGAAGATCACGTCGACATCGCTGATGTAGTTGAGTTCGTGGGCGCCGCACTTGCCCATCGCGATCACTGCCAGGCGTACGTCGTGGGCGCGCTCCCCCACGCGCTGGCGCGCGATCGCGAGGGCTGCCTCCAGGGTGCCCGCCGCCAGGTCGGAGAGCTCGGCGGCGGCATCGTCGAGACCCAGGTGATGGGCCAGATCACGTGCCGCGAGCCGCGTCAGCAACCGGCGGTACTGCACCCGCAGCGCGGCCATCGCCTGCTGGTCAGGCAGCGTGGCGACGGGAGTCCTCGCAAGGGGGTCTGCCCCGACGGCTTGAAGCAGATGCGCCCGTACGGCGAAGGCTGCCGGTCGCGTGGAGCCGAGGTGCGAGTCGGTGAGGTCACACCACTGCTCGGGATGTCGTACGAGGTGGTCGGCGAGTGCCTCACTGGCCCCGAGGACGCTGAGCAACCGCATCGCAGTGCCCTCGTCGTCGACCAGCTCCGCCAGTAGTGCCGCGCCATCGGGCAGCGCCTGCGCGAGCCGTTCGAGGTTGATCAGGGCCGCATCCGGGTCCGCGGTGCGTCCGATGATCGCCAGCAGCGGCTCGATCCCCTCGCCCATGGCGACCGCCCGATCACGGGCGGCCTGAGTGTCCGCGAAGCCCCAGCGCGCCAGCGCAGTCCGTGCGAGCGCACGCCCGTCGTCACGCGCCACGACTCAACTCCTCTGCTTCGCCAGGTCGACCAAACGCTCCGCGACCGGCTGCCAGGTGGCCCGCAACTCGTCGCGTGCGGCATGCACCTGCGCGACGACATGCCTGGCGGACTCCTTGTCGCGGACCCCTGGATCGCTTTGGATCCAGGGCGCGATCAGGTCGGCGTCCACCTCCGGATGCCATTGCAGGCCCCATGCGGCTGGCGCAAACCGCAACGCCTGGATCTCCGCGTGCTCGGTCTGCGCCAACACCACGGCATCCGGTGGCGCCTGGACGACCACGTCGTCGTTCCATTGCAGGGCCCGCGCGTGTAGCGGTGCCGCGCTCAACAACGCATCGTCGCGCGCGGCGTCGGTCCAGCCCACCGGGATCAGGCCGAACTGTTTGCCGCGCGGGTTCTTGTTCACGACGCCGCCCAACGCCACCGCGCCGAGCTGATGCCCAAGGCAGATCCCCAGGGTCGGGATCCGATGCTCGACGGCCTGACGGATCAGCTCCTTGGTCGCGGTGAGCCACGGGTGCGCGGCGTCGTCGTTGGCGCCCATCGCACCACCCATGACCAGCAGTGCGTCGATTCCGGTCATCGACTCGGGTACGGGCTCGTCGAGGTAGGCCCGGATGCTGACGACTTCGGCACCCGCCGCCCGCATCCACTGGCCGAACAGGTGTGCGGGGTCGTCGTCCTCGTGCTGGATGACCAGCACGCGCGGGGCGTACGACGGCCGTTGCTGTGGAGTGGTCACAGCACCGACATCATCCGGTCACGCTCGTACGCCGAGACCTGCACGCGGTATTCCTCCCACTCCTTGCGCTTGTTGCGCAAGAAGAAGTCGTAGACGTGCTCCCCCAGGGTCTCGGCGAGCAGCTCGGAGCGTTCGGCCACCGCGATCGCGTCGTACAGGCTCTTGGGCAGGGCGTCGATGCCGAGCGCCTTGCGCTCCTTCTCCGTCAACGTCCACACGTCGTCCTCGGCCTCGGGCGGCAACTCATAGCCCTCCTCGATGCCTTTCATGCCCGCCTCGAGGATCACGGCGTACGCCAGGTAGGGGTTGCAGGCCGGGTCGATCGAGCGCAGCTCGACACGAGTGGACTGGCCCTTGTTGGGCTTGTACATCGGCACGCGCACCATCGCCGAGCGGTTGTTGTGCCCCCAGCAGATCGAGGACGGCGCCTCGCCGCCTCCGAGCAGGCGCTTGTAGGAGTTGACCCACTGGTTGGTCACCGCGGTGATCTCGGCGGCGTGGTGCAGGATCCCGGCGATGAACCCGCGACCGGTCTTGGAGAGCTGGTATTCGGCGCCGGCCTCGAAGAACGCGTTGCGGTCACCCTCGAAGAGCGAAAGGTGGGTGTGCATGCCCGAGCCGGGGTGGTCGGTGAACGGCTTGGGCATGAACGAGGCCCAGATGTCCTGGCTCAGCGCCACCTCGCGTACGACCGTACGGAAGGTCATGATGTTGTCGGCCGTCGAGAGGGCGTCGGCATAACGCAGGTCGATCTCCTGCTGACCGGGGCCGCCTTCGTGATGGCTGAACTCGACCGAGATTCCCATCGATTCCAGCATCGTGATCGCTTCTCGCCGGAAGTCGGATCCGCGGGATTGGGCGGTGTGATCGAAGAAGCCGGACCTGTCGACCGGCACTGGCTCGGCACCCTTCTCAGGCATGTCCTTGAGCAGATAGAACTCGATCTCGGGGTGTGTGTAGAAGGTGAAACCCGCATCCGCAGCCTTGCCGAGCGCGCGTTTGAGGACGTGGCGGGGGTCGGCGTACGAGGGGCTGCCGTCCGGCATCACGATGTCGCAGAACATCCGCGCGGTGGCGGGACCGCCGTCCTGGCCGCCGCGCCAGGGCAGGATCTGGAAGGTCGCCGGGTCGGGGTGTGCGAGCATGTCGGACTCATAGACGCGCGCGAAGCCTTCGATCGCGGAGCCGTCGAAGCCGATCCCTTCCTCGAAAGCTCCTTCGAGTTCGGCCGGCGCCACGCTGACGGACTTGAGGAAGCCCAGCACGTCGGTGAACCAGAGGCGTACGAATCTGACGTCGCGCTCCTCGAGCGCGCGCAGTACGAAGTCTTCCTGCTTGCCCATGGGGCCACCTTATGGCCGCCATGTTTCGCCCGTGTTGCACCAGCGCCCAGATCACAGGACGACCCGGTTCGCGCCTCCAATGTTGCAGCGATCTCCCAGCTTCATCACACGACCGTGACAACCCTCCGAATGCCCTTCTACCTGCGGTTTTGCCGCGCCATCCTGTTGTTGCCAGCACTGCCAGACACACCAACCTGCGAAGGGTCACCACCATGCGTACGAAGTCCTCCACCCGCGTCTTCTCGGCCATTGCCGTCCTCGTGGTCGGACTCCTCGCCGGCGCGATGTCGGGGGCCAACGCCGATGACGTAGCGGCGCCGACCACCTCGCGGATCGCCACAGTCAAGACAGCCAGCGCCGACAGGTCCGGCACCGACAGGGTCAGCGCCGACACGTCCAGGGCCCCCAAGCCGGTCAACTGCGCGATCCACAAGTGCGTCGCTCTCACCTACGACGACGGCCCCGCCGGTTCGACGCCCGCCCTGCTGCGCACCCTCGCTGCCAAGAAGGCCCCCGCGACGTTCTTCGTGCTGGGTCAACAGGCGACGAAGTACCCCGCCACGATGCGAGCGATCCGCAACGCTGGGCACGAGATCGGCGTGCACACCTGGGATCACGCGAACCTCACGAAGTTGTCGTCCGCCTCGGTGACATCAGAGCTTCGACCGGAGCATCGCCGCGGTGCGCCAGACGACCGGGCAGCGCACCACCCTGATGCGCCCGCCGTACGGAGCGACCAACCAGACCGTCCGCAGCGTCGAGGGGCGTCTCGGCTTGGCGGAGATCTTGTGGAGCGTCGACCCGCAGGACTGGAAGGACCGCAACACCGCGACCGTCACCCAGCGGGTGCTCGCAGCGGCCAAGCCCGGGGCGATCGTGCTGATGCACGACATCCATCCGACGACGGTGGCCGCCGCCCCGGCGATCATCGACGGACTGCGTAAGCGCGGCTACCGCCTCGTCACGGTCTCCCAACTGCTCGGCAAGCCGACGCCCGGTCGCACCTATTCCTCACGCTGAACCACCCTGACGGGTGTGGTCTAGACCACACCCGCGGGAGCACGCTGCTCGGTGGCCCGTCTCGGGGCGTGTGAAGAGGAGGAGCAGATGGCAGCCACCGTGTCGGACGAGAAGCCGATCCGCAGTCTGATCCCGGCCCGCATGCACGACATGCCGTGGTCGAAGTTCCACTGGATGGTCATCTTCGGCCTCGGCACGGCGTGGATCCTCGACGGTCTCGAGATCCAGATCGTGGCGGCCGGCGGCTTCGAGAAGTCGCTGAATATGAGCGCCGCCGACGTCGGCCTGGCGGGCACGATCTACCTGCTCGGCGAGGTCGCCGGTGCCCTGCTCTTCGGTCGCCTCACCGACACGTGGGGGCGCAAGAAGATGTTCACCACGACGTTGGCGCTCTATCTGACGGCCTCGGCGGTCGCGGCTTTCTCCCCCAACATGGTGTTCTTCCTGGTCTGCCGATTCTTCGCGGGCATGGGCATCGGCGGTGAATACTCCGCGGTCAACTCGGCGGTCGATGAGTTGATCCCGGGCAAGTACCGCGGGCGCGTGGACCTGGCGATCAACGGCACCTATTGGCTGGGCGCCGCCATCGGCGCGTTCGCCAGCATGATCCTGCTCAACACCGACAACTTCGACGAGAACATCGGCTGGCGAATCGCCTTCCTGATCGGCCCGGTCCTGGGCCTGGGCATCATCTACCTGCGCCGCCACATTCCCGAGAGCCCGCGTTGGATGGTCACCCACGGGCGCGCCGACGAGGCCGAGCAGGTCGTCTCCGACCTTGAGGAAGAGATCCGCGCCGCGGGCAAGGACGTTCCCGAGCACGACGAAGAAGACGGCATGTGGATCAAGAAGCGCGAAGGCCTCAACCCCAGGCAGTTGGCCTACGTCTTCTTCAAGCTCTATCCCACGCGTACGGTCTTGGGCGCCACGTTGATGATCTCCCAGAAGCTTCCTCTACAACGCGATCTTCTTCACCTACGCACTGGTGCTGAAGAACTTCTACGGCGAGAGTTCGTCCTCCGCGGCGATGTATTTCTTCCCCTTCGCGCTGGGCAACCTGATGGGGCCGCTCCTGCTCGGGCAATTCTTCGACACGATCGGCCGGCGCAAGATGATCGGCGGCTGTTATGGCATCGCCGGGATCGTGCTCGCGGTTTCCGCGTGGATGTTCCACGAGGACATGCTCAGCGCGTTGACGCACACGCTCTTCTGGTGCCTGGCGTTCTTCTTCGCCTCGGCGGGCGCGTCGGCGGGCTATCTCACCGTGTCGGAGATCTTCCCGCAGGAAGTACGCGGCCAGGCGATCTCGTACTTCTTCGCGCTCGCGCAGATCTTCGGCTCCATCGGCCCGGTCTTCTACGGCTGGTTGATCGGAGACGGCGAGGACCCGGACCCCGATGTTCTGGGGCTACCTGATCGCCACCGGCATCATGCTGCTCGGCTCGTTGGTCGCCTTCGTCTTCGGCGTGGATGCCGAGAACAAGTCGTTGGAAGAGATCGCGCCACCGCTGATCGAGTACGACGAAGACGGCAACGAGACCAGCCACATCCCGGTGTGAGAGGACCCACCATGACCGAACCCGAGCGTCCCTACACCGTCGTCGTCGGCGTGAGCGCGACCTCGAAGTCGCCGGCGGCACTGCGCTGGGCCGCCGCCCAGGCTGAGGCCAACGACGGGGTGCTGATCTGCGTACGCACGTGGCGACCCTCAGCCCCGGCAGCGACAACGGCCGGGGTCCAGGCCGTGTCCGGCCAGACGACGTCTGCCGCGGAGGTCGAGGCTCGTCGACAACTCGAGGAGGACGTGGCACAAACACTCGGTCACGACCATGACGCCGAGGTCTATTTGTTGCGCGCCGGCAAGCGGCGCGGCCTGCTGGTCGCCTCCTCGCAGGCGGACCTGCTCGTGATGGACGCGCCGCGCCGGCCGAGCACCGCTCCCCTGCTCGCGCACCGGGTCATCGCGGTAGCGACCTGCCCCGTCGTCGTCATGCCTCCGGCGTTGCAAGGTGGCCGGAGCAGCGCTACGGCGAAGGCCGGACGAGCCTTCGGCCGCGCCCTGCTGGAGGCGGGGGGCCGTGCGGGGCGGCCTGGCTACCGGCCGCCCGCACGCCCACGCACGTGAAGCGTCAGGCCTTCGGCTCGCAGAACAGCACGTCCTGACGGCCGATCACGCCCTTCACGGCACGCTCCATCGGTCGCTGCCACTGCTGGGTGGCCTTGAACCACGCGATCGTGCCCCAGACACGGCCGCCTTGGCCGTCCACCTTGACCTTGCGCACCTTCAGGCGCAGCGTCACGGTCTTCTCGGGCGAGCCCGCATAGCAGCCGGAGGCCTTCTTCTTGGTCCGGGCCGCGGTGAACGTGACGACATCTCCGGGTTTGGTCTTGGCATAGCGGGCGACTACGCCGGTCGCATAGCCGGTGTTGCCCTCCCACGGCGCGCCGACCGTGAAGCTCAACGAATGCATCCGGTCAGCCGGAACCTTGAAGGTGGCCGCGCCATCCTTCACCTTGGCGTCCTGGCTCCACACATCCTGGTAGTCGCTCGTGGAAGCCGAGACCGCACCGATCGTGCAGTCGTCGCAGTTGCCCACCTTGATCGTCAGCGTGGTGGGCACCTTGGGTGCTGCTCGGTCGACGGATGCCTGCGCGGTCTGTGCCAGCAGCCCCGAGGCCATGACGCCGACGAGAAGTGTTCCTGCCGCGAGATGCGTGAGTGTCTTGCGCATGTCGAACTCCTGGATCCGGGGATGTGTCGAGCAGGAGTATGCCCCTGCCCCACGGGGCCACCCCGCACTACTCTGCCCTCATGTCACCTGCCCCGGTCGGAGCCCGCCTCTGGACATGGGCGGTGCTCCTCGGTCTCACCGGTCAACTCGCCTGGGCGATCGAGAACATGTACCTCAACGTGTTCGTCTACGACACGATCACCGACTCCCCCACAGTGCTCGCGGTCCTCGTCGCCTCCAGCGCCATCGCCGCGACCGTCGCGACCCTGCTCGCCGGGGCCGCGTCCGACCGACGCGGTCGGCGCAAGGAGTTCATCGCGATCGGGTACGTCCTGTGGGGTCTGTCCACGCTCGGCTTCGGATTCCTCGACGACGCTCCCCGGCTACTCCCGGGAGTGAACGCGGTCACGGTCGCGATCGTGGCAGTCATCCTGCTCGACTGTCTGATGAGCGCGCTCGGCGCGACGGCCAACGACGCAGCGTTCAACTCGTGGATCACCGACTCGACCGACCCCACCAATCGCGGTCGAGTCGACGGCGTCTTGGCGATGCTGCCGCTGCTGGCCATGCTCCTGGTCTTCGGTGCCCTCGACCCGCTCACCCGCGACGGCCAGTGGCGCCTCTTCTTCGCAATTGTCGGCGGTCTGACCACCCTGGTCGGCCTGATCGCCTGGATGGGCCTTCGCGACACGGCCACACCGCGGCCCAGCGGCACGTACGTCTCGTCGGTCCTGCACGGCTTGCGTCCTAGCACCGCGCGCCAGCATCCGCGTCTCTACCTCACGCTCGCCGCCTGGGCCGTGCTGGGGATCAGCACCCAGGTGTTCTTGCCGTTCCTGATCATCTACGTCCAGCGCTATCTCGACATCGAGGCGTACGCAGTAGTGCTCGCCGCCGTGCTCCTCGGCGCCGCCCTCGCCAGTGTGCTCGGTGGTCGGGTGCTCGACCGAGTCGGCCCCACTCGTGCGCTCCTGCCCGTGGTCGCGCTCTATGTCACCGGACTCCTGGCGATGTATTTCGCGCGCGGGATGGTCCCGGTGATCCTGGCCGGCATCGTGACCATGTCGGGGATGATGCTCGCGATCGCCGCCCTCTCGGCGACCGTACGCAACCACACGCCTGCCGATCGGGTCGGTCAGGTGCAGGGTTTGCGGATGGTGGCCGCGGTGCTGCTGCCGATGGTGGTCGGCCCGTTCCTGGGCGCCGCGGTCATCGCCGGTGCCAACGAGACGTACGTCGACCTCGGGGTGACCAAGACCGTGCCCACACCGTGGGTCTTTCCGACCTCTGCTGTCGTGGTGCTCCTGATCATCTGGCCGGTGACGCGACTGCGTCGGGTGGAGACGCCCGCATGATCACGCGATGGGGTGAGGACCTCGACCGCGACGCCGTTCTCCAGGAATACCCGCGGCCACAGTTGGTGCGCGATTCGTACCTCAATCTCAACGGCCTCTGGGAGTACGCGATCACCGACGCCGCGTCGGGCCAACCGCAGCGTTGGGACGGGCAGATTCTCGTCCCGTTCTCTCCTGAGGCGCCGCTGTCCGGGGTCGAGCGGACGCTCCAACCACACGAAGCGCTCTGGTATCGACGCACTGTCGAGGTGCCCGAGGGCTTTCGACGCGATCGCCTGCTCCTGCATTTCGGGGCGGTCGACCAGGACTGTGAAATCTGGATCGACGCACGACCCGTGGGCGATCACGCCGGCGGTTACCTCCCCTTCGTCCTGGACATCAGCCAGGCCAGCGACACGTTCGAGATCGTGGTTCGAGTGCGCGACGTCACCGACACCTCCTGGCGCAGCCGAGGCAAACAGAAACTCCAACCCGGTGGCATCTGGTATTCACCGCACTCCGGCATCTGGCAGACCGTCTGGCTGGAGTCGGTGCCGAGGTCGTACGTCCGCCAACTCGTGCTGACGCCGCACCTGGACTCCGGCGAGGTCGAGATCCTGGTGCTGGCCAGCGAGCCGGGCCGCGCCGAGGTGAGCATCGAGGGAACCGAAATCGTCGCCGAGGTGCCCACCGGCGTACCGACTCGCCTGCGGCTGCACGACGTACGCCCCTGGTCACCCGAGGATCCGCACCTCTACGACCTCGAGGTGACGCTGGGCGAGGACCGAGTACGCAGCTATTTCGCGATGCGCTCCTTCGGCACGGGGGCGGACGGGCGAGGTCGCACGAGACTGCTGCTCAACGGCGAGCCGTACCTTCAGGCCGGGCTGCTCGACCAGGGCTACTGGCCCGACGGGCTGTGCACACCGCCCTCGGACGCGGCGATGGTCTTCGACATCACGACGGCCAAGGATCTCGGATTCACCATGCTGCGCAAACACATCAAGATCGAGCCGCTGCGGTGGTATCACCACTGCGACCGTCTCGGGATGCTGGTGTGGCAGGACCTGGTCAACGGCGGGCGGTCGTACTCCCATGCGGTGGTCACGGCACCGGCCTTCGTGCCGTTGCGGTTCAGCGACCGGCGCTATCGCCTGTTCGGCCGTCAGGACGAGGAGGGTCGAGACGAGTTCCTGCGCGAGCTCGACGACACCGTCGACCTGTTGCGCAGCGTCCCCTGCCTGGCCGCGTGGGTGCCGTTCAACGAGGGGTGGGGCCAGTTCGATGCCGTCGCTGCTGCCGAGCGGATGTCGGCGCTCGACCCCACCCGACCGATCGATGCGGCCAGCGGCTGGCACCACCAGGGCGGCGGTGACATCGTCAGCCGTCACGTCTACTTCCGGCCCTATCGCCTGGCTCGCAAGGATGTCGACGACCCGCGGGCCGCAGTGCTCTCGGAGTACGGCGGCTACTCCCACCGCGTCGAGGGGCACACCTGGAGCGAGAAGAACTTCGGCTATCGGACGTTCGCCGAGCAGCAGGCGTACGAAGACGCTTTCGTGCGTCTCCAGGACGAGCAGGTCGGTCGGGCTGTGGAGGCTGGTCTGGCGGGGTTCGTCTACACCCAGCTCACCGACGTCGAGCAGGAGACCAACGGACTGATCACCTACGACCGTCGCGTGGTCAAGGTCGACGGTGATCGGGCCCGGGAGTCGAACGCGCGCCTGCGAGACCGCTTCGCGCGGGCGATCTGAGTTCAGGTGAGTTCGCGTACGAGCCCGGCATCTGTCCACGTTGGCCACGCCGCTTGGCCGAGGACGACACCGCGTTCGCACCGGACCACCTCGCGAAACGGGGTAGCCGCAACCGTGTTGTCGTAGAAACTTGCCCGATCCACGACCCGGCTCGCGCTCGCCACGTAGCTCCACAGTCGGGCATGGCGCTGCCTGATCTTGACGACGGGCACGTCGTGACCACCGCGACGGACGCGCTCCGCGACGCGGGCAACACTCAACTCCACCGGCACGAGCATGACGTGCAGGTGGATCAGATAGCCGAGTGCCGCGGCCCGGTGCACCAGATCGAGTTTGCTGCGATGACTGAACACGGTTTCGGTGACGAAGGACTGCTGTTGGGCGAGCAGGGCATCGCGTTCGAGCGCGGCCAGGCGCGAGGCGTCGTACGCGTGCACCGCCTCCTGTCCGGGCCACTCGCGCGCCGCAATCAGATCCGCATTCACGAAGGGCAGGTGAGTCGCCGCGATCAGCACGTCGACGGCGTAGGAAGACTTGCCCGACCCGTTCGGCCCTGCCAACAGATGCAATACCGGTGTGCTCACGCGTGTTCGTGGACCGTCCCGTCATCGTCGGCTTCTGACCAGGACTCACCGCTCGTACGGAATGTGTCCGCATAGTTCAGCGTTCCGCGCAGGTGCTCGATCGACTCCTCCCAGGCGGCGCGTACGACCGCCTGATCCGGGTCCGACAGCGCGTCGTAGGACACCTGACCGGCCAGCACACGCTCGATGTCTTTGGTGCTGACCCGGCTGGAGGCCTCGAGTTCACGACCGAGTCGCGCCCAGTGCGCGAGTTGCTGGGTCGCACTGCGACTCATCCGGGCACCGGTGGCCCGAGCCGCTTCGAACAACTCGGCCTCGACGCGCGTGGGGATTGTCGTCATGGGAATCACCTCGCCAGCAGTGTAGCAATCTGCTACAGCCCGGCTGTGACGCTCCTGTGATCCGTGCGTCACGGGCACCACACGTGGTCTGACGAAAGTGGTGTTCGCCGGAAGTTCCGGCCCAACCCCCGATCCTCAGGAGCACCCATGTTCGCCAAGATCCGTCAGTCCGTCGCTTTCCTCGCCGGAGGCGTCGCCATCACCGCCGCCGCCGTCGGTGCCGCCGCTGTCGCCGACACCGGCGCCGAGCCGGACACCACACCCGTGACCAGCGAGGTCTCCCAGGCGGCAGCCGACGCCACCTTCCTGATCGAATGCGTCGAGGACAACGTCGTCAACCAGCCCCGCACCTTCACCCTCAGCTGCGCCGACGCCAACGAGGTCCTCGACAACCTCACCTGGACCAACTGGGGCGCCGACGAGGCCACCGCCAGCGGCGTGGTCGCGAGCAACGACTGTGACCCGAACTGCGCAGAGGGCGAGATGAAGTCCTACCCCGTCACCGTCGTGGCCAGTGACCTGGTCCAGGGCGAGGCCTCGCAGACGTACGGCACGCTGACCGTGGTCTACAGCGGCGACCGCCCCGAGGGCGCCGAGCAGACCGAGACCGTTAAGGTCCAGACCGTGGAAGCGATCAGCGGCCTGGACCAGTGAGCCCTGCGTGAGAGTCCGCTCCGTCCTGGTCGGCGCCCTCCTGGTCTTGGGGGGCGCCGGCTGTGGCATCGCGGATGAGGTTCCCGTACGCGACGTGACCTCGGCCCCTGCAGCCGATCGGGTCTATCTGATGGAGTGCGTGGAGGATCAACTCGTCCAGCAACCCGCGTCGTTCACCCTTGCCTGCGCCGATGCCGGCGAGAGTCTGGATGCGCTGGAATGGCAGGACTGGGGCGCCGACAACGCGACCGCCACCGGCCAGGTCGTCGTGACCGACTGCGAACCCGATTGCGCAAACGGCACCCTGAAGCGTTACGACGTCCGTGTCGTGGCCGACCGACTCGTAGCAGGCGAAGCCCTCCAGACGTACGGACGGCTGCGCGTCACACCGACGGGCGACAAGCCGGACTTCTGGCACGCCACCGAGACCTATCGCCTGCCCACGGTCGAGTCAGCCGGCTGACCCACCACCGACCAGCGCGTCGCCGAAGGTGAGCGTGGCCACGGCCCCGTCGTCGTTGGCAAGGGTCAGCCTGGCGCCGAGCAGCTCGGCCTGCGCGGACGCGATGGCCAGGCCCAGGCCCGACCCGGCCGCACCGGAGTGCCGACGGAATCGCAGTGGTCCTTGGGTCAACACCTGCTCGGGATAACCCGGACCATCGTCGCGCACCTCGATCGAGGCACCCCTGACGGTGACGGTGACGCGCTGGCCACCATGCGCGGCGGCGTTGCGGACCAGGTTCGACACGATCAGGTGGACGCGACGCGGATCGGTCTCCACGACCGCCGGATCCTCGACCACCAGGGTGGCTTGCTCGGTCGCGTCCGTGGCCAAGACACCGAGATCCACCGGCTCGCGCCGCACCTCGGCCTGACCGCTCTCGGCACGGAAGAGTTCGAGCAGATCCTCGACCAGACGCCGCAGCCGGTCGACCTGACGGCGTACGAGCGCCGAGGATTCGTCTTCGGGGAGCAACTCGGCCGAGGTCACCAGGGCTGTGAGAGGCGTACGCAACTCGTGTGCCACGTCGGCACCGAACTGTCGTTCGCGTTCCACCCGGGCGGCCAGCGCGGCCGTCATCTCGTCGACGGCCTGGGACAGGGCCGTGACCTCGTCTCTCCCCCCCACCACGGCGGTGAGGTCGTGTTCGCCCGAGGCTGCCAATCCGGCAGCGCGGCGCAGTCGGCGCGACAGCCCCGTAGCCGCCCACCAGCCCAGCAGTGCGGCTGCCAGGAAGGCGATCAACCCTGCGAAGAGCAACGACTGCCGCAAGGCGGTCTGTTCGTCGCGCAACGGCGCCGCGTCGAGGCGTACGTTCATCACCACCTCGGGACCGAGGCGTTCTGCTGCCCACATCTTCGATCCGTCGAAGAAGGTGGCCTGGTCCCCTACCTGGTCAAGCGTCGCGATCAGCGCCTTGGGCGGGCCGTCGGCCGCGATCGAGGCGCCCTGGGTAAGCCGCCCGTTCACGCTGTAGACCAATGCGGCCGCGGCGAGTCGTTCGTTGGCCTGCTCGCGCAATCGCTCGCGCCCGTCCACACCGGCTTGTTGCAACACCAGCGCGCCCACGACCACCAGCACGACGAGCGTGACGGCCGCCATCGCCGCCGCGATCCGCGAGCGGATCGAGTGCCGCCAGCCGACCTTCACTGCCGGACCAGTTTGTAGCCTGCACCCCGCACGGTCGCGATCGTGTCGGCACCGATCTTGGAACGCAGTCGCTGGATATTGACGTCCACGACGCGCGGGTCGCCCCAGTCGCTGCTGCCCCAGACGTGGTCGAGCAGTTGGTCGCGCGACAGCACCGCACCGATGTGGTCGAGCAGCACCGAGAGCAGGCGGAACTCGGTCGCACTCAGTTGCACCGGCTCGCCGGCCTTGGTCAGTGTCATCCCGGCCCGGTCGATCTCCAGGTCACCGAGCCGTTCGGTCTCCTGGCGCGTCGCACCCCGGCGTACGACCGCGCGCAGCCGCGCCGCCAGCACATCTCCGTCGAAGGGCTTGGTCACATAGTCGTCCGCCCCGGCTTCCAGCCCCATGACCTGGTCGCTCGAAAGATCACGGGCAGTCAGCAGTACGACCGGAAGGTCGCCGCGACTGCGAATGAGTTTGGTCAGCGCGATGCCGTCCTTGCCCGGCATCATCACGTCCAGCAGCGCCACGTCGACCACCTCGGTGACGAGTTTGGCCTCGGCGTCGGTGCCATCGTGCGCCGTGACCACGTCGAAGCCGTGCTTGCGCAAGATCAGTGCGGTCGTTTCGCGCAGGTCTGCGTCGTCTTCGGCTAGCAGCACTCTCACGGGAGCACTCTAGGCACTGACCTGTCGCGTCTGCGCACGAGAAACACGCTGACCTGTCGCGTCTGCTCACGAGAAACACGCTGACCTGTCGCGTCTGCTCACTCCAGCGTGGCGAGATGGAACCCTGCGAGAGCCAGAATCGCACTGGCCAGCACCCTCCGGTGATCCACTGCAGGCTCGGTGGGTAATCCCACGGGCGGCGCAGGTGGCTCGGCACGGCAGCGTACGGACCCCAGCGCCGTCTCGATGCGCCACGCCAGCATCGCTGACTCGATGGGTTCGTCGAACACGCTCGGATCTCGGCGGGAGCGCTGCGGACGCGTGCGGGTTGGCGCGAGTTCTCAGATCAGGTGGAAGGTCTCCATCGAATCCAGCGCCGTCTCGGCTGCGAGGAACTTGGTGCGCATCGACCACCGCGTCCCGGTCGCGAGGAACCAGTCGTTGAGCATCAGCCCGTCCACCCACGCACTCAGCCGCACGGCCTGGAAGAACACCGGCGTAATGATCGGCGTGCCTGCCAGGAGGTCCACGGCGTCGCCGAACCAGAAGAGCCGGAAAAGGGGGCTCAGGTCCTGGCCATAGACGCGCTCGACATCTGCGGTCAGGCCGACGGTCGCGTCGACGAGCAGGTCGCCGATCGCGAAGAAGTCCTGCTGCTGCGCGACGCGGGTGTTCGCCAGGCGGATCGCCTCGGGAAAGTCGATGACCAGGTGTGCGATAAGTCCTTCGGCAGCCACACGGCCGACCGAGCGGTTGCAATCCGAGGCCATCGCGTAATAGCTGCGCCACTCGCGCGTCATCGTGCCGCCGGTCAGATAGCCGCGCAGGTTGTCGAGATAGGCGACCACGAAGTTGCGCGAGACGCGCTCGACCCAGGTCGGGTACTGCCACCGCGAGGCGTCGCTGACCGGACCGGCGCCACTCACGAGGATCTGGCGGTAGAAGATCGCGAAGATCCCGCGGTGGTCGCGGGTAGCGCTGAACGTGCTCTCGATGACGTCGAGGCGTGCCTTGGCGTCCGCGAACGTGCGCAGCGTGCGGGTGTCGCTCGCCTGGAGCAGAGCGGCGCGCTGGGTCGAGGTCAGCGGCGTGGTGCAGTCGCTGTGGCGTACGGGCGCCGCCTCCGTGGAGGCCGACGCGGGCGCGGCGACGAGACCGAGCAGGCCGACGACGAGCAGCAGGCTGGACGCGAGGCCGGTGAGGCCGAGGCGGGTGCGCGACATGGGAGAAAACTAGAACATGTTCCTGTTTCTGGCGAGAGCCGTCTCACCCGCCGTGAGCCGCGGCATAGTGCGCGGGTCGAGTGCCCCGACTAGCGTGGAGGCTGATCCGAGGACTCCCGTCGTGGAGCCGCGAGACGACTTTGAGGAGCACCACATGTCCCAGTCCACTTCTGAGCAGCCCACTCCTGAGCAGCCCAGCCCGTACGGTTCCGGCGCAGCCACCCCCGCCCCCGCCAAGCGCGTACGCACCCATCACCTCCAGGAGATGAAGCAGCGCGGCGAGAAGATCACCATGCTCACGGCGTACGACATGTACACCGCCGCGACCTTCGACGAGGCCGGGATCGACATGCTGCTGGTCGGCGACAGCGCCTCCAACAATGTGTACGGCAACGAGACCTCCCTGCCCGTGACCGTCGACGAACTCCTCCCGCTGACTCGTGCGGTCGCGAAGTCGACCAAGCGCGCCATGGTTGTCGGCGACCTGCCGTTCGGCTCCTACCAACGCTCGCCCGAGCAGGCGTACGACACCGCGGTCCGGTTCATGAAGGAAGCCGGAGCCCACTGCGTCAAACTTGAGGGCGGTCGTGAGATGACCGGCCAGATCTCCCTACTCACCCGAGGCGGCATCCCGGTCTGTGCCCACATCGGCTTCACCCCGCAGTCGGAGCACGCGCTTGGTGGCTACCGGGTGCAGGGCCGCGGCGAGGCAGCCGAGCGGATCCTGGCCGACGCGCGCGCGGTGCAAGAAGCCGGAGCCTTCGCGGTGGTGATGGAGATGGTGCCCGCCGACGTGGCGCGCCAGATCTCCGAGGAACTCACCATCCCCACGATCGGGATCGGAGCCGGCAACGGTTGCGATGGCCAGGTGCTGGTCTGGCAGGACGCGTTCGGCCTGCGTACGGGCAAGATGGCCAAGTTCGTCAAGCAGTACGCCGATGTCCACTCGGTCCTGCTCGAGGGCGCCAAGGCGTACGCCGACGACGTCCGCAACGGCACCTTCCCCGGCGACGAGCACTCGTTCTGACTAGGCCCTCGCCCACTCGGAAGAACTGCGGCCGGATCGGCTGGCCGGGTCGAGCAGACCCCGACCAAGGCCGCAGTTCTTCGCGCTCGGCGGAGTCAGCGCCAGCCCAGCCCCGGCGCCACGTCGCGCACGATCGACTGCAACAGGTGGGCGTTGTAGTCGACACCGAGCTGATTGGGCACCGTGAGCAGGACCGTGTCGGCGGCTTGGAGAGCCTCATCGGAGGCCAACTGCTCCACGAGTTCGTCGGGAGCCGCGGCGTACGACCGACCGAAGATGGCCTGTCCCAACGTCGCATCGATATGTCCGACCTGATCGCGGCTCTGGCCGTCGTGGCCGAAGTACGCCCGGTCCAGATCGGTCACCAGCGGCATGATCGAGCGTGACACCGAGACCCGGGGCGTCCAGTCGTGTCCGGCTTGCGCCCACGCCGTTCGGAACGCCTCGATCTGCTTGCGCTGCTGAACGTGGAACGGCTCACCGCCCTCGTCCTTCTTCAGCGTCGACGACATCAGGTTCATCCCCTGCTCGGCCGCCCACACCGCCGTCGCGTCGGAGGCCGCGCCCCACCAGATGCGCTGGCGCAATCCCGACGAGTACGGCTCCACACGCAACAGCCCCGGCGGGTTGGGGAACATCGGCCGTGGACTGGGCTGAGCAAAGCCACTGCCCTGGATCACTTCGAGGAACACGTCGGTGTGCCGACGCGCCATGTCCTGCTCGTCCTCGCCCTCACCGGGCGCGTACCCGAAATAGCGCCAGCCGTCGACGACCTGCTCCGGGGAGCCACGGCTGATCCCGAGTTGCAGCCGTCCGCCCGCGATCAGATCGGCCGCGCCGGCATCCTCGGCCATATAGAGCGGGTTCTCATACCGCATGTCGATCACGCCGGTGCCGATCTCGATGCGCGACGTACGAGCACCGATCGCCGACAGCAGCGGGAACGGCGACGCGAGCTGCCGAGCGAAGTGGTGCACGCGGAAGTACGCCCCGTCGACGCCGAGCTCCTCGGCCGCTACGGACAACTCGATCGACTGCAGCAGCGCGTCGGAGGCCGTACGGACTTGCGAGTGCGGCGTGTCCGACCAGTGGCCGAAGTTGAGGAACCCGATCTTCTTCATGATTCGTTCAACATTCAACAACTGCATTCATTCCCGCCGCCGAGGCTTCAGTCCTCCAACGCGTCGTCGTTCCACTTCGGATCGTTGTCCCAGGCCTCGTTGCGCTCCTCGACCTTCTCCAGAGCACGCGAGGCCTCGGCCTGGGAGGCGTACGGTCCGAGCCGGTCGCTGTTGCGGCAGCCGTCCTCGCCCTCGACGGTCTTGTGCGTCAGGCAGAACCAATACTCGGTGGGCGTTCCATCGCTGTCGGTCATGCTCTCGAACCTACCTGCGGCAAAGCGCCGGCGGAATAAGGCCCTGGCGGAACCCGAGTTGCCCTACCCTGAAGGCGGACGGGCTGGCCGGGCGACCGCGTCAACACTTGCATGAGTGCTGCCGAGGAAGGTCCGGGCTCCTCAGGGCACGGTGGTGGCTAACGGCCACCCGGGGTGACCCGCGGGACAGTGCCACAGAAAACAGACCGCCTGCGGCGACGCAGGTAAGGGTGAAACGGCGGTGTAAGAGACCACCAGCGCCTCGGGCGACCGGGGCGGCTAGGCAAACCCCACCGGGAGCAAGGTCAAGAAGTCCAGTGCGTGCACTGGGCGCGCGTACGTTCGAGGGCGGCCCGCCCGAGTACGCGGGTAGACCGCTGGAGGCGGCCGGCAACGGTCGTCGTAGATGGATGGTCGCCGAGTCCCAGCGATGGGACGAACAGAACCCGGCCTACAGGCCAGCCCGTCCCCTACTCCGGCCCGCTTATTCCGGCGAGGAGTGCTCCTGCAACTCGAATGCGACCTTGCGCTGCGTGACGTCGGCCTTCGTCAGCACCACACGTACCGACTCCCCCAGCGGCAGTTCATGGTCAGCGGTCACTGGGGCCTCGATCGCCGGCTCCTCGATGGTGACCGAGCCCTCGCGCTTGTCCTTGTCGTCGCGTTCGACCACGACGGCGTCGAAGGTCTGCCCGACGCGGTCGCGCAACACCCCCGCCTCGACCAGGTCGACGATGCCGTTCTCGTACGCGTTCGCGCGGCGCCCGGAATCTCGCATGATGTCGGGCAACTCCCCCATCCGGTCGCGCACCCAGTCCGGGACGGGGTGACCGGCCGTGATGGCCAGGCAGATCTCGCCTGCATAGCGATCCACCAGGCGGCGCAGCGGCGCGGTGCAGTGGGCGTACTCCGCGGCGAGCGCGCTGTGCGTCTTCTGCTCGGGGATCTCGCCGTCGAAGGCGACGTACGCGCTCCCACGCAGCAGTCGGGTGCACGCCACCACCATCGCCGCATGCGCGGGTTTGGCCGGGTCGAGGGTGCGGATGAACTCCGGATAGTCCTGATCGGCCGGCCAGTCGATCTTCAACGCTTTGGCGGTGCGTCGCAGGCGCGACACGTCGCGCGGGTCGGCCGGTGGGAGCGTACGCAGGACGCCGATCGCGTTCGACACCATCAAGAAGGCCGCGCCGAAGCCGGTGAGCAGCGAGATCTGCGCGTTCCAGTTCTCGACCGGCAGCATCGGGCGGAACGTCAACTGCCAAGTTGACCCGGAGGTGTCGATCTCCTGCTCGGGCAGCGGCAACGAGACTCCCCCGCGTCGAGCCTCCCGCTCTTGGCGCAGCAGCCCGACCTCTTTGAGCAGTTGCAGCGACTCCGAGGCGGCGCCGTCGTCGAGTTGGCCCTGGACGGTCTGATAGTCGAGCTTGGCGCGCGAGCGTACGAGAGCCCGCTCCACCTTGACCTTGGTGCCTTCACCGGTCTTGTCGACCTCGATCGTCCACAGCAGCGCCGGTCTGGTCTGGTCGGGCAACAACGACGCCGCATCCTCGGACAGGACCTTCGGATGCAGCGGGATCTTGGAGTCGGCGCCGTAGAGGGTCTGGCCGCGAAGGTGGCTCTCGACGTCCACCGGGTCTCCCGGTGAGACGAAAGCCGCGACGTCGGCGATCGCGTAGTAGACCACATAGCCGTCACCGAGCCGCTCCAGATGCAGCGCCTGGTCGAGGTCCATCGCCGAGGGCGGATCGATCGTCACGAACTCGATATCCGTGCGATCGAGCTCGGGCAGTCGCGGATTGCGCGCGGCATCCGAAGCCGCCCGTTCGACGGCGTCAGGGAAGCCCGGGGTGACCCCCAACTCCGCTTGCAGAGCCGCGACCCCTTCGCGCAATGTCTCCCCGAGAACGCCGTCGCTGTCCCGAAGGTGGAGTACGCGAGCAGGCATGCCTCAGAGACCCGATTCGTTCGTACGCACCAGGATCCGCTGACATTCCTCGCAGCGCACCACCTCGTCGTCGGCCTTGGAACGGATCTCGTTGAGTTCGGCTGCGTCCAAGGTGAGCATGCAGCCGCCGCATTGGCCACGATGCAGCAGCGCGGCCCCCTGACCGTCCTTGGCTGCGCGCAACTTCTCGTAAAGCGCCACCAGGTCAGTAGGCAGGTCCGCGTGCAGCGGCTCTCGTGCCGTCGCGATCGAGGCCAGTTCTGCATTGAGCTCGGCGGTCTTCGCGTCGCGCGAAGCCACCTGTTCCGAGCCCAGCGCCCGCGCCTCGGCCAGCGCCGCGGTGAACTTCGTGAGTTCGGCCTGCGCCTCCTCGACCCGCTCCATGACTTCGAGCTCCTGCTCCTCCAGCGACGAGATGCGCCGGTCGAGAGAGACCAACTCGTGCTGCATCCGCTCCAGGTCCTTGGGGTTGGCGATCTCGCCGCTGTCCATCCGCGAGCGGTCGCGCGTACGCCGGGCCTTGACCGCCTCGACGTCGGCGTCCACCTTCTCCTGCTCGACCGTCAGGTCATCCACGACGATCTGTTGATCCATCCGCAGCCGCTCAAGATCGCCGACCTTCACACGCAGTTCGGCGATGGTGGCCAGTTCGGGCAGGGTCGCCAGCCGGTGACGCAACTGGTCGGTGCGGGTGTCGAGCGTCTGCAGGTCGAGCAGTCGCACCTGAGCGGCGGGATCGGCTTTCAACGCGGGTCCTTCTGTCGGCGGGGGGTCACAGTCGCATGCTCCACGGGTCGGTGCACAGCGCGCTGACCCTGGTCTCCAACCTATCGCCCATCGCGACTCGCAGCCGCGCCTCCACCACGGGAAGCCAGGTCCACTCGGCCGCCCAGTGGGACACATCGATCAGTGCGGGGCCACCACGCTCGAGGAATTCGCTCGCGGGATGATGACGCAGGTCGCTGGTTACGAAGACGTCCGCGTCGTCGCCGTCGAGACCGGCCAGGAGGAAGTCGCCTGCGCCGCCGCACAGCGCCACCCGGCGTACGACGCGCTCCGGATCGCCCGCGACTCGTACTCCCCCGACAGTCGAAGGCAGCGCCTTGCGCACCACCTCAGCGAATTCCGCCAGTGTCGTCGGTGCGACGTTTCCGACCCGGCCGGTGCCGGTGCCGGAGGCCTCGGCCGCCAGCAGCGGGGCCGGATCGGTCAGCCCGAGTGCTGTCGCCATCGCCTCCGACACCCCGCCAAGTGCCTGGTCGGCGTTGGTGTGCGCGGTCAGCAGCGCGCAACCGGCCCGCTGCAGCGCGGCCAGCGTGCGGCCCTTGGGCGTGGTGGCGGGCACGCCGTGCACCGGCTTGAGAAACAACGGATGGTGTACGACGAGCAGGTCCGCACCCCATGCCGTCGCCTCCTGAGCGACGGGCAGCACCGGGTCAACCGCGAAGTAGACCCGCGCGACAGATTGCTCGGGATCGCCGGCCACCAGTCCGACAGCATCCCAGGCTTCGGCTGTCGCGGGCGGGAACCATTCGTGGAGCAGGGCGACGACCTCGGCAAGTGTCGGAGCGGACATGCACCGCACCCTACGATGAGAGATCTCTCATCGGTCTCTCACCGGACTCCCACACGCGCTGGCCACAATCGCGTCATGACACCGTGGCGCACCATCCTCGCGGCGGCGATCTCCGTGCCCGCCCTGATGCTGCTCGCCCTGCTCATCCAACCTACCGGCGACCTCCCGGCGCCACGCGATCCCATCGTGCTCACTCCCGCTACCGCAGACCCGACGGGTACGCCCGAGAAGCCGCCGAAGAGCAAACCTCCCCGGAGCAAGAAGCCCGACCCGGGCGCGACGCCCTCCCACACCTCATCGAGCACCGTGCCCGAGATCCGCCCCACCCCCCGCGAGGTCGATGACGACGACGATGACGACTGGGACGACGACGACCGGGACGACGACGACCGAGACGACGACGACCGAGACGATGACTGACGTCGCCTGCGCGACCGGCTGTGCCGGCACGGCAGGATGGGGCGGGTGACCACGGACTCGGCCAGGCGCCCCCGCCAAGGGCTGAGCGTTCGCGCTCGCTTCACCACCGCGGTCGCGGTCTTGGTCGCTGCTGCGTTGACGCTGGCCGGCCTGATCGCGTACGCCATTGAGGCCCAGCGCATCCAGGAGTTCGCCGTCGAGGCGAGCGAGCGAGAACTGGCAGAGTTCGGTGCGCTGCAAGAGAACGGAGTCGACGTCGCCACCGGCGAGCGTTTCGAGGGCGCCGAGGCGATGATCCGGGCGTTCTTGACCCGCAATGTGCCCTCCGACGACGAGGTGCTGATCGGATGGTGGCTCGACAAGCCCCAGGCTCGCTCGGCAAGCGACAGCACCCTGCACCGCGATCAGCAGTTCATCTCCTTCGTGGGCACGCACGTCGAGGCCGGGGGCACCTTCTTGTACGACGACCCTGACGAGGGCAAGCTGATCGTCGCGATCCAGCCGATCCGCACCGGTTCAGATGTCGGCGCATTAGTGGTCGTGACCAACCTGGCAGAGGCCCGCAGCGGACTCTTCGACACGATGCGCACCTACGCCATCGTCGCGCTGGCGCTGGCCCTGCTCAGCACGTTGTTCACCGCCTGGCTCACCCGCCGCCTGCTGGCGCCACTGGAGACATTGCGCCGTACGGCTCGCGAAGTCAGTGCCTCGGACCTGTCGCGCCGGCTGCCGGTCACGGGCAACGATGACATCACGATGCTGACCCGTGATGTCAACGAGATGCTGGATCGCCTCGACGCCGGATTCGAGTCCCAGCGACGTTTCCTCGACGACGCGGGCCACGAGTTGCGTACGCCCCTCACCGTCTTGGGCGGGCATCTGGAACTGCTCGACCCGGGCAACCGCGACGAGACCGAGAACACCCGCGCGTTGCTGCTGGACGAAGTCGGCCGAATGTCGCGGCTCGTGGACGACCTGATCTTGCTCGCCAAGAGTCGCCGGCCCGACTTCCTGCGCCGAACCGAGGTCGACGTGGACGAGCTCACCCGCACCGTGCACCGCCTGGCTGGCGCACTCGGCGACCGCGATTGGCGTCTGGTCACCGATGGCGTCGGCACCGCGTACGCCGATCCGCAACGCCTCACCCAGGCGATGTTGCAGTTGGCCGACAACGCCGTGAAGCACTCCGACGAGGGCACCGTCATCGAGATCGGCTCTTCACTCGATGAGGAGACGGTCCGGATGTGGGTGCGCGACCGCGGCGATGGCATCGCGGCGAGCGACCACACCCGGGTGCTGGAGCGCTTCGCCCGCTCACACGTCCGCTCCGGCGACGACGGCTTCGGGCTCGGCCTGTCGATCGTGGGGGTAATCGCCCAGGCTCACGGCGGCGTCGTTGTGCTCTCCGATGTCGAGCCTCATGGCCTTCAAGTGTTAATCGAGTTCCCTCGGGAGGAGACCCCATGGCACATATCTTGATCGTGGAGGACGAGGAGCGGATCGCGTCCTTCGTTGCCAAGGGACTCACCGCGCAAGGGCATCGCACCCACACCGTGGGCGACGGCGTCCTTGGCCTTGCCGAGGCCGAGACCGGGGCGTTCGACCTGGTGATCTTGGATATCGGCCTGCCGGGAATGGACGGTTTCGAGGTCCTCGACCGGCTGCGCTCCCAGGGCAACCGGGTGCCGGTGGTGGTCCTGACCGCCCGCGACTCCGTCACCGACACGGTGGCTGCGCTGGAGGGTGGCGCCGATGACTACCTAGCCAAGCCGTTTCGCTTTGCCGAGCTCCTGGCGAGGGTGAAGGTCCGGCTGCGGCAGGCGCACGAGTCTCCCGCGAGCGCGAACGCGCCCGAGGCGGTGACCGCAGGTGGCGTACACCTTGACGTCCGCACGCGGCGCGCCCTGGTTGACGGCCGCGAGGTCGAGTTGTCCGATCGGGAGTTCCGGCTCGCCGAGATGTTCTTGCTCAACCCTGGACAGGTGCTCTCGCGTGAGCAGGTGCTCGACCACGTCTGGGGTTACGACTTCGACCCCGGGTCCAATGTCGTCGACGTATACGTCGGCTATCTGCGCAAAAAGTTCGGGTCGAGCAAGATCGCGACCGTACGCGGGGTCGGCTACCGATTCAACGCCTGATCTTGAAGCCAGCCAAGCGACCGCGCGGTTGCGCTTCCAGCACCGGCTGGAAGGCATCGGCGATCTCGGCCGGCAACGGTCGATTCGCGGGCTTGGGGTCGAGACAGGCCGACACCACGTCGCAGACCGCCACCGGGGTGCCCGAGGGCAACGGCCCGGCCGGAATGACCAGTTGCGGGAACCGCTCGGCACGCTGCGGTGCATCCGGGTCGCCCTTCGGGAAGGGACGCTCCCCGGTGATGGCGTGGTGCAAGGAAGCACCCAACCCCCACACGTCGGCGGCATAACTCGGCGTCCCCGTGTGTGGAGGTTCGGTCTGCTCCGGCGCCATGTAGGCGTCGGTGCCGATCGGGTCGATCAGCGCCTCAGCCTGCTCAGCCGTACGCATCACCGAAAGGTCGATCAGCCGGGCTGGGGATCCCATGATGATGTTGCTCGGCTTGATGTCGAGGTGCACCCAGCCGGTGTGGCGAAAGTAGTGCAGCGCTGCGGCGACGTCGATGGCCAAGGGGAGGTACTGCTGCTCCTGCAGCGGGCCGTGGCGCCGGATCAGCGAGGACAGCCGCGGCCCGTCGATGTGCTCCAGCACGAGGTGCGGCCGGTCCCCGTCGGCGACGTGGCGCAGCCCGCGTACGACCACGGGATGCTTGACCGCCTCCAACGCCGCCACCTCACGACGTAGACCCCGAAGCGCCGACGACGACTCCACCTGGTCGGGACGCACCACCTTGACGACGACCGGTGAGTAGGTGATCTCGTCGAACGCCAGATACGCCTCGTACGCCGAGCCACCCCCGAGCAGCCGCATCGCGGTCAACTCGGGGGTGATCAGGTCGCCGGCCTCGAATCGCCAGCGAGAGTTCTCAGTCATGTGGTCAGCCACGCGTGTCGTTGCGCGACTTGTCGTTGGTGCGGTCAGCAGAGTGGTCACGCGTACGGCTGCCACCGTCACGCGTCCAGTCCTTGGTCTTGTCGCCGCGGCTGAGGTCCTTGTCGCGGCTGACCTTGGTGAAGTTGCTGCGGGTGTTGTCGTTCGTGGCCCGGCTGTGGCCGGTGAACGTGTTCTTGTCAGTGTTGTCGCCATCGGTGGCGGTGTTGGTGTCGTCATCGTCGTCACCATCGTCATCGACTGCGAGTGCGAGCTCGACGCCGTCGTCCTCACGCTTGGCGGCATCGTCGCTGGCAGACGCGGCCACCTGGAGGCCGAGCAGGCCGGCGAGCACGAGCCCGACGAGGCCGATGATGCTGAAGTTCACGAGCTTCTTCATGATGGATCCCTTTCGTGGAGTGATGACAACGATCTTGGCCACGCGGGTTAAGCCGACCATGAAGTCGGCGTGAGAGCACTCTCATCCAGCAGCGTCCGGCGAACTCTGAAACACGCGTGGGATGATCGAGGCGTGAGTCGATAAGGGTCCGAGGCGCGTCCAACGTCCAGTCATCGAAGAGACCAGACGAAGGTGAGACAGACATGCGCGGGCAGACCTTGGAGAGCCGGAAGGGTAGGGGAAACCCCACCTCGGCTGTGGTGGGATCTCCCTGTGTGTGCGCTGCCGCAGCCGAAAGACTGTGGGCATGACAATCCGCGAGATTCCTCAGCGAAGCACTATGAGCAGTCGTTGGGCGGCTCAGCGGGATTCGATTCTGCTGACCGGGCGACTTCTGGGCGTCGCGTTCACGCTGGTCGGGGCGGCCCTCGCGTTCGCTTTGGTGTTCCTCGGCGTTGGCGTCTTCCTCTTCCCGGCGTGCGTGCGTTCTTTGCGTGCTCAGGCCGCTGGGCTCGCTGCCGCGCATGCGCAGACGACCGGTGTTGTTATTCGGGTGCCTGTCCTCCCTGTCGATGATCGCGGAGGCTTCGTCGCCCGTTCGCTGCACACGTGGCGGCTGCTGACCAGCGCCGAGTTCTGGCGGCTCGTGCGCTGGGCATTGTTCGACATCTCCACTGGCATCGTCCTGGCGATCGTGCCGTTCGGGTTCGTCGGCTGGGGATTTCACGGCGTAGTTGTCCTGCCGATCCTGTACCTGCTACTGCGCATCACCCCGACCGAGTGGTACGCGTTCATCCCCGTAATGTCTCCCTCCGGCCTCCCCTTCGCGGCGATCCTCGGGATCGGGTTCATCGTCTTCGGTTTCATGACCGGTTCGTGGTGGCTGCGGATGCAGGGACGATGGTCCGCTCTGCTGCTCGGCGGGCAGGTCGTTGACCTGCGCGAACGCGTGGACGAACTGGCGACCTCACGAGCAGAGGCCCGTCAAGACGCCGCCGCCGAACTGCGCCGGATAGAGCAGGAGGTCCACGACGGTACGCAGTCGCAACTGGTCGCGATCGGCATGAAGCTCGGCACCGCTGAAGCACTACTCGATCAGGAACCGCAGCGGGCACGTGACCTCATCGAGCAAGCCCGGGAGGACTCCTCGACCGCGCTGACCGAGCTGCGTGATCTGATGCGCGGCATCCGCCCTCCGGTCCTCGCCGACCGCGGCCTCGGGCCGGCACTGGAAGCCCTTGCCCTCGACGCGACGACGACGATCTCGACCCAGGTCGACGTGCAGGGCAGACTCGATGACTCGCTGGAAGCAGCCGTCTACTTCGCCGCGCGGGAGTTGATCGCCAACGCGATCAAGCACGGCCGAGCCTCGCGGGTAACGCTGGCCGCCAATTCCGACGCGACGACACTCACGGTCACGATCAACGATGACGGGCAGGGCGGTGCGACGCTCGTGCCCGGCCACGGTCTCGAGGGCACTCGACGTCGCCTCAGAGTCTTCGACGGCAGGCTGATCGTCATCAGTCCCGTGGGAGGCCCGACCAGCATCCGGATCGAGGTGCCATGCGGGTCGTGATCGGTGAAGACCAGACCATGCTTCGTGCAGGGCTGGTCAGTCTGCTCGAAGCATCCGGTCACACCGTCACTGCTGCCGTCGGCGACGGTCCCGCGCTGCGGGCAGCTTTCGACAACTGGGACGCGGATGTCGCGATCGTCGACATCCGCCTTCCTCCGTCACACACCGACGAGGGGCTGAGGGCGGCGCTCGATGCACGCCAGCAGCGCCCAGGCCTGGCGGTGTTGCTGTTCTCGCAGTACGTCGAACGTCTATATGTCCGCGAACTTCTCACCGACCGCGCCGGCGGTGTGGGCTATCTACTGAAGGACCGGGTGTCGCACCCACGGCAGTTCATGGACGCGCTGGCTCAGATCGCGCAAGGTGGCACGGTGCTCGATCCGACGGTGATTGACACGATGCTCACTCGCTGCGAGGCCGAACGTCCCCTGGACTCGCTCACGCCCCGCGAGCGCGACGTGCTGCGCCTCATCGCCGAGGGACGATCCAACGCGGCGATCTGCGCTGAGTTGCACCTGAGCGACAGCGCGACCACCAAACACATCACCGCGATCTTCGACAAACTCGGGCTCCACTCCAGCCCCGAAGACAACCGCCGCGTCCTCGCAGTTCTCAGCTACCTCGACGCCTGAACGGCTCCTCGAAATCACTGCCTCGCGGGCGATGTGGACCTCGATGTTGTCGCAACGAGCATCGGCTCGGCTGAGGATGGCGAACCTGCGGACGTCGCAAGTTTGAACACCGATTTTGGGTGGGCGCAAAGGTGTGTAGTTTCACGACATCGTTGATATCTGAGTCGCGTCATCGTTGATATCGGGTCTTGTTCTGACCATGAGCCATGTCAAAGGCACAGGTCATCGTGTTGTCAGTGGTCCACCAGGGCCTCACCAAGGCTGAGGCAGCGCGGCGCTACGACGTGTCTTGGCAGTGGGTCCACACCCTGGTCACCCGCTACCACCAAGGCGGCCTCGAAGCCCTCGAACCCCGCTCCAAACGACCCCGCACCAACCCACGCGCCACCAGCGAGGCCCTATGAACCGCCCCGGCATGTCCGGAGAGGCTGATTCGTTGGAAGGATCACTCTCATGGCACGTCCCTCGAGGTACCCGACCGAGCTGCGTGAGCGCGCAGTGCGGATGGTGATGGAGTCCAGGCGGGACTATCCGCACGAGTCCGCCGTGATCAGGTCGGTCGCGGCGAAGCTGGGCATCACCTCTACTGAATCGCTGCGTAAGTGGCTGCGGCAGGCCGAGATCGACGGCGGTGTCCGCGTCGGCAAGTCCAGCGAGGAGATCGCTGAGATCAAGGCGTTGAAGAAAGAGGTCGCCGAACTGCGGCGGGCGAACGAGATCTTGAAGAGCGCTTCGGCTTTCTTCGCGGCGAAGCTCGACCGCCCCAACAGGTTCTGATCGACTACATCGAGGACCACAAGGTGGAGTTCGGGGTCGAGCCGATCTGCCGCGTGCTCAGTGAGCACGGGATCAAGATCGCTCCGTCCACCTACTACGAGGCTCGCTCACGCCGGCCTTCCAAGCAGCAGATCCGCGACGCGGAGCTGGTCGAGATCATGGTCGCCGAGCGCAACCGGCAGAAGCTGGTCGCGCGGTTTGGTGCACGCAAGATGTGGCTGCACCTGCGCGGACGGGGCCATGACGTCGCTCGATGCACCGTCGAGCGGCTCTACCGTGAACAACGCTGGGTCGGGGCGCTACGTCTGAAGAAGTTCCGGACCACCATCGGCGACCCGGCCGCCGAGCGACCACTGGACCTGGTCGATCGGCAGTTCTGGGCGAGCAGGCCCAACCAGCTATGGGTCGCCGACTTCACATATGTCGCGACCTGGTCAGGCACTGTCTACGTCGCCTTCATCTTCGACGTCTTCAGCCGTCGGATCGTGGGCTGGCGGGCCGCCACGCGGATGACGACCGACCTGGTGCTCGACACCCTTGAGCATGCGATCTGGACCCGCCAGCAGGCCGGTGTCACCGACCTTTCCGGCCTCATCCATCACACCGATGCAGGGTCTCAATACGTCAGCTTTGCCTTCACCCAGCGCCTCGTCGACGAGGGGGTCGACCCCTCAGTCGGGTCTGTTGGCGATGCCTATGACAACGCCCTCGCCGAGTCCCAGATCGGGCTCTACAAAGCCGAACTCATACGTCCTGAAGGTCCCTGGCGCGGCGTCGAACACGTCGAACTAGAGACCCTGAACTGGGTCGACTTCTTCAACAACGAGCGCCCTCACGAGGCGCTCTCCGACCTCACGCCCATGGCGGCCGAGGAACTGCACTACGCTGCAAGAAACGAGCTCACGCCAACCGGCTGAGCCACCAAACCCAGCCTCCGGACTCGCCGGGGCGGTTCACTACGGCAACGGATCCTTCAGTTGCGAGAAGAACTCGACAACGCCGGGCTGGACGCCGGACCCATCACCATCGCCAAACATCTCGACAACGAAAACCTCCACGTCCCGTCCACCTCCACCATCCGCCGCATCCTGCACACCGCCGGACTCATCACCCCAGACCCCAAAAAGCGCCCACGATCCTCACTGCGCCGCTTCCAAGCCGCCCAACCCAACGAATGCTGGCAATCCGACTTCACCCACTGGCGCCTAGCCGACGGCACCGACATCGAAATCCTCAACTGGCTCGACGACCACTCCCGGATGCTGCTTTCCATCACCGCCCACGACCGCGTCACCGGCCCAGACGTCGTCAACACCTTCGCTGACACCCTGAACACGTACGGACCACCCACATCCACACTCACAGACAACGGGTCCGTCTACACCTCACGCTTCACCGGCGGCAAGAACGCCTTCGAATACCTCCTCGCCGTCCTCGGCATCACCCAGAAGAACGGCCACCCCGGACACCCACAAACCCAGGGAAAGATCGAGCGCTTTCACCGCACCCTCAAGAAGTGGCTCGCCCGACAACCCACAGCAGCCACACTCACCGAACTACAACAACAACTCGACCACTTCAAACAGATCTACAACCACCAACGCCCCCACCGCGCACTCAACGGCCACACACCAGCCAGCCACTACACAGACCACCCCAAGGCACTCCCCCGCGGCACCACACCAGCCGACCCCCACTACCGAATCCGACTCGACCACGTCGACACCTGGGGCAAAGCAACCCTGCGCCGCGCCGGCCGCATGCACCACCTAGGAATCGGCTACGCCCACCGAGGCACACCCATCCTCATGATCATCGACGCCAACACCGTCACCATCACCCACCGCAACACCGGCGAAATCCTCAGCGAACACCAAATCGACCCCACCAAGACCTACTGGCGCAACCAAAAAAGAGAGCCCGGCCGATGGCCGGACTCTCAACCATGACCCGACTCATCTATCAACGATGACCCGACTCACAACATGGGTGGGCGCAAAGGGACTCGAACCCCTGACATCCTCCTTGTAAGGGAGGCGCTCTACCAACTGAGCTATGCGCCCTTCGCCCGCAGGCGACGACCAGGCACACCTTAGTAAATGACCCGGAAATGAGTCGAACCGCTGGCGTCTCGGGTCACCAGCGGTTCAACAACACTGACTTTAGTCAGGCGTTGCGGGTTTCGCCAAGCGAATCGGCGGATTTCGTCCAAAATCCCACTAAATGTCTAGTGCCGCGGATTTGAAGTTGTTGGACGGTTGGCCTTCGCCAGGATCTGATCGGCGGTCTTGGTCCACACGAACGGATGCGCTCTTTCGTGCCAGCCGTCGATGAAGGCGCGGATCTTGGCGTTGAGGTCCTTGACCGACTTGAACACCCCGCGGCGGATCGCCTGCCGCTCGACGATGCCGAACCAGACCTCGACCAGGTTCATCCAGGAGGCATGGGTCGGGGTGAAGTGCACGACGAAGCGCGGGTTGTCGGCCAGCCAGGTCTTCACGTTCAGGTGCTTGTGCGCGGCGTAGTTGTCCATCACCAAGTGCAGCTCGACCGGCTGCCCGTCGGCGTCGCGGACGTCGCGGTAGGCCCGCTCGATCTGCTTGAGGAACGCCAAGAACTCTTGATGACGATGGCGCGGCTTGAGCGCCGCGGTGACCTGCCCGGTCGCGATGTCGAGCGCTGCGAACAGCGTGGTGGTGCCATGCCGGTAGTAGTCGTGCGACCTGCGCTCGACCTTGCCCGGTTGCATCGGCAAGATCGGGACCGTCCTGTCCAGCGCCTGGATCTGGGACTTCTCGTCCACGCACAGCACGATCGCGTTCTCCGGCGGCGCCAGGTACAGCCCGCAGATGTCGGTCACCTTCCCGACCAGCTCGGGGTCGGTGGAGAACCGGAACGACTCCGCCTTCCACGGCTTGACGCCGTAGGCCGACCAGGCTCGGGCGACCGACTTGTGGGAGATCTTCAGCCGGTTGGCCAGCAGCCGGGTGGACCAGTGCGTGACACCGAGTTTCTTCGGTGGCGGCTTCAACGTCTCGGCCACGATCGCCCGGTGATCGAAGCTCCCGCGGACGTCCCGAACGCGGAGCATCTGCCAGCCCCGCCAGTCCCTTGGACTGGTAGCGATCCCGCCAGCCCAGCACCGTGGTCACCGTCGCACCGACCAACTCCGCGATCCGCGTATTCGCCACCCCGTCGGCCGCGAGCAACACGATCCGCGCCCGCTTCGCCGCCGACGCCGGCACCGTCGAAGCCCGGGCCCACCGCTCAAGCTCCTCGCGATCGCCTGGACGCAGAACCAATGCAGGAGCAGGACGATTCGCCATGCCTCATGATTTCAGATCCCAACTATCTAGGAACTTACGACACGCGGCACTAGCCCACCGGCCTTTGGACAACGGAATCCGTCGTGCGAGCGTCACGCGAGTGCGTGTAACTGACGCAGATGCTCGTCGAGATCGCGCGCCTGCGAAGCTCGGGTTGTGCACAGCCCAGCGGATAACGCCGTCGCGATCGATGACGTACGACGAGCGGCGTGGGCAACCCTTGGTCGGATCGAAGACGCCGTACGCCTGGGAGACCGCGCCGTGCGGCCAGAAGTCCGACAGCAGCGCGAAGTTGAGTCCGTCTGCCTCGGCCCAACCGCGCAGCGCATAGACCGGGTCGCACGAGATCGCCACGACCTCGGTGTCGAAGGTCAAGAACTCGGCCAGTCGATCGCGAATCCCCGCCATCTCCCCGGTGCACACGCCCGAGAACGCGAAGGGATAGAACAGTACGGCGACGGCCTTGCTCCCGCGGAAGTTCGACAGGCTGACGTCTTGACCGAACTGGTCGCGAAGCGTGAAGTCGGGCGCACGATCACCCACGAAGAGTTCGGCGACGGCGGGGGCGGCAGGCTGGGTCACGCGGGCAGCCTAGCCAGTCAGCGTTCGGCCAGTTCTCGCTTGAGGATCTTGCCGGTGGCGTTGCGCGGCAACTCGTCCACGAAGACGATCTCGCGCGGGACCTTGTAACGCGCGAGGTTATCGCGCACCCATGCCTTGAGGTCGTCCTCGGTGACCGACTGGTCAGCGAGCACCACGAAGGCGCGCAGACGCTGACCGAAGTCGTCGTCGGGGACGCCCAGGGCAGCAGCCTCATTGACCGCCGCATGGCGCGCCAGGCAGTCCTCGATCTCCCTGGGGAAGACGTTCTCTCCCCCGGACACGATCATCTCGTCGTCGCGACCCTCCACGAAGAGCAGACCGTGCTCGTCGAAGCGTCCGACATCCCCCGTGGACATCAGACCGTCGATGACGTCCTTGGTCTCGCCATTGGTGTAACCCTCGAAGAGCATCGAGTTACGTACGAAGATTCGCCCCGGCGTTCCGGTCTTCACCTCTGCCCCCGAGTCGTCCAGGATGCGTACGTCCGTGCCCAACGGCGGTCGGCCAGCGGTCGACGGCGACCTGCGCAGATTGCGCGGAGTCGCGATGGAGCCGTACGCCACCTCGGTCGAGCCGTAGGTCGAATACAGGTTGTCGCCGAAACCGTCCATCCACCGGGTCGCCAGGTCGCCTGGCAGCGCCGAGCCGGACGAACTGACCACCTTGAGGTCAGGCAAGGCGTACGCCGAGAGCACGTCGGAGTCGAGCGCCAAGACCCGCTGCAGCATCACCGGGATCACGATCGCGGTGTGGCAGCGCTCGTCGCGCACCGTGGTCAGGAAGTCCTCGGGGTCGAAGCGGTTGCGCAGCACCATCGTGTCGCCGAGCAGCATGCACAGCGCCATGTGGGCGAAGCCCCAGGTGTGGAACATCGGCGCCGCGATGTGCATGCGTACGCCCGCTCGATAGGGGATCCGCTCCATCAGCGCGACTCCGGCGTCGATGCCTGCGTCGCTGCGCGGCGCGCCCTTGGGGGTGCCGGTCGTGCCCGAGGTGAGGATCACGATCCTGGTGTGCCGCGAGGGGGGCGCATGGGGGGTGGCCGGTGCCTGGCTGATCAGCGCCTCCAGGTGATCGGGACCCTCCTCGCCCGCGTCGTCCCAGGCGACGAAGCGCTGCTCGACCTCCGCCTCGGCGAGCAGGTCTGCGAACTCGGCATCGTGGACGACGACGGCGGGATTCTCGCGCCCGATGACCTCGACCAACTGCGGGCCCGCGAATGCGGTGTTGAGGTAGAGCACATCCGCGCCGAGCTTGGCCGCGGCGACCGTGACCTCCACGAAGTAGCGGTTGTTGCGACACATCAACGCGACGCCATCGCCGGCACCGACTCCGCGCTCGGCCAAGGCGTGCGCCAGTGCATCCGTACGACTCTGGATCTCGCCGAACGTCAGGTCACCACGCGGATCCGCAATGCCGACCCGATCCGGGTAGCGCACCGCCAGGGCCTGGAATCCACCGGCGGGCCCCGTCCCCCACTCCAACACGGTGCGACCAAGCCGCGCCAACGTCAGGGGCCCGAACGGCGCGATGACTCCCGATTCGGTGAGCACTTTGAGGGCCTTGGCGGCGAAGGCGCCCCTCGACAGGATCTGGTCGAGCACGAGTTACCTCACGTTCGTCAGGGGGTGGGGGTTTCCAGATTCGATGACCGTCTCAGCCGACGGTCTTGGGGGCGAGCAGTTTGGTGGCCGCCCACTCGCCACTCACCGAGACCGACGTCGTCTGGCTCAGTCCGGCGATCGGCGCGGCTTCGGTGATGTCGGCCGCCGACACCTCGCCGGCACGCCCCACCTTGGGAGTCAGCAGCCAGATCGCGCCACCACCGACGAGATCCGTGAGTGCGTCCACGAGTCCGTCCACGAGGTCGCCGTCCTCGGCTCGCCACCACAACAGCACCGCATCGACGACGTCGCCGTGATCGCCGTCCACGAGGTCGGCGTCGATCACGTCCTCGATGGCGCGGCGCAACGCATCGTCGGTGTCTTGATCCCAACCGAGTTCTTGCACCACCATTCCACGCGAGAGGCCGAGCTGGGTGGCGTTGCTCGTGGAAGTCACATCGTTAGTCCACCGGAGATCGGCGGGTCATGCAAGCCTGGCTACTCCCCGGTAGATTTTGTGGGCAGTCCGGCAGTGGCACGATGGGACTTGTGACTGGTCCTGACTCCACTTCGTCCTCCGCCTCCGGCAAGCGCATCGTGATCCACGAGGGGATGCCGACCCAGTTGCCGGACATCGACCCCGACGAGACGCGGGAGTGGGTGGAGTCCTTCGATGCGATGGTGGCCGAGCGAGGCCGCGACCGCGCCCGTTATGTGATGCTGCGACTGCTCGAACGCGCGCGTGAAGCATCGGTCGGCGTACCCGCTCTGCGCAGCACCGACTACATCAACACCATCCCGCCCGAGCGTGAGCCGTGGTTCCCGGGCAACGAGGAGATGGAGCGCCAGGTCCGCCAGATCATCCGCTGGAACGCGGCCGTCATGGTCACCAACGCCAACCGCAAGGGCCTGGAGGTCGGCGGCCACATCGCGACCTACCAGAGCGCCGCGAGCCTGTACGAGGTGGGCTACAACCACTTCTTCCGCGGCAAGGAGCACCCTGGCGGCGGCGACCAGCTCTTCATCCAGGGCCACGCGGCACCCGGTATCTATGCGCGCGCCCACCTGATGGGCCGGCTCTCCGACCAGCAGTTGAGCCGCTTCCGTCAAGAGGTGCAGCACGGTCGCGGGGCGGGCTTGTCGTCGTACCCGCACCCCCGCCTGATGCCTGATTTCTGGGAGTTCCCGACGGTGTCGATGGGCCTGACGGCACTGAACTCGATCTATCAGGCGCGCTTCAACCGTTATCTGCACAACCGCGGCATCAAGGACACCAGTCAGCAGCACGTGTGGGCGTTCCTCGGTGACGGTGAGATGGGTGAGCCCGAGTCGCTCGGCGCGATCGGTCTGGCTGCGCGCGAGGAACTCGACAACCTGACCTTCGTGATCAACTGCAACCTGCAGCAACTCGACGGCCCCGTACGCGGCAACGGCAAGATCATGCAAGAGCTCGAGTCCTACTTCCGCGGTGCGGGTTGGAACGTCATCAAGGTCGTGTGGGGCCGCCAATGGGACGACCTGTTGGCCCGTGACGTCGACGGTGTACTCGTCAACCAGATGAACTCCACCCCTGACGGCCAGTTCCAGACCTATTCGGTGGAGAGCGGCGCCTACATCCGCGAGCACTTCTTCGGCGCTGATGCTCGACTGCGCAAACTCGTCGAGCACCTGTCGGACAAGCAGATCGAAGACCTCCCCCGCGGCGGTCACGACTACCGCAAGGTGTACGCCGCATTCGACGCTGCCAGCAAGCACGTGGGCCAGCCCACGGTGATCTTGGCCCACACGGTGAAGGGCTGGACGATCGAGGCGTTGGAGGGCAAGAACGCGACCCACCAGATGAAGAAGCTCAACCCCGCGGCCCTCAAGCAGTTCCGTGACCGCGTCCGGCTGCCGATCAGCGACGAACTCATCGACAAGACCTATGAGAACGACGGCACGGCGCCCTTCTATCACCCCGGCGAAGACTCCGAGGTCATCGAATATCTGCGTGACCGGCGCAACGCACTCGGCGGGCCCAACCCACACCGCACCGTGAACGCCAAGCCGCTCACCTTGCCGGGCGACGAGATGTACGACGAGCTCAAACAGGGCTCGGGCAAGAACGCCATCGCCACCACGATGGCCTTCGTACGCCTGCTGCGCGACCTGATGAAGGACCCCGAGATCGGGCACCGGATCGTGCCGATCGCACCCGACGAGTTCCGTACGTTCGGGATGGACTCGATGTTCTCCAAGAACAAGATCTACAACCCGGCAGGACAGCACTACGAGTCGGTCGACCGCGCCCAACTGATGGCGTGGAAGGAATCGCCGCAGGGCCAGTTGCTGCACGAGGGCATCTCTGAGGCTGGTTCGGTCGCCAGCGCCACTGCTGCCGGCTCCTCGTACGCCACCCACGGCGAGCCGATGATCCCGGTCTACATCTTCTATTCGATGTTCGGCTTCCAACGCACCGGTGACTCGATCTGGGCGATGACCGACCAACTCGCCCGCGGCTTCCTGATCGGCGCCACCGCCGGCCGTACGACCCTGACGGGCGAGGGTCTGCAACACGCCGACGGCCACTCACCGTTGCTGGCCGCGACCAACCCCGGCGTGGTGCACTACGACCCCGCCATGGCTCACGAGGTCTCGCACATCGTCCAGGACGGTCTGCGACGGATGTACGGCTCGACGCAGGAGCACCCGCACGGCGAGAACGTCGTGTTCTACCTCACGGTCTACAACGAGCCCGTCGTGATGCCCAAGGAGCCCGAGAACCTCGACGTCGAAGGCTTGTTGAAGGGTCTCTACCACTTCGCCACCCCGCCCGAAGGTGTCGCGAGCGAGGCTCCTCGGGTGCAGTTGCTCGCCAGCGGTGTCGCGTTCCCGTGGATCCAGAAGGCGCAGAAGTTGCTCGCCGAGGATTGGGGCGTCGCCGCCGACATCTGGTCGGTCACCTCGTGGAACGAGTTGGCGCGCGACGCCGTCGCGGCCGAGGAGTGGAACCTGCTCAACCCGTCGGCCGAGCCGCGGCACGCCTACGTCGCCGACAAGCTCAAGGACGTGGCGGGCCCGGTCGTCGCCGTGTCGGACTACCAGGCCGCCGTACCGTTGCAACTGGCGCGCTGGATCCCGCGCGACTATCGGGTGCTCGGCACGGACGGCTACGGCTTCGCCGATACCCGCCCTGCTGCTCGACGCTACTTCCACGTCGACGCCGAGTCGGTCGTCGTCCAGGCGCTCCAGGCTCTAGCCGACGACGGCAAGGTGTCGCGCGACCTCGTACAGAAGGCCTTCGACACCTACCGGATCGACGACCCGACCGCAGTGTCGGGGGTGAAGCAGGAGGGCGGCGACGCCTGATCAGCTGATCAGGCCGACGGAAGCCGCCGCAAGGCGGCGACCGGCGCCTCACCCGCCTGTGCCCGACGCAGGTCCGGGTTGCCACCCGACGCCAGGTGCGCGCGCCAGACGCTGTCGTCGTGCGTGGCGGGCGAGGTCGACTTCACGAAGTCGTTGAGGATCTTGACGACCCGCTCGGGATGATCCTTGTGCGGGAAGTGGCCGGCGTTCGGCACGACCTCGACCCGAGCCGACGGCGCGATCGCGGCCGCGATCGACGCATGCCGCACCGGGATCACCATGTCGTCGCGTCCCCAGATCACACACATCGGCATGTGCTCGGTCAGATACGCCCGATCAGTCATCGTGATGATCTGGCCCTTCCAGTCGACCACCGCGCGTACGACGTGCCGGGTCGCGGCCAGCGTGCGTGGGTCGGCGAAGGACTCATAGATGCTGGCGACCTCGTCCAGGTCGCGCACGAAGGGCAGGCGTGAGGCGGCCAGGGCGCGCAGCCACGCCACACCGAGGTGTCGTACGCCCGGCAGCGTCAGCAGGCCCATCACCTGCTGGAATCCCGGTGTGGTGATCGCCCGGATCGCTGGGGTCACCTCGGGGCCGAACCCTCCGGGTGAGATCAGCGCGAGCCGCTCGGTGCGCTCGGGGTACTGATAGGCGAACTGCATGGCCACGCCGCCGCCCAGGCTGTGCCCCACGACGGTGACGCGCTCGACACCCAACACCGTCAGGAGATCACGCATGCCGTTGGCATAACCGCCGACGCTGTAGTCGGCGCGCGGTTTGGCCGACGCCCCGTGCCCCAGCAGATCTGGAGCGATCACCGTGTAGCGACGCGCCAACGACTCCAGCACAGGAGCCCACGTGGTGTGGTCGCAGGCGAGCCCGTGCAGCAGGAGCAGCACCGGCGCAGTGCCGAGGTCTCGCCCGAGTTGGACGTACGCCCGCTCGTGCCCGTTGATGACCACGCTGCGCACCTCAAAACCGTCCTGGTCACGTGACCACTGCGGTTCCTCGGTTCGCGAACTGGAAGTGAACCCCACGCGTCCTCCTCGTGACCTGGCTGCGGCAGGAGTCAAGCAGATGAATGCCGAAAAGAGGAGCAAAACCCCATGTTTGTAAGGGAATTCGTGACGCAGCAAGCAAATTGGAACGCTCCACTCCGCTAAGGTCACGAGATGGTCAAGAAACAGGGCACGAACGCCGGAGGCGACACGGCTCCGCACGCGCCCTCGGCGGTGGCGCTGCGCCGTGCCACCGGGCGGTTGAGCACCGCGGCCACCACCCGCATGGAGGCCGATCTGCCCTGGTTCGCGGACCTGCGCGCCGAGGAACGCTCCTGGGTCGGCCAGATCGTGCAAGCGGGCATCCGCAGCTTCGTGGACTGGTATGCCACGCCCGACTCGTCACACAAGTCCGCGATCGCCGCGGAGGTGTTCGGCTCGGCTCCCCGTGCACTGACCGGGGTGATCTCGCTGCGCCAGACCGTCGACCTGATCCGGTTGAGCATCGAAGTCGTCGAGTCTCACGTCGACGAGATCGTCCGGCCCGAGGACTCCGCCGACGTACACGCGCACATCCTGCGCTACGGCCGCGAGGTCGCCTTCGCGACAGCCGAGGTGTACGCACGCGCGGCCGAGATGCGCGGTGCGTGGGACGCCCGACTGGAGGCGCTCGTGGTCGACGCCGCCCTCCGTGCCGATGCCGACGATGCGGCATTGTCGCGAGCCGGTGCCCTGGGCTGGACCGAACGCGGCAGCGTCTGCGTCGTCCTTGGCACCGCGGCCCCGCAACGCCCCGCCGGCGACCTGTTCGAGGACGTACGCCGATCCGCTCGCACCGCCGGCATGGATGCCCTGTGCGGACTGCAGGGCGACCGGCTCGTGGTGGTGTTGGGCGGAGCGAGCGGCGACACCACCGCGGCCCAGACGATCCTTGACCACTTCGGACCCGGTCCGGTCGTCGCGGGGCCGCTCGTGTCGGACCTGCACGAGGCTCGGAGGTCGGCACAGGAAGCCCTGGCGGCACACGGCGCGGCCGCCGGGTGGCCGGCGGTCCCCCGTCCGGTCGCCGCGCGCGAACTCGCGGCCGAACGCGCGCTGGCCGGTGACCCGTTGGCGCGTCAGTTCCTGATCGAGCAGGTGTACGCACCACTTGCCACCACCGCCACGTTGGCCGACACCCTCACGGCGTACTTCTCCGCAGGTCAGAACCTCGAAGGCGCTGCCCGGGCGCTATTCGTCCACCCCAACACGGTGAGATATCGCCTCCGGCAGGCCAGCAGCGCCACCGGGCTCCTGGCCACGGACCCGCACGACGCGCTGACCCTGCAACTCGCGCTCGTCCTGGGAAGACAAGAGGCAGCGTCCGGCTCGGACGATTTGTAGGACTCCTACAAAACATCGGGGGCGAGTTTCGTACGACTCGCAGCCAGGTCCGGATGGGGCGGCTCGGCAGACTGAATCTGTGCTCGCCATCGTCGCTCCCGGTCAGGGAGCCCAGACCCCCGGTTTCCTCGCCCCGTGGCTAGAGGACCCCACCTTCGCCGGCCGGTTCGAGTGGCTCTCCACAGTGTCCGGGATCGACCTCCCACACTTTGGCGTGCACGCCGACGCGGAGGCCATCCGAGACACGCAGATCGCCCAGCCACTGCTCGTCGCCACCGGCTTGGTCTCCGCGTTGGCACTCTTCCCCCATCCCGCCGATGCCTTCGGCGTGGTGGGTGCTGTCGCGGGGCACAGTGTCGGCGAACTCACGGCTGCGGCAGGTGCGCGCGCCATCAGCGCCGAGCAGGCGATGGTGCTCGTCCGCGAGCGTGGTCGGGTGATGGCCGAAGCCGCGGCACAGACCCCGACCGGCATGACGGCAGTGCTGGGCGGTGATCGCGACGAGGTGCTCGCCGCCATCGCCGAGCATGGTCTCACCGCCGCCAACGACAACGGCCCCGGCCAGATCGTCGCCGCCGGCACACTCGCCCAACTCGAAGCCTTCGCCGCCGCACCACCCGCAAGAGCCCGGCTGCGGCCCCTAAGCGTCGCCGGCGCCTTCCACACCGAACACATGGCCTCAGGCGTCGAACGGCTGGGCTACCTGGCGCGGTCCGTGACGACTCGCGACCCGCGCTGCCCGGTGATCTCCAACCGGGACGGCCGCGTGATCCACGACGGGCGCGACGTGCTCGTACGGCTGATCACCCAGGTCACCAGCCCGGTGCGCTGGGACCTGTGCCTGGCCACGCTGGGCGACCTCGGAGTGACGGGCGTACTCGAAGTGCCGCCCGCCGGTGTGCTCACCGGCCTGGTCAAGAGGGCGCTGCCCGGAGTGGAGACCTTCGCACTCAAGACGCCCGACGATCTCGATGCGGCGCGCGACTTCGTGGCCACGCACGGAGAGCCCTCGGCCATGGACACCTCTCCCACCTGGAGACTCGTGGTCTCCCCGATGAAGGGCACCTTCCGCGTGTCCGACGAAGCCCGCGACGTAGCCGACCTTGCCCCCGGCGTCGAGGTGGGCGTCGTGAGCAGCCTTCGCGAGAACGCTCCGGTCTCCGCTCCGCACGGAGGTCAGGTCGTCGAGTGGCTGGTGGAGGACGGAGACCTGGTCTCCCCCGGCCAGCCCCTGCTGCGACTGCACCCTAGTGGCGCTGCCTGATGCCCGCACTGCGTACGAATCCAGGCGCCGAGCACGCAGCCATCCTGGCCATCGGGGGCTACCGGCCGAGTCGGCTCGTTCCCAACGCGGAAATCGTCGACGCGATCGACTCCTCCGACGAATGGATCCAGCAGCGGTCCGGCATCAAGAGCCGGCGTTGGGCAACCCCGGAGGAGACAGTGCGCCACATGGCCGACGAGGCCGGGCGCATCGCGATCGCTCGCTCGGGCATCGACGCGACCCAGATCGACGCCGTAATCGTGGCCACTGTCAGCCACATGATGCAGACCCCCGCGGTCGCCACCTTGGTCGCGCACGATCTGGGCACCGGGCATGCCGCCGCCTTCGACATCTCCGCCGCCTGCGCCGGCTTCTGCCATGGGCTGACCCTCGGTGCCGATCTCGTGCGCGGCGGCAGTGCGCGTCATGTGCTCGTGATCGGCGTCGAGCGCCTCAGCGATCTCACCGACCTGCACGACCGGGGCACCGCGTTCATCTTCGCGGACGGCGCGGGCGCGGCCGTCGTAGGTCCCTCGGACGCACCGGGCATCGGTGCCGTCGTGTGGGGGTCCGACGGCGAACAGTTCGACCTGATCCGGCAGAAAGAGGACTGGCGCGATGTCGTGGGCACCGCCGAGAAGCCCGGTCCAGGCGGCATGCCCCACCTGGTCATGCAGGGCAACCCCGTCTTCCGCTGGGCGGCGTTCACCATGGCCAAGGTCGCCCACGAGGCGTTGGCTGCGGCGGGCATCACCGCCGACGATCTCGACGTCTTCGTGCCGCACCAGGCCAACATGCGCATCATCGACGCCATGGCGCGCGCGATGAAGCTTCCCGAGCGTACGAAGGTGGCACGCGACATCGCCGAACAGGGCAACACGTCGGCCGCCTCGATCCCCCTCGCCCTCGATCGGATGATCGAGGAGGGTGACGCCAAGTCCGGCGACCTGGCGTTGCTGATCGCCTTCGGCGCCGGCCTGGCGTACGCCGCCCAGGTCGTCGTCGTTCCCTGACCGTCCGCACCACCCGCATTTGCACCCAACCAAGAGGAGTCACCTGATATGAGCAGCACCGAAGAGATCCGCGCGAGCCTGGCCAACATCGTCAACGAGGTCGCGGGTATCCCGGTCGAGGACGTCCAGTTGGACAAGTCTTTCGTTGAGGACCTCGACGTCGACTCGCTGTCGATGGTCGAGGTCGTCGTGGCCGCCGAGGAGGAGTTCGGCGTCTCGATCCCCGACGACGAGGTCAAGAACCTCAAGACCGTGGGCGACGCCGTGTCGTTCATCGAGAAGGCCCAGGCCTGATCCATGTCGCGTCGTGTCGTCGTCACCGGTCTGGGCACCACCTCCCCCGTCGGAGGTGACAGCCCGACGACCTGGTCCGCCCTGGTCGAAGGACGCTCCGGCGTCCGCAGACTGGAGCAGGAGTGGGCCGCCGCGTTGGGCACCCAGATCGCCGCCCCCACCGCGGTCGACCCCAGCGAGGTCCTCGATCGGGTGAAGGCGCGACGACTCGACCGCTCGGCGCAGCATGCGCTGATAGCGGCCAACGAAGCATGGGCCGATGCCGGACTGGCCGACGGCGACCTCGACGCCGAACGCGTCGCAGTCGCCGTCGCCTCCGGCATCGGTGGCGTCACCACGTTGTTGACCAACTACGACAGCCTCAAAGAGAAGGGGCCCCGACGGGTGTCGCCGCTGGCGATTCCGATGCTGATGCCCAACTCCCCTGCGGCCACGATCGGTCTCACGATCGGCGCCAAGGCGGGCGTGCATACACCTGTCTCGGCCTGTGCCTCCGGCAACGAGGCGATCGCCCTCGGCATCGACCTGATCCGACTCGGTCGAGCCGACGTCGTCGTCTGTGGTGGCACCGAGGCCGCCATCCACCCGCTGCCTCTGGCCGCGTTCGGCCAGATGATGGCGCTGTCCAAGCGCAACGACGACCCGGCCGCTGCTTCGCGTCCGTGGGACAAGGGACGAGACGGCTTCGTCCTCGGCGAGGGCGCAGCGGTGGTCGTACTCGAGGCCGAGGAACACGCCGCAGCTCGCGGAGCCCGGGTCTATGCCGAGGCCGCCGGCTCCGGCATCACGGCGGACTCTCATGACATCGCCCAGCCCGATCCGTCCGGGCAGGGAGCCACCCGGGCGATGCGCCTGGCCTTGCGAGACGCGGGCGCCGAGGCGGGCGACATCGCACACATCAATGCCCACGCGACCTCGACGCCACAAGGCGATGTCGCGGAGGCTGCTGCGATCCGTGCGGCGTTGGGTGGGGCGGCCGACCGGGCCATCGTCACCTCTACCAAGTCGATGACCGGGCACCTGCTCGGCGCTGCGGGCGCGCTCGAATCACTGGCCACCATCTTGGCCTTGCACCACCGGGTCGTACCCCCGACGATCAACCTCGAGGATCCCGAAGACGTCGGTCTCGACCTGGCCGTCACCGCGCGCGAACTCCCGGCCGGGCCGCTGGCCGCCCTCAATAACTCGTTCGGGTTCGGTGGACACAACGTCGCGCTCGTGTTCCGGAGCGTGTGACCCGATGACCACTGCCGCCCCCGCGAAACCTGCCAAACTTCCCCGCGAACAGGATCCGCGACACCCGGCCACGAGGCTGACAGCACTGTTCGACGAGGGCACCTTCGAGCCGATCTCGCCCGACGACCAGTCCGGCATGCTCGCCGCGGTCGGCCGCGTCCACGGCACGGCGGTGGTCGCCTTCTGCTCCGACGCCACCGTGATGGGCGGCGCGATGGGCGACGAAGGTTGTCGCGTCGTGGTGGACGCCTACCACCGGGCGATGACCGACGGCGTACCCATCATCGGGCTCTGGCACAGCGGCGGCGCCCGGCTAGCCGAAGGCGTGCTCTCCCTGCACGCGGTCGGCCGGATCTTCCAGGTCATGACGCAGGCGTCAGGCAAGATTCCACAACTCAGCGTCGTCCTCGGGCCTGCCGCCGGTGGCGCCGCCTACGGTCCCGCGCTGACCGACATCGTGATCCTCGGCCCGGAGGGACGCATCTTCGTGACCGGCCCCGACGTGGTCCGCTCCGTGACCGGCGAGGACGTCGACATGCTGCGTCTGGGCGGCCCCGAGCCACACGGTCGCCGCTCAGGAGTGGTACACATCCTGACCGAGTCCGGGCAGGAGGCTCTCGGGCGAGCCCGCGACGTCGCGCACCTGCTCGGCTCCCAGGGCAGCCTGGTCGTGGACGATGTCGAGGACAGCGATCTGGCCGGCCACCTGCCCGAATCCGTACGCCGTGCCTACGACGTACACCCCCTCGTCGAAGCCGTCCTGGACGAGGGCACTACCGCCGAACTCCACGCCCGCTGGGCTCCCAACGTCGTGACGGCGCTGGGCCGCTTCGGTGGACGTACGGTCGGCGTCGTCGCCAACAACCCCTTGCGCCTGGGCGGCTGCCTGGACTCCTCGTCAGCCGAGAAGGCCGCCCGCTTCGTCAGGATGTGCGACGCCTTCGGCATCCCGCTGATCGTGCTGGTCGATGTGCCCGGCTACCTGCCCGGAGTCGGCCAGGAGTGGGATGGGGTCGTACGCCGTGGCGCGAAACTTCTGCACGCGTTCGGTGCCTGCGTGGTGCCCCGCGTCACCCTGGTCACCCGCAAGACGTACGGCGGGGCGTACATCGCCATGAACGCGCGCTCACTTGGCGCCACCAAGGTCTTCGCCTGGCCCGGCGCCGAGGTGGCCGTGATGGGTGCCGTCGCGGCCGTACGCATCCTGCACCGCCGCAGACTTGCCGAGGTCTCCCCCGAGATCAGGCCCGCCGTCGAGGCCGAACTTGCCGCCGAGCACGAGCGGATCTCCGGCGGCGTCGCCCGCGCGGTGGAGATCGGCGTGGTCGACGAGATCGTCGAACCCTCGGCCACCCGCTCCGCGCTGGCGCACGCCATCAACGACGCGGTGCAGCGAGACGGCGTACGCCGCAACGCCCACGGCAATATCCCGCTCTAGACGGCCTGAACTGTCGCTTCCGACCGACCCGCTCGCTCCGCTCGCTCCCGGCGGTCAGACGACCTGCTGAACTGTCGCTTCCGACCGACCCGCTCGCTCCCGGCCGTCAGACGACCTGATGCAGCCAGCGAACGGAGGCGCCGTCCCCCGCGTGCCGGAAGGTCTCCAGTTCGTCGTCCCACGGCTTGCCGAGCAGCTTGTCGATCTCCAGCAACAGCGTCGTGTCGCCGACAGCAGCCTTCACCACTGCCGCCTTCAAGCGGTCCTCTGGAATCATGATGTCGCCGTGAAGTCCGGTGACAGCGTGGAAGACGCCGAGATCGGGAGTGTAGGAATAGCGCGCCCCTTCCGTACTGGCCGTCGGGTCCTCGGTCACCTCGAAACGCAACTGACCCCAGGTGCGCAACGCAGAGGCGATGTTGGCGGCCGTGCCCGGTGAGCCAACCCAGGACACCTCGGCGCGGAAGGTGCCGGGTTGGGCCGGTTGCGGGGCCCATTCGACGTTGACCGCGGCGCCGAGGACGCCCGCGAGCGCCCACTCGATGTGCGGACACATCGCAGAGGGCGCTGAATGCACGAAGAACACGCCTCGGGTCATCGAGACGTGTGGGTCGGTGCGCTGGGTCACGGCTTTGCCTTCCTTCTGCTCGGCGGAGATTCGCCTTCCCCAGCGGTCTCGTGATGTGCAGAAGGTCAGGTAAGCGGCTGACCTATGTGACTTGTGTGCCTATTGTGACTGATGCGTCGCCCGATTGCCAGCGTTGGGCGTGGTCCGGGTACGCAACGACCCGATCCCGTCGAGTTCCAGCATCGCCTCGATGACCTGCTGCGCCAGGCTCAATCCACCCAGGTGGCTTTCCCCCGGGATCGTGGCGAATCGGGCCTCTGGAAGCCGGCTCACCACGTGCGTGCCGTGGGCATGCGGCACGATGTGATCCGCATCGCCGTGCCACCAACGCACCGGAACCTGCACGTCGGCCAACTCGAAGCCCCAGTCACGAGTCATGAGCACCAGGTCATGGATCGGCGCGCTCATCTGGAAGCGCGACCCGTTAAGCAGGTCGTCGAGGAACATCGCGCGAAACTCCGGCCGACTCAGCAGGCGCCGATCGCCTTCTGGCTGCACGACGGCGTACGTCGAGATCGCGGCCCCGGCCAGCGGCCGCAACACGCGAATCCCCTGACCCAGCGCGAGACTCAAGGGCACCCGTCCCACCGCCAGCAATGGCGCCAGCGCCAAGGCGAGGCTCATGGCGCCTCCGCCGACGGCATCCGGCCCCACCGTGGGGGCCACGCCACCGAGCACGCCCAGGCCGCGAATCCGGTCCGGCATCGCAGCGCCCGCGGCCAGCGTGTACGCACCGCCGCCAGACAGTCCGATCACCCGAGTCTGCTCGATCCCGAGCGTATCCAGGAAGATCGACAAGTCGTCGGCGAAGTCCAAGACGTCGCGATAGAGGTGTCGAGTCGACGAGCCGATCCCGGGCCGGTCGAGTCCGATGATGCGTACGCCCGCCGACGCGGCGTATTCGCGCGCCTCCATCGGAATCTGGCGACGACCACCTGGGGTCCCGTGCATCCACACCATCGGTTCGCCGTCGCGAGCACCGAACTCGGCAAAACTGAGCCGTCGGCCGTCTCGCACCGCGATCGAGCCCTCGAGTGTCGGGCGGTCAATCTTCCCCACGATCAGTCCTCCGAACGCTCGAGTAGGTCGGCCCGCTCTGCGGCATCGGTCAGTTCGTCACTGTCGATCGCGTGGGTGCGGTGGAACCAGGCCAGCGCATCGGTACGCCGTCCCGCAGCCTCAAGTGTGTCGGCGTACGCGTACCGCAACCGCACCACCCAAGGCGCGCGGCTCTTCGACATCAACGGAGCCAGTTCGAGAGTACGCAGCGCAGCGTCCAGTTGACCGAGGTCGCGGCGGGCGCCGGCTTCCACGATCGTCATCTCCGCTTTGGCTTCGGGCGCGAAGTTCGCCACCGACGGGCTCTTCGCCAGTTTGATCGCCTGTTGAGGCTGGCCCAGGGCCCGGTGACAGTCGGCCATGATCGGCAGGTAGGCCGTGACGCCGTTCATTCGCTTTGCCGCGCGCAGCTCAGAAAGCGCCTCGGCGTAGTGACCGGCAGCATAGGCCGCTTCCCCGCACGCCTCGCGTACGATCGCCAGCCGCGATGCCCTGGCACGCGCCGCCAACGTGTGTTGGTAGGCCGTCTCGGGGTCGTCATCGATCATCGTGGCAGCGGCAGCAAGGTGCCGGGCGACTCGCGCGGCCAACTTGTCCGGCAGGCCCTTCAACTGCGCCGAGACCGAGCGATCGAGCTCCTTGCCGGTGATCTCCTCGGGAATCGCCGGGCCGTCATAGCGAGCCTGTTCGGCCGTACGCGGCTCCTGCTTGTCAGCCGGTCGACTCCAATCCCGGGAACGACCGCCAGCCGGGGGGCGTCCCCCCGAACGTGAAGGCGCGCGGCCCCGATTGTCACCGCCAGCACCACGACCGCGCGACGCGGACCCGCCGCGCTGGTCTGAGCCCCGCGGGGAACCGCCCTGGCGCGGACGCCCACTCGAGGGACGCTGGCTGCGTCGACCTTCCTCGGCCACGTTGGATCCTAACTCTCTTGCTGCTGTACGCCGGCTGGCGCCAAGTCGTTGCCACCTCGACTACCTTAACGGGGGCGCGACTCACGCAGAACGCCTGGCGCTCCGCATCTGCCGATAGGCGTCATAATTGCGTGTAGCGGGCCCGTGTGGGCCCGCTACAGCGTGGTGTGTGTTCGGCGGCGTCCTACTCTCCCACAGCCTCTCGGTTGCAGTACCATCGGCGCTGAGAGGCTTAACTTCCGGGTTCGGGATGGGTCCGGGTGTTTCCCTCTCGCTGTGGCCGCCGTAACTCTATTCAACTATCCCATTCTTGTTGTGGTCCCCCCGGGGTATTGGCCGGGGGGGTTGGGTTTGTTGTTTCAGATTTTGTATAGGGACGCGAGTTTCTTGGTTGTGTTTGTTACGTTGCGCGGGTTTGTTTGTGTTTGGGGGCAAGCCCTCGGCCTATTAGTACCGGTCGGCTGGGCATTGCTGCTGTACACCTCCGGCCTATCAACCCACTAGTCTGGTGGGGGCCTTAACCCCTCAATGGGGGTGGGAAACCTTATCTTGAAACGTGCTTCCCGCTTAGATGCGTTCAGCGGTTATCACTTCCGAACGTAGCTAACCAGCCGTGCTCCTGGCGGAACAACTGGCACACCAGAGGTTCGTCCATCCCGGTCCTCTCGTACTAGGGACAGCCTTTCTCAAGTTTCCTGCGCGCGCGGCGGATAGGGACCGAACTGTCTCACGACGTTCTAAACCCAGCTCGCGTGCCGCTTTAATGGGCGAACAGCCCAACCCTTGGGACCTACTCCAGCCCCAGGATGCGACGAGCCGACATCGAGGTGCCAAACCATCCCGTCGATATGGACTCTTGGGGAAGATCAGCCTGTTATCCCCGGGGTACCTTTTATCCGTTGAGTGACCACGCTTCCACATGCCGTGGCCAGATCACTAGTTCCGACTTTCGTCCCTGCTCGACATGTCTGTCTCACAGTCAAGCTCCCTTGTGCACTTACACTCGACACCTGATTGCCAACCAGGCTGAGGGAACCTTTGAGCGCCTCCGTTACATTTTAGGAGGCAACCGCCCCAGTTAAACTACCCATCAGGCACTGTCCCTGAACCGGATCACGGTCCGAGGTTAGATATCTAGTACGACCAGAGTGGTATTTCAACGTTGACTCCACCCCAACTGGCGTCGAGGTTTCACAGTCTCCCACCTATCCTACACAAGCCGAACCAAACACCAATACCAAACTATAGTAAAGGTCCCGGGGTCTTTCCGTCCTGCCGCGCGTAACGAGCATCTTTACTCGTAGTGCAATTTCGCCGAGTCCATGGTTGAGACAGCGCCCAAGTCGTTACTCCATTCGTGCAGGTCGGAACTTACCCGACAAGGAATTTCGCTACCTTAGGATGGTTATAGTTACCACCGCCGTTTACTGGGGCTTAAATTCTCAGCTTCGACCCCGAAGGGTCTAACCGGTCCTCTTAACCTTCCAGCACCGGGCAGGAGTCAGTCCGTATACATCGTCTTACAACTTCGCACGGACCTGTGTTTTTAGTAAACAGTCGCTTGGGCCTGGTCTCTGCGACCCACACCCGCTTCCCCACGCAAGGTGGTTCACGAGATGGGTCCCCCTTCTCCCGAAGTTACGGGGGTATTTTGCCGAGTTCCTTAACCATGGTTCGCTCGATCGCCTTGGTATTCTCTACCTGATCACCTGAGTCGGTTTGGGGTACGGGCGGCGCATAGCTCGCTAGAGGTTTTTCTCGACAGCATAGGATCACCCACTTCACCATAAACGGCTCCCCATCACACCTCAGACCTATGAACTCCCGGATTTGCCTAAGAGTTCGTCCTACATGCTTGGCCACGGACTACCATCGCCGTGGTTGGACTACCTTCCTGCGTCACCCCATCGCTTGACTACTACCCGCTCGGGTCCCACGCTCCACACACCACTGCTCTCCCGAAGGAGAACTGATGGGTGCTTCGGGTGGTTAGCATCACGGACCTCGTCATGGGCGCTACTTTGCCGGTACCAGAATATCAACTGGTTGTCCATCGACTACGCCTGTCGGCCTCGCCTTAGGTCCCGACTTACCCAGGGCAGATTCAGCTTGACCCTGGAACCCTTGATCATTCGGCGCACATGTTTCTCACATATGATTCGCTACTCATGCCTGCATTCTCACTCGTGTCACCTCCACACCTACATCACTGTGGCGCTTCCCTGGTGACACGACGCTCCCCTACCCATCCACACCACTGAACCAACCACAAAGGCGGCTTGTGTTACGCATGAATGCCATAGCTTCGGCGGATGACTTGAGCCCCGCTACATTGTCGGCGCGGAATCACTTGACCAGTGAGCTATTACGCACTCTTTCAAGGGTGGCTGCTTCCAAGCCAACCTCCTGGTTGTCACTGCGACTCCACATCCTTTTCCACTTAGTCACCGCTTAGGGGCCTTCAGCTGATGGTCTGGGCTGTTTCCCTCTCGACTACGGAGCTTATCCCCCGCAGTCTCACTGCTGCGCTCTCACTTACCGGCATTCGGAGTTTGGCTAACGTCAGTAACCTTGTAGGGCCCATCGGCTATCCAGTGCTCTACCTCCGGCAAGAAACACGCAACGCTGCACCTAAATGCATTTCGGGGAGAACCAGCTATCACGGAGTTTGATTGGCCTTTCACCCCTATCCACAGGTCATCCCCCCAGTTTTCAACCTAGGTGGGTTCGGTCCTCCACGTCGTCTTACCGACGCTTCAACCTGCCCATGGATAGATCACTCCGCTTCGGGTCTTGAGCGCGCGACTAAACCGCCCTATTAGGACTCGCTTTCGCTACGGCTACCCCACACGGGTTAACCTTGCCACACACCGCAAACTCGCAGGCTCATTCTTCAAAAGGCACGCCATCACCCTCACAGGCTCTGACGGATTGTAGGCACACGGTTTCAGGTACTATTTCACTCCCCGCCAGGGGTACTTTTCACCTTTCCCTCACGGTACTTGTCCGCTATCGGTCATCAAGGAGTATTTAGGCTTAACGGGTGGTCCCGCCAGATTCACACAGAATTTCTGGAGTTCCGTGCTACTTGGGAAACGCGCCAACACAGTCACACACATACGCATACGGGGCTCTCACCCTCTACGGCACCCCATCCCAAGGGACTTCAACTTCGTGCATGATTTCTTACTGCGCACCCAGCCGGCAGACCAGGTAAGACACGCCCCACAACCCCACGACTGCAACCCCTGCCGGGTATCACACAACCGCGGTTTAGCCTCATCCGATTTCGCTCGCCACTACTCTCGGAATCACTATTGTTTTCTCTTCCTACCGGTACTGAGATGTTTCACTTCCCGGCGTTCCCTCCACACACCCTATTTCATTCAGGTGCAGGTAACACGACATGACTCGTGCTAGGTTTCCCCATTCGGACACCCCCGGATCAACGCTCGGTTGCCAACTCCCCAGGGCTTATCGCAGGCTCCAACGTCCTTCATCGGCTCTTGATGCCAAGGCATCCACCATGTGCCCTTCATAGCTTGCCACACACAAAAAACACACAACCCACCACACACACGGTGTACACGCAGGCTGCGATCGCGCAAAACATTACAAACTACAAAAGATGCTCGCGTCCACTATACAAATCTCAAACAACACACCCCAACCACCAAAACCGCCCCCACACAGGAAACGCTCTCAATGCCAGGCCACAAAGAAAAACCAGCCACCCAACAGCGCCTGATCCCTCAGACACCCAACAATGTGCTTGACCACCACACAGACAACCCAGACCACCCGAAGCATTGCCACACTCCAGACAACCACACAGGGCCACCCACACGATGAACATCGACGACTCCACTAGCGAACACCCAAACCACACACCCCACGAACTGCGAGGCGATCAACGTTGGTGTGCTCCTTAGAAAGGAGGTGATCCAGCCGCACCTTCCGGTACGGCTACCTTGTTACGACTTCGTCCCAATCACCAGCCCCACCTTCGACGGCTCCCTCCCACAAGGGGTTAGGCCACCGGCTTCGGGTGTTGCCGACTTTCGTGACGTGACGGGCGGTGTGTACAAGGCCCGGGAACGTATTCACCGCAGCGTTGCTGATCTGCGATTACTAGCGACTCCGACTTCATGGGGTCGAGTTGCAGACCCCAATCCGAACTGAGACCGGCTTTTTGGGATTCGCTCCCCCTCACGGGATCGCAGCCCTCTGTACCGGCCATTGTAGCATGCGTGAAGCCCTGGACATAAGGGGCATGATGACTTGACGTCATCCCCACCTTCCTCCGAGTTGACCCCGGCAGTCTCGCATGAGTCCCCAGCCACCCAAAGGTGCTGCTGGCAACATGCGACAAGGGTTGCGCTCGTTGCGGGACTTAACCCAACATCTCACGACACGAGCTGACGACAGCCATGCACCACCTGTACACCCCCAAAAGAAGCCCCATCTCTGGAGCGGCAGGATGTATGTCAAACCCAGGTAAGGTTCTTCGCGTTGCATCGAATTAATCCGCATGCTCCGCCGCTTGTGCGGGCCCCCGTCAATTCCTTTGAGTTTTAGCCTTGCGGCCGTACTCCCCAGGCGGGGCGCTTAATGCGTTAGCTACGGCACGGAACCCGTGGAATGGATCCCACACCTAGCGCCCAACGTTTACGGTGTGGACTACCAGGGTATCTAATCCTGTTCGCTCCCCACACTTTCGCTCCTCAGCGTCAGGACATGCCCAGAGAACCGCCTTCGCCACCGGTGTTCCTCCTGATATCTGCGCATTTCACCGCTACACCAGGAATTCCGTTCTCCCCTGCATACCTCTAGTCTGCCCGTATCGAAAGCAAGCCATAAGTTAAGCCCATGGATTTCACTCCCGACGCGACAAACCGCCTACGAGCCCTTTACGCCCAATAATTCCGGACAACGCTCGCACCCTACGTATTACCGCGGCTGCTGGCACGTAGTTGGCCGGTGCTTCTTCTCCACATACCGTCACCCAAAGGCTTCGTCTGTGATGAAAGAGGTTTACAACCCGAAGGCCGTCATCCCTCACGCGGCGTTGCTGGATCAGGCTTCCGCCCATTGTCCAATATTCCCCACTGCTGCCTCCCGTAGGAGTCTGGGCCGTGTCTCAGTCCCAGTGTGACCGGTCACCCTCTCAGGCCGGCTACCCGTCGAAGCCATGGTAGGCCATTACCCCACCATCAAGCTGATAGGCCGCGAGCACATCCCCTACCCAAAAAGTTTCCACACACCAACATGCGCCAGTATGTCATATCCGGTATTAATCACCGTTTCCGGTGGCTATCCCAAAGTAGAGGGCAGATTACTCACGTGTTACTCACCCGTTCGCCGCTCGAGTACCCACAAGTGGGCCTTTCCGCTCGACTTGCATGTGTTAAGCACGCCGCCAGCGTTCGTCCTGAGCCAGGATCAAACTCTCCATCGAAAACTCGAAAAAGAAACCCTGACAAATTCACAAACCCAAACGGATCCAGAATCATCAAAAAACCGCCACCCAAAAAAGATGACGAGGCAAACAAAAATAATTCGTCGACTATCAAACACACTGTTGAGTTCTCAAAAATCAGACGCACCCGGTAGTCAGCCTTTCAGGCGTCCCGATCGGGGCAAGGTCTGGAACCTTAGCGAGATGTTGTCCGGCCTGCCAAATCGGCGGCTTGCGGTTGACGCTGTGGTTCGGTCTCGGGGCCGGGAGCCCCCCCGCTTGGCGGTGTTGCTCCCCGTCGCACCCGGCGACAGAAGGAAACATTAGAGGGCGCGTCCCGGGCGCGCAAATCGACGCGACGTGACCCCCGCCACTTAGCCCCGCGACACACATCGCAGAGTTCACAAGGGGGATCAGGTATGTCGATTCGACGTACGTTCATCAGCATTGCGTTCAGTGGGGCGCTCGCACTCGGCACCGGGATCGGTGTGGCCGGGATCGCCTCGGCCGACCCGGGCAACGGGCGGGCACACCAAGAACAGGTCGACGGTTGTGACCACGGTGCGACCGGAAGACCGTGTCGTCCGGACCCGCAGCCGACCAAGGGGCAGGACTGCCTGGTGCACGGCAACTGGGGCGGGATCAACGAGGACCACTGCTTCGGTGACCTGGGTGGAGGCGGCGGCGAGGGCTGAGTTCCCGACCTGCATCCGGACAGCTCGGGCTGTCCGTTGAACTCGTGTGCGCGTACGCATGCGAGTGGCGCGCGTGCGCCCGCGCCAACGACACTGCTTCCAAGAGGGGAAGACAGAGATGACAAAGCAAGACCCTTCCCAGCGACGCCTCGTGCAGGCAGCCGCCTGGTCAATTCCTGCGGTGGCAGTCACCAGCGCGGCTCCCGCCGTTGCCGCGACGGTTGTGCACACACCACTCGCCACCGTCGGGATCTACTCGTCCTTCACGAGCGGAATCAACTCCCCGTGTCCTGCGGGCACGAAGTACATACTCGACGGGACGATCGCTCGCGGCACGGTTGCGCATCGGGGTTTCCAGATCTCGGACGCCTCCATGGTGAAGTCGTACTTGCTGGTGCTGACCGTCTATCTGCCAGAGAACGGTCTGGTGTTCACGGAGTCCACCGGCAACAAGTGGGCCCCCGATGACCGCGACGGGCGCGTCGGTGACGTACTCGGGTAAGCGGTACTACGCGTACGCCACCACCTACAGCGGACCTCCGCCGGAGGCTGACGCCACCACGGGATCATCACGGTGCCGTTCAAGTTCACATCAGCGTGTTCGTCGATGCTTCTGGCGAAGAAGGACGCGTTCTTCCAGTTCGTGAAGAACGCGGAGGTCGACGGAGTTGCCGAGGACTTCACCTCGGCCTTCATTGCGATGACCGAGGTGTGGCGCGCCGAGGCTGAGTGCACACGCCGATGGCGAGTGGCGACTCGATCGGGGTTCACGCCCTGACGAGTTCGACGCCCGCCATCTGCTTCTTCCCACGACGCAGCACCAGCCAGCGACCGGCGATCAGATCGCTGTCAGTGGGAGCCAGGTCGGGGTCCTCGACACGACCGTTGTTCAGGTACGCGCCGCCTTCACCGATGACGCGTCGCGCCTCGCCTCGTCCCTTGGACAGTCCCGCCTCGACCATCAGATCGACCACGGTGGACCCGTGCGCCGCGGTGACCGTACCGGTCTCGTGCAACGCTGCGGCCAAGGTCGCCTCCGGGACCTCGCGCAGGTCGGCTCCTCCGAACAGCGCCGCAGCCGCGGCCTTGGCCGACGAGGTCTCCGCCTCGCCGTGTACGAACGTCGTCACGGCATCGGCTAGGGCCTTCTGTCCCGCGCGTAGGAACGGCTTGTCCGCCTGTTGTCCCTCCAGGTCCTCGATCTCCTCGCGCGAGAGGAACGTGAAGATCCGCAGCATCTCGCCCACCTTGACGTCCTCGACGTTGAGCCAGAACTGGTGAAAGGCGTACGGCGACATCATCTCGGCGTCCAACCACAGCGCACCGCCCTCGGTCTTGCCGTACTTGGTGCCGTCGGCCTTGGTGATCAGCGGCGTCACGAAGGCGTGCGCGGTCTCCCCCGTCACGCGGCGGATCAGTTCGGCGCCCGCGGTGATGTTGCCCCACTGATCGGTCGCCCCGTGTTGCAGGCTGACCCCGTGCTCGCGGAAGAGGTGCAGGTAGTCCATCGACTGGAGCAGCACGTACGAGAACTCGGTGTAACTGATGCCGGACTCAAGGCGGCGCTTGACCGTGTCGCGCGCCAGCATGCGGTTGACCGGAAAGTGCTTTCCGATGTCACGTAGGAACTCGATAACCGACAGGCCGTCGGTCCAGTCGAAGTTGTTGACCAGGACGGCCTGATTATCCCCGTCCACCTCGACGAAGCGAGACACCTGGGCACGCAGTTTCTCGGTCCAGGCAGCGACCGTGTCCGCAGTGTTGAGGGTGCGTTCGCCACTGTCGCGAGGGTCGCCGATCATGCCCGTGGCGCCGCCGACCAGAAGGTATGGCGTGTGACCGGCTTCCTGCAGTCGCCGGGCGGTGGTGAGCTGCACCAGGTTGCCCATGTGCAGGCTCGGAGCGGTGGGGTCGAACCCCACATAGAACTTGAGGCGCTCCTCGCCGAGGGCGGTACGCAGCGCATCGCGATCGGTGGAATGCGCGACCAGGCCGCGCCACTCGAGATCGTCAAGAATGTGGGGTGTGCTCACGGGTGACCAGTTTGCCGCATCGCTGCCTAGGAGCCGCGTCCGGCTGAGACCCAAGGACCCTCGACCTAGGCTGGCCCGGTGATTGCCGGTCGCTATGCGTTGCTGCGCGAAGTGGGCCGTGGCGGCATGGGGGCAGTCTGGCTGGGCCACGACGAGGTGCTGGGCCGTGACGTAGCCATGAAGCAGATCGGCTTGGTGCCGGGCATCGACAGTCCCGATCTCCAGCGAGCCGCCCGCGAGGCGAAGCTCGCCGCGAGCGTCAACCATCCCCACATCGTCGCGGTCTATGACCTCGTCCATGAGGACGGTCGGCAGTGGCTGGTGATGGAGTACGTCGAGGGCACCGACCTCGGGACGTACGTGCGCGACCATGGCGCCCTGACGGTGGAGCGCAGCGCCCAGATCGTGGCGCAAGCGGCGGACGCGCTGGCTGCCGCACACGCGATCGGCATCACGCATCGAGACGTCAAGCCATCCAACATCATGTTGGACGAGAAGGGGTCCGCCAAGATCACGGACTTCGGGATCGCGCGTGCCGAGCAGGACGCCCAGCTCACGCAGACCGGGTTGCTCACAGGATCGCCGGCGTATCTGGCTCCCGAGGTTGCCTCGGGACGGCTGGCGCTGGCCTCCGCGGACGTGTGGTCACTCGGCGCGACCCTCTTCCACATGCTGGAGGGGCGCCCCCCGTACGACGCCAAAGAGAACGTCCTGGGGACCCTGTTCGAGATCGTCAACGACGTTCCCCCGCGGCCCCGGGAGTCAGGTTGGCTGGCGCCCCTGGTCGAAGGCACGTTGGCCAAGGACCCTGCCGACCGCTGGACGATGGCGCAGGTACGCGAGTTCGCGGCCCGCGGGACTCGACCTGCCCCACCCGGGGTCGGGGGTCACCGTTCCGCGGCGCACCCACCCTCCGAGCGCACCACTACGTTGCCACCCCTCGCGCCCGCTCCCGCCCGACACCGATCTCGGCCGGGGGTGACCACCACGCTGGTGGGGATCGCCGCGTTGGCACTGCTGCTCACGCTGGGCCTGATCTGGTGGCTCAACCACGATCCGGGGCCGACAGCGGCACCGACTCCGTCGGATACCTCCGCGACCTCGACGACCAGCCAGTCCTCCGCCACAACGCCGCCGAGCACCGACATGGACGCCGACGAGATGCGTACGTTCGTCGAGCAGTACCTCGCGCTCGTGGTGAAGAACCCGAACCGGTCCTGGAAGTTGCTGACGCCCACCTTCCAGGAGGCCAGCGGCGGCAAGAAGGCGTACCGCGACTTCTGGAGGGACTTCGAGAAGGCCACCTTGAGCGACCTGGAGGCTGATCCCGCGACCGGAGAGGTGCACTATCACGTGGCGTACGTCGATCGCGAGGGCGGCGGATTCTCCGACGACCCCGTGCTCACGCTGACCCGGCAGGACGGCAGGTTGTTGATCGCCGCAGAACGGTAGTGGGGCGGGCGGGACTCGAACCCGCGCATAGGAGATTATGAGTCTCCGGCTCTACCAACTGAGCTACCGCCCCGTGCCGGGTCAGATGCGAAGCGTAACGAGGGGCCTGCGCCGATGCGGCGCTGGCCTCTCGTACGCAGACGGCCGTACCGCGGACCCCCTGCACCTGCCATGCTCGACTCATGGAGAGACTTGAGGCACTGCCGGAGGACTGGAATCGAGCCTTGGCGGTCGTCGCGCATCCCGACGACATGGAGTACGGGTCGGCGGCCGCGGTCGCGCGGTGGACCGGGCAGGGCAAGCACATCACGTACTGCATGGTCACCTCGGGTGAGGCAGGCATCGACGGCCTCACCCCCGCAGAGGCGGGGCCGCTGCGCGAGCAGGAGCAACTCGCCGCCTGCGCCGCTGTGGGGGTCTCGGAGTGCGACTTCCTCCGATTGCCGGACGGGATCTTGGAGTACGGCGTGCCGTTGCGACGCACGCTTGCCGAGGTGGTGCGCCGTCACCGCCCCGAGATCGTGCTGACGATCAACTTCCGAGACACCTTCGGGGGCGCGATGCTCAATCAGGCCGATCACATCGCGGTCGGAAAGGCGTTGCTCGATGCGGTTCGAGACGCCGGGAATCGCTGGATCTTCCCCGAGCAACTCGTCGACGGCCTGGAGCCATGGGGAGGCGTACGGGCCGTCTGGGCCGGAGGATCACCGCAGGCGAACCACGCCGTGGACATCACCGAGTCGTTCGACGCCGGAGTGGCCTCGCTGGAGGCACACCGGGCCTACATCGACGGACTCGGCTGGGAGGGCTGGGATGCCCGCGAGTTCCTCGAGGGCATCGCCCGGCAGGCCGGTCAGCGGTTCGACGCGCCGCTGGCCGTGGCCTTCGAGGTGTTGCCGCTGGGCTGGGGCGGCTGATCACCCGGTCGTGAGCAACTCGGCCGGGATCCACTCTTCGACGGTCGCCCAGGCGCCGGGACGCAAGGCGGCTACGTAGACCACGCGTCCCTCCCAGCGGCCCACGTCCCCCTTGCGCCATTCCAGCAACAGTCCGGGCCTGGGCTCCGAGCCGTCGACGGGCAGCGAGATCCAGCAATGCTTCGCAGGGCAGGCGCCCGCGCGGGCGTCGGTGACATCGACACGGACGCGCTCGTGCAGTGGCACGCCCGTGTTGCCGTATCCGCCCCTGGCCATGGGAGATATTAGAACACGTGTTCGATTCGGTTGGGGTGCCGGGAAATGCCGGAAGGCTCTCGAGGTTTCCCTCAAGAGCCTTCCTTTGCTCCCCCGGTTGGACTCGAACCAACAACCCTCCGGTTAACAGCCGAATGCTCTGCCAGTTGAGCTACAGGGGATCGCTTAGGCAGCGAGGCAGAACTTTAGCAAGCCCGTCGGCGTGTGCCGAATCGGCCTGCACGTCACAGGTCGCCGACATCGGAGCGAGCCGCACGCAGTGCCGCTTGCGCCACGCGACGGACTTCCGGATCGTCCGGGTCGAGCCCTTCGTCGTACTCGAAGTACCAACGCAAGACCGAGCCTTCGTCCGTCCTCGCCCGCAGTTGCGGCGCCCGGCGCGCGATGACCCGAAGGCCCAACCTGCCCGTCACCGCCGCGTGACGCTGGACGACGAGGGTGGCCTGGACGCGCTCGTGTACGAGGGTGAGCAGGTCTCCCGGCTCGTCGAGGACGAACGTGTGAATCGGGCGCTCGGCACCCCAGTCACCGACCTCGCTCACCCGCAAGGTCTCCGACTCCCGATCCCAGTCGGCCGCCTGCACCGACTCCCAGGGCACCCGCCCCGTCGGCAGATAGAGCGCCGCCCGGGTGCCGCCCAGGACCGCACCGTCACGCGTACGACAACTCGCCAGCAGCCGCTCGCCCGGAGCAACCTCGACATGGAGTCGCTCGCGCCGGCCCCAAGGGTTCAGCGGACTCATGAAACCCCCACCGCTCGCTCACGAAGACGCCTTCGGTGCTGCTCGAGCGCCACCAGCTCACCGAACATCCGGTTGTACGCCGTGGCTTCGGACACCGGATTGGTGCGCTGGAAGCTTGGACTTCAACTGGGCGATCCGGCGCGCAGCGGTGAGTTCCTGAAGCCGGTAGATGTGGGCCGCGACATAGGCATCGTCGGGCTCCTTGTCACGAGGCAACGGCTCGACGGCAAGTGCCGAGAGCGCGGAGGACACCTCGGGGGAAGGCCCAGAGTCTCGCAACCGGGACAGCCAATCATCCGTGGCAGCGGCGGGGCCTCCCGAACCCGCAATCAACTCCCACACGCCCCGATAGACCGGATGGATGAAGTCGTTGCTGCCCAGATCCGCCACATGTGCCACCACCGCGTGGGGGTGTTGGAGGATCACCTTGAGACTCTCCCGCTCCAGCGCGAAGCGTGGGTCGCGCAGATCAGGCAGCTGCCGTTGCGGGGCGACCGGCTCGGCAGGCTGCTGCTCCGCCTGGCGGGTGGTCGTACGCCTCCGCTCGGGGGGCGGGCGGTTGCCGGCTCGTTTGACCTCGGCGCGTGCGTCCTCGACGTCCACGCCGACCATGCCGGCGAGTTCGCGTGCGAAAGCGTCCACCTTGGAGCGGTCCCGGATCGAGGACACCAACCGGGCCGCCTCCCGCAGGGCGTCGACACGTCCGTCGGCCCGATCGAGGTCGTACTTCGACACCACGTTGCTCAACACGAACCGGTAGAGCGGGATCCGGCGCGCGACGAGTTCGCGTACGGCCGCATCACCCTCTTTCAGCCGCAAGTCACAAGGATCCAGACCGCTCGGCTCAACCGCCACATATGTCTGCGAGACGAAGTTCTGATCGCCCTCGAAGGCACGCAGGGCGGCCTTCTGCCCGGCGGCGTCGCCGTCGAAGGTGAAGATCACCTCACCGCGGAACTCCTCGTGGTCCATCAGGAAGCGACGCAGGATCCGGGCATGGTCATCGCCGAACGCGGTGCCGCAGGTGGCGACTGCCGTGGGCACGCCAGAGAGGTGGCAGGCCATCACGTCGGTGTAGCCCTCGACCACGACCGCTTGTGACGCTCTGGCGATGTCGCGGCGAGCCAGGTCGAGGCCGTAGAGCACGTTGCTCTTCTTGTAGATCGCGGTCTCGGGAGTGTTGAGGTATTTGGCCTCGATGCGGTCGTCGTCGAACAGCCGGCGCGCCCCGAAGCCGATGGTGTCGCCGTTGGACTCGCGGATCGGCCACAGCAGACGGCCGCGGAAGCGGTCGTACGCTCCCCTGCCCAGCCCCACCAGCCCGGCAGCGACCATCTCCTCCTCGCTGAATCGGCCCTGGCGCAGGTGCGTCAACAGGGCGTCGCCGTCTCGAGGCGCGAAACCGATGCCGAACTGCTCCGCCGCGGCTTGGTCGAAGCCACGCTCGGAGAGGAACTGGCGTCCGGCGAGTCCCGCTGGTGAGTTGAGTTGGGCGGCATAGAACTCCTGGGCCACCCGGTGCGCCTCGATCAGGCGGGCGCGAGCCGGGCCGCGCGGCCGGTCGGCGCGGCCGTCGTCATCCTCGCGGCGCAGTTGGACGCCGACCTTGTCGGCGAGGACCTCGACAGCCTCACCGAAGGAAAGGCCGTCGATCTTCATCACGAAGGTGATGACATCGCCGCCCTCCTGGCAGCCGAAGCAGTGGAAGAAGCCGCGCGCGGGCGTGACGTGGAACGAGGGGGACTTCTCGTCGTGGAAGGGACACAGACCCTTCATCGAGCCGCCACCGGCGTTGCGCAACGAGACGTAGGCCGACACCACGTCGTCGATGCGGGCCTTCTCGCGCACCTCGGCGATGTCCTCGTCGCGGATGCGTCCGCGCCCGGAGCCTGGAGGTGTCGCCACATCGCGGAGTGTACGGCCCACCGGGGACGCTCCCCCGCCTCCGGCCGCACCCGATCGGGTGGTGTGACCTGCCCACCCATCGGGCACGGTGAAAGTCATGAGTCAATCCGAGAACACCAGCCGGGAGCCCACAGTGGGCGCACCGTACACGATCTTCACGTTCGCCGTGCTGGTGGCGACGGCCATCATGGGACTGGCTCACGTGGTCCCCGACTGGGCCGCCGGACTGATCGTGGCAGCCGTGCTGGCCGTTGCGGCGGGCATCGCGGCGGTGCAGGGCAAGAACAAGGTGGCCGAGGTCGGCTCACCCAAGCCGGAGCGTGCGATCGAGGGCATCAAGGAAGACATCGCGACCGTGAAAGGACAGCGTTCATGAGCCAGACGCCCGAAGAGCTCGAGGCAGAGGTCGAACTCCAGCGTGAGCAACTCGGCGAGACCGTCGACCAGTTGGCTGCCAAACTTGACGTGAAGACCCAGGCTCAAGCCAGGGTCCACGAGATCGCGGACCGCGCCACCACCGACACCGGCGCGCCTCGCCCGGAGCTCTACGGCATCGCCGGGGCTGCTCTCGCGGCCACCCTCGTACTCCTGGTGTGGAGGCGTCGCAGGTGAGCGAAGCGACCCAAGGCGTACACCGCGAAGAGGGCGCCGTTCCTGACCCCGATGATCCGCGCAAGCCCGACTCCCCCACCGACCTGAGCAAGCGCTCGTGGTTCTACGTCGGCCGCAAGACCTTCCGCGAATTTCTCGACGATCAGTGCACCGACCTGGCCGCGGCTCTCACCTACTACTCGGTGTTGTCCATCTTCCCCGCCGCGATCGCGCTGATGTCGGTGCTGGGTCTGATCGGCCAGGCCGACCGCACGGTGTCGACCGTACGAGATGTGCTCGAACCGCTCGGAGTCAGCGAATCGACCCTCGGCACGATCGAAAACACGCTCACCGAGGTCTCCCAGGTCGAAGGTGCCGGCCTCCTGCTCATCCTCGGTCTGCTCGGCGCGTTGTGGACGGCTTCTGGGTACGTCGCCGCGTTCGGGCGCGCGATGAACCGCATCTATGAGGTCGGCGAGGGACGCCCGATCTGGAAACTGCGGCCGATCCAGGTGCTGATCACCATCGTGATCATCGTCCTGCTTGCCGCAGCCATCTTGATCCTGGCGATCTCCGGCCCGCTCGCAGAGTCAATCGGTGACCTGATCGGGCTCGGTGATACGGCCGTGACCGCATGGGGCATCGCCAAGTGGCCGGTGCTCGCCTTCGTCGTCGTCTTGGTGGTGGCCTTGCTCTATTACGCCACTCCCAACGTCAAGCAGCCGAAATTCCGCTGGCTCTCCCTGGGCGCCGTCGTGGCGATTGTGACCTGGATCGTGGCCACGATCGGGTTCTCGTTCTATGTCGCCAACTTCTCCAGCTACAACAAGACGTACGGCTCGCTAGCCGGAGTCGTGGTCGCACTGCTGTTCTTGTGGATCAGCAATCTGGCGTTGCTGCTGGGCGCGGAACTGGACGCCGAGCTGGAGCGCGGTCGGCAACTGCAGGCCGGGATCGCCGCGGAACGTGAGTTGCAGTTGCCCGCGCGTGACACTCGCGGACTGGAGAAGGCCAGGAAGAAGCAGGCCAAGGACGAGGAGCTCGGACGACGCATCCGTGAGCAGGCGTCCGAAGTGTGGCCACCACGCCAAGACGACCAGGTTTCGTCCCACACCTGACAAGAAAGCATCGACTCGAATGAAGGAGATCCGAACATGAAGAAGCTCATCCTGCTTGCCGCCGTCGCGGTGGGCTATGTCCTGGGCGCGAAGGCCGGACGCCAGCGTTATGAGACCCTCAAGGCCAACTTCGAGAAGGTCAAGAACAACCCGACCGTCCAAAGCGCCGCGGCCAGCGCCGTGGACACCGCGAAGGCGCAGGCTCCAGTCGTGGCGGACAAGGTGTCGAACCTCGCTTCGGCAGCGGTGGACAAGGTCAAGCCGGGCGGCTCCGACGACGACCTGACCGACCAGTTGCACCCGGAGAGCACCGCGCGCCAGGAGAACCCCTACCCCCAGGGCGACCTGCCCTGACCCGCCCACGCGGGTGTGGTGACCTGATCAGCCCACCAGCCGGTTGTGCCAGGTCACCGCACTCGTGTCGGTCAACGAGGCGACCTGATCGATGATCACGCGCCGCCGCTGCGCGTCCGACTCGCTGCGGGCCCAATCCTCGGCGAAGACCGGGTCCAAGGCCTCGGGTCGCTCCGCCAGTGCGGCGACCAACTCCGCCATCAGTTCGCGTTGGCGCACCATCGCGTACACCCGATCATCCGCGCTCATCACATAATGCGCGGCGATGCCCTTCAAGATCGCGATCTCCAGCAATGTCTGCTCAGGGGTGGCCAAGTCGGCGCCATAGCGTGCGAACGGGCCGTCGTACGCCTCGAACGTGGCCTCCTGGACCGCCCCGCAGAAGCGACCGATCAGATCGCTGGTGAGATTCTTCAGCGCGGCGAGCCCGCGGCGCGAGCCGTCGTACGACTGTTGGGGCCAACTGCCCACGGACCGCAGTTGCGCGAAGGCGTGGGCGAGGTCGTCGTCAGAAGCGTGCGGGAGATACCACCCGCGTACGGTCTCCCACACCGCCGCCTGATCGAGTCTGGTGAGGTCGAGTCGTCCCGCCACGATGCCGTCCTCGACATCGTGGACCGAGTAGGCGACATCGTCGGCCAGGTCCATCACCTGTGCCTCCAGGCACCGCTCGCGGCCCGCGCGGCCCAAGCGCAGCCAGTCGAAGACCGGGCGGTCGTCGTCGTAGACGCCGAATTTCACCACGACGCGGGGTGAGCCGTCGGCGTGCACGCCGGCCGGGGCGGTCGCGTCGGCGCGATCCCAGGGGTACTTCGTACACGCATCCAGCGTGGCGCGGGTGAGGTTGAGCCCGACCGAGTCTCCCTGGTCGTCGAAGGTCTTGGCCTCCAACCGAGACAGCAGTCGCAGGGTCTGGGCGTTGCCCTCGAAGCCACCGCAGTCACCGCTGAGTTCGGCCAGCACCCGCTCACCGTTGTGCCCGAACGGGGGGTGACCCAGGTCGTGGGCCAGCGCCGCCGTCTCGACGATGTCCGGGTGACACCCCAGCGCCCGCGCGAGGTCACGCGCGACCTGGGCAACCTCCAACGAGTGGGTGAGCCGGTTGCGTACGAAATCGTCGCTTTGCGGCCCGACCACCTGGGTCTTGGCCGCCAGGCGGCGCGACGATGCGGCATGGACCACCCGAGCGCGGTCACGCTCGAACGGCGTACGCACGGGTGCCTCGACCCGCTTGGGAGGCTCGGGGACGAGACGCTCACGCGCCGCGTCGTCGTACAGGTCCGCCACGGCGATGCAGGCTACCGCTCGACGCCGACGTTCTTGCTCAGTAGGTCGAGACGTGCACGTGGTCGAAGTGGTTGGCGGTTACGGAGCCGCGGTTGGACATGCCACGCCAGCCCTCACCGGAACGCTCCACCGACCAGATGTGCTGGGCGTAGATGACGTACGAGACGCCGAGCGCACCCGCGTTGGCACGCACGAAGTTGGCGATATCCCAGCCCAGTGCTCCGCTGACCATGATGTCGACCGCCCGACCCGACGAGTGGTCGGTAGCACCCGCACGCCACACGCCGTAGGTCGTGATCGAGGGGAAGTTGGCACACACGGCCTGGTGCACCTTGACGACATTGGCGCCGCCGGGGGCCGACGTGCCGTTGGTACAGGCCCCGCCGATGCCCATCTCTTCGGGCTCGGGGTCCGGCTTGTCGGCCGACAGGTAGCCGACGCTGATCCAGCGCGCCAGCTTGCCCACCACGATCTCGACCCGACCCTGGTCGCGGCGACCCGTCACCAGGACGTGCTTGCCCGCCTCCATGGTGCCGTCTTGGACTGCCAGGTCACCCGGCCCGGTCCAGAGATTGACCTCGGTCGTGGTCCACAGCCGCTCATCGGCGTTGGCGACGGCCTTGGCCGACGCCTTCTTGAGCTTCGCGAAGTGCTTGCGCTCGGCGATCGCCTTGCGCTGCTTGGCAGTCAGCTTCGGGGCACTGGCGCGGCCACCGGCGGACGAACGGCTGACGATCTCGCCGCGGTCGGGCAGGGCGATGTCGCTGGCGACTCCCGCCGCCTGCAGCGAACTGGGCGTGGACGCGGAGAGACCGGGGAGCTCGGCGCTGAAGACACCGAATGCCACGGCGGGCGTCGTGATCAGCGCCGCGATCGGCGCCGCCACGAACGCGGCCTTGGGCTTGAAGTTCAGGCGGGCGTACAGGCGGGCATTGGCTTCCCGCTTGTGGCGATGTTTGGCCACAGCGTTTGGTCCTTTGCTGTTGCTGGCAGGTCAGGTGCGAGACCAATTCGAGGTAACGAAATGATTACGCGACGGGATACTCAAACACACTGGTTGAAACCTGTCCGAATCCGGGGCGGCATTTGGCAGGTGTTCCCGATCACCCTCCGGTGGTCTCGCGAGCGTCTTCGCGTACGTGCAGATCGCGGCCGTCGGTGTCATCGAGCCAGTGCTCCGGCAGGATCACGCGCTTGCGCGGCGCACCCTGGCGACCCCGTGGAGTGCCGAGTTCGCCCGCCGGAAAGTTCTCGTTGGGGTCGAGTTCGGCCAAGAGCCCGTCCAAGGCGGTGAGGGTGTCGACCAGGCCGAGGGAGTGTCGCAACTGTCCCCCGGCGCGGAAGCCCTTGAGATACCAGGACACGTGCTTGCGGAACTCCTTGCAGCCGCGTTCCTCGCCCATGTGGTGGCTCAACAGCTCCGCGTGGCGGCGCATCATCTGCGTCACCTCGCCGAGCGTCGGCAGGGTCTGGACCTCAAGACCGAGGTGCTGCGCAGCCAGGTCGCGAAACAGCCACGGCCGCCCCAGGCAGCCCCGGCCAACCACGACCCCGTCCACGCCGGTCTGCCCCATCATCCGGGCAGCGTCGGCGGCCTCCCAGATATCTCCGTTGCCCAACACGGGGATATCGACACTTTGCTTCAGCGCCGCGATGGCGTCCCAGTCGGCAGTGCCGGAGTACGCCTGCTCGACCGTGCGGCCGTGGAGCGCGATCGCGGCCACACCCGTCTCCTGCGCGATCCGACCGGCGTCGAGGTAGGTCAGATGCTCGTCGTCGATCCCCTTGCGGGTCTTCATGGTGACCGGCACGTCGTACGCCTGTGCGGCCGTCACTGCCGCGGCGAGGATTTGCTCCAGCAGACCGCGCTTCCACGGCAGTGCTCCCCCACCGCCCTTGCGGGTCACCTTGGGCACCGGGCAGCCGAAGTTGAGGTCGACGTGGGCGACGCCGTAATCGGCGCAGAGGATCTCGACGGCTCTGCCGACATACACCGGGTCGGTGCCATAGAGCTGCACGCTGCGCGTGGTCTCGTACTCGTCGAAGAACAGCATCTTCTTCGTGGTCTCGTCGCCCTCGACCAGCCCACGACTGGTGATCATCTCGCACACGAACAGGCCCTTAGCCCCGACTGCTGCCATCTGCTCCAGACACAACCGGCGATAGGCGGCATTGGTGATGCCCGCCATGGGGGCAAGAACGACCGGCGTGTCGACGCTGAGGGATCCGAGTTGGAGGTTCGCGGGCATGGTGGGACTGATTCTCCCGCGTACGGCGGCCGCCTCACCAATCACGGCTCACCACCACATATAGGTCTCGCCGGGAACGGAGATCTCGCGGCCACGCGCCGATGCGCGTTCGCAGTCGCCGGCGACCGTGCAGCGGATCAGGATGCTGCCGCGCTTGTTCTGCATCTCGAAGACGTACGCCTCGTTGGTCTCCCAGCGAGCGGTCTGATCGTGCCCGACCCCGGCCTGCCAGGTCTCCTCGGTGATCGCCTTGTCGTACTTGACCGAATCCAACAACGCCCCGTCGCTCAGCCTTCGGATGTCGAGGATCGCCGGAGAGTGGAACACGGACTTGGGGACGCGCAGCCCCAAGGCGGTCAGGCCGTCCGGGCTGATGTCGAGCGGCTGGAACGGAGCCGTCCAGGGCGGGGTGCGCTGTCCGGCGCGGGCCCGCGTCAGGGACACGGGACCGTAGTTGCGCCCATGCGTCTTGATGAAGAGCAGGTCGCGGTCGACGTTGGCGTACGACGCGCCCTTGCCCAGCTTGGCGAGGTCACCCGAGGAGGGCGCCCACTCCTGCGCGACGTAGCGGCTGTAGTCGTTGCTGAGCACGACGAATCGGTCACGCTCGCCGTCGAGGATCGACACGATCCCGTCGTCGTAGGCGTTGCCGACCTGGTCCCCGGTGCTGACGTCGGCCAGCGCCGAGAGCGCGCCGCCCCGGTCGAGGCTGTCGATGATCAGGGTCCGCCCGTCGCGGGTGAGTCGGTAGCCGATCCCCATGTCTGCGTACGACTTGAACCGCCGACCCGGGACGCCGCGCGGCGCTTTGTTCTTGGCCACCAAGCTGACGCCGTTGACGAGACCCCTGCGCCAGGCGACGACCCAACGTCGGCGCGAACGTCCCAGGAGTTGTTGCTGCTTCGCCTGCAGCTTAGTGCGCAGGTGCGACCCGTCCGCGAGGTGGAGCGCTCCGCCCTGCAGGAAGTCCAGGCGAGCGTCCGGGCCTCGGGTCAGGGCACCGGGGTCCAGGGTGCGCGGCTTCACCACGCGTACGGCCTCGCGAGCATCCGTCCACGCCGATACCGGCCCGCCGAGAGCAGCGGCCAACGCCCACACGAGAACAAGCAGCCCGAGTTTGCTCATGTCGCCGAGTGTCGCACCGCCGGGCGGGGGCTTTCAGCAGCCGAGCAGTTTGTCCCCGAAGTAGCGGCTGATGCCGTCGAGGCTGACCCGCTCCTGGGTCATGGTGTCGCGCTCGCGTACGGTCACGGCGTTGTCGTCGAGGGTGTCGAAGTCGACCGTGACGCAGAACGGCGTACCGATCTCGTCCTGGCGCCGGTAGCGGCGCCCGATGGCACCGGAGTCGTCGAAGTCGACGTTCCAGTTCTGCCGCAGTTCCTTGGCCAGGTCGCGAGCCTTGGGGCTCAGGTCGGCGTTGCGGCTCAGCGGCAGTACGGCGACCTTGACCGGCGCCAGGCGTGGATCGAGTTTGAGGACGACCCGCTTGTCGACCCCACCCTTGGTGTTGGGAGCCTCGTCCTCGGTGTAGGCGTCGATCAGGAACGCCATCAGGCTGCGCGTGAGACCGGCTGCGGGCTCGATGACATAGGGGATGTAGCGCTCGTTGTTTGCCTGGTCGAAGTAGGACAGGTCCTGACCGGAGAACTCCTTGTGCTGGGTCAGGTCGAAGTCCGTCCGGTTGGCGACTCCTTCGAGTTCCTCGAAGTCACGACCGGAGAAGCCGAAGCGGTACTCGATGTCGGTCGTGCCCTTGGAATAGTGGCTGAGCTTCTCGGTCGGGTGGTCGTACAGGCGCAGGTTGTCGGGGTTGATGCCGAGGCCGACATACCAGTTGAAGCGGGTGTCGATCCAGTACTTGAACCACTCGTCGTCCTCGCCGGGTTTGACGAAGAACTCCATCTCCATCTGCTCGAACTCGCGCGTGCGGAAGATGAAGTTGCCCGGCGTGATCTCGTTGCGGAAGCTCTTGCCCATCTGGGCGATGCCGAAGGGCGGCTTCATCCGCTGGCTGGTGACCACGTTGGCGAAGTTGAGGAAGATGCCCTGCGCGGTCTCGGGGCGCAGGTAGTGCAGACCGGACTCGTCGTCGATCACGCCGAGCCAGGTCTTGAGCATCATGTTGAACGCCCGCGGCTCGGTCCAGGCGTTGCGGGTGCCGCAGTTGGGGCAGGCGATCAGCTCGTTGATGTCGACGTCGTCGGGATTGTCGAGCCCCTTCTTGTTCGCGTAGTCCTCTTGCAGGTGGTCCTCGCGGAATCGCTTGTGGCACGACTGGCACTCCACGAGCGGGTCGCTGAACGTGCCGAGGTGGCCCGATGCCTCCCACGTGCGCGTGGGCAAGATGATGGACGAGTCAAGACCGACGACGTCGTCGCGGCTGGTGACCATGGCGCGCCACCACTGGCGCTTGATGTTCTCCTTGAGTTCGACGCCGAGCGGGCCGTAGTCCCAGGCCGACCGGGTGCCTCCGTAGATGTCACCGCTCGGGTAGACGAAACCCCGGCGCTTGCACAAGGAGACGACGTGATCGAGGGTGGTGGGAGCGGCTTTGGCCACGGAGAATCACTACTTTCGGGCTGTGGTGCGAAGCGGTCGACTGGCTGTCGATCGGCGAACGGTCAGCCTAGTTGGCGCGTTCCAGCCTCGTTGAGGTCGGTCCCCGGTTGCACGATCTCGTACGCGCTCGGTTCGTCGACGGCGTGGATCATGAAGGGCTGGACGAGGAGTTTCGCGTCGTACGAGCCGATCGCGCGACGATAGGAGCCGACGTTCTCCCAGCGCGTGGACAGCACCCACAGGTTCGGGTCGTCGACGTTGCGGCCGACCTCTCCCCCGAGGTAGCCAGGCCTTTGCGCGAGCACTGCGTGCGCTTGGTCGAGACCGTGTCGGAACTCCTCAAGTGCCGCGGCATCCGTAGGGGCGCGCAGACGAGTGACGACGAGCATGAGGCGAGCGTAGTGGTTTGACAATCATTCTCAATTGATCTGAGAATGATTCTCATGTTGATGCGCCTCGGGCTCGCCGTGCTGCTGCTGGCATCCGCCCTGTCGGGTTGCGCCTCCTCCCAAGATGACCAGCGTCGCGAGATCGCCGCGGCGTTCTATCCCCTGGCGTACGTCGCGGAGCGGGTGGCCGGGGATGCGTACGACATCACCAACCTCACCTCCCCCGGCGGTGAGCCGCACGACCTCGAACTCTCGATCCGACAAACCGCCGACCTGGCGGGGGCGGATGTGGTGCTGATGCTGTCCGGCTTTCAGCCGGCCGTCGATGCGGCGGTCTCGGCGCACGCGCGCGGGCGAGTGATCGACGCGGCCTCGGCGGTGTCGCTGGAGCACGCGCACTCCGATCACGACCATGGCGACGACACGCACTCCGATCACGACCATGGCGACGAGGATCCGCACTTCTGGCTCGATCCGATGCGGATGGCCGATCTCGGCGACGAGGTCGCAGCTGCGCTGTCAGCTGTGGAGCCGTCGCGGGCCTCGTACTTCTCCTCTCGCGCGCTCACGTTGCGCGACGAACTCACGGCGTTGGACCGCGAGTTTCACACCGGGCTCGCGCGGTGCGAGATCTCCACCGTCGTGGTGACACACGAGGCTTTCGGGTATCTGGAGAAGTACGGCCTGCACTTCGAGGCGATCTTGGACCTGAGCCCGGACGCCGAGCCCACCGCGGCAGTGCTGGCCGACCTGCGCTCGCTCATCGAGCGAGAGGGCATCACCACGGTGTTCTCCGAGAGGCTCGCATCAGCCCAGACCGCGGCCGCGCTGGCTCGTGAGGCGGGCGTCGACACCGCCGTACTGGATCCGATCGAAGGCCTCGCGCCGGGCCAGTCGGCCGACTACCTGGATCTGATGCGAGCAGACCTCACCGCCCTGAAGGAGGCGAATCGTTGTGCGTGAACCCGTGATCGAGATCAGCGGAGGCGGTGTCGCACTCGGCGGACGTCCGATCCTTCGACACCTCGACTTGAGCATCGGCTCGGGTGAGTTCGTCGCCGTGCTGGGCGCGAACGGCTCCGGCAAGTCCACGCTGATCCGCGCTCTCCTCGGCTTGCATCCCCTCACGGCCGGCTCGGTGCGCCTCTTCGGCCAGACCTTGACGTCGTTCGGCGACTGGTCGCGCGTGGGATTCGTGCCGCAACGCTCGGGAGCATCCTCTGGGGTCCCGTCGTCGGTCGGCGAGGTGGTCGCCTCCGGGCGGTTGTCACGGCGTACGCCATTCCTGCCCCCGAGTCGCGCCGACCGCGCCGCCGTACGGGCTGCCCTCGAGGTCGTCGGACTGGCATCCAGGGAGCACGAGGCGATCGCCAACCTCTCGGGCGGTCAGCAGCAGCGCGCCCTGATCGCCCGCGCGCTGGCAGGCGAGCCAGACGTATTGCTGCTCGACGAGCCCACCGCCGGTGTCGATCTGCCCAATCAGGAGGCGTTGGCGCGCTGCCTTCGTACGCTGTCTGAACGCGGCGTCACCGTCGTGCTCGTCGCGCACGAACTCGGCCCGCTCGAACCGCTGATCGACCGCGTGGTGCTGATGTCGGACGGTCGGATCGCTTACGACGGACCCGACCTCGCGCGTGCATCGGCCTTCACCGGCGGGCACGGGCATCACCATGACTCCGGCCACGCTCACAGCCATGCGCCACACCTGGGCTCACCACTGGAGGGCGACTCATGATCGATCTGCTGCGTCTGGACTTCATGCACTACGCGCTGCTGGCCGCCCTGCTCACGGGACTCTCAGCGCCCGTGGTCGGGACTTATCTGGTGCAACGTCGACTCGCGCTGATGGGCGACGGCATCGGGCATGTGGCCGTGACCGGTGTGGCCGTCGGACTGCTGACCGGCACCTCCCCCACCTGGACCGCCGTCATCGTGGCGATCCTCGGTGCCGTGCTGATCGAGGAGATCCGTTCGCGCGGGCACACCAACGGTGACGTCGCGTTGGCGTTGCTCTTCTATGGCGGTATCGCTCTCGGAGTGCTGATCACCGGGATCGCGGGACAGAACGCGGCGTCGCTGCAGTCGTACCTCTTCGGCGCGATCCTCTCGATCTCGCCTGGCGACCTGCTGGTGACGGGAGTGATGGCACTGGTCGTGCTGATCCTCGGGATCGGCCTGTTGCCGCAACTCTTCGCGGTGTGCCAAGACGCCGAGTTCGCCCGCGCACTCGGACTGCCGGTGCGGCTCTACAACATCCTGATCGCCGTGCTGGCCGCAGTCACCGTGACGGTGGCGATGCGTACGGTCGGCCTGCTGCTGGTGTCCGCACTGATGGTCGTCCCGGTCGCGACCGCGCAGCAGTTGGCTCCGACCTTCCGGCGTACGTTGTTCGGCGCCATGATCGCCGGTGTGCTGGCCAGCGTCGGCGGGGTGCTGATCGCCGCGGGGCTGTCGTACCGCGTCAACATCGCGACCGGGCCTGCGATCGTGCTGTTGTCCCTGGTCGGGTTCATGCTCACCTGGCCGGTCGGGGCCTGGTTGCGGCACCGGCGCGCGCTGGTGTCGCCGTTCGCTTCTGGAGTGCCCGAGGCGCATGAGCCGACCTCGACGCACCCCCACGAGCACGGGCCGGACTGCGGCCATCTCGCGGTCCCCCACGATGATCACGTCGACTACGTCCACGACGGCCACCGGCACGCGCCGCACGGAGAGCACTATGACGAACACTGACTCCTCCGCCATCCCCCGCGAGACCCCGCAGCGACGCGCCGTCCTGGATGCGTTGGGGCGTACGGGCGACTTCAGGTCGGCACAGGAGGTGCACGAACTCGTCGCCGGCGTAGGACTCGCCACGGTCTATCGGACGTTGGCGCTGTATGCCGAGCACGGACTGATCGACGTGTTGCGACGTGAGGACGGCGAGGCGATCTATCGGGCGTGCTCGACCAGGCACCACCATCACCTCGTGTGTCGAGCGTGTGGTGCGACGGTGGAGGTGGAGGGTCCGGCCGTCGAGCGCTGGACCTCGGCGATCGCGGCGGATCACGGGTTCGTGGACGTGGCGCATACGTTGGAGATCTTCGGCACCTGCCCCGCCTGCCGGTGAGTCAGCAGGTCTTCCCGCCGAGTCAGCAGGTCTTTCACGGCGAGTCAGCAGGTCTTTCACGGCGAGTCAGCAGATCGCGCGGTGGCCAACGCCATCTCTCGCTTCTGCAGCAGCAGGAAGTGCCGCTTCTGTGGGAGCGTGGCAAGAGCCTGTTCGTACGCCCTGCGGAGTCGGAAGTCAGCCGTCTGAGCGGCCCCGAACACATCCTCGCGACGGAATACTTCGATCGCGTAGCCGCGCTCGTCTCGAATCCATCGAAGTCGAGTCTCATCGTGCTCAGCCTCATCCTCACCATGCCACTCCTCACCGAAGTACTCAGCACCGAAGAGCACTTCAGGTAGACCCTGATCGATGCGGGCCACCTCGACACCGTCGACGCACAGGCTGATCTGTGACTCCGGCTTGGGGATCTCGGCACGCCGCCAACGCAACCTGAGCGCCGACTCGCCGAACGACTCCGACCCTGGATCAGCCCAGGTCACAAGGCCACGAAGCTGGACGACTCCGCGTTCGCCCTTGAATCGCGGCAGACCCGCGATCAATTCGTGGGGAGCGATGTTGGCGACCTTCATCATGAGATCAATCCCCCACATGGCTTGATCCGCCCGTTGCAAACGGCCGAGGTCCCAAGCGGTACGCAGTGGCGTGGTCGTAGGAACTCCGCCGACCTCCATCAGATCCTCCGGCAGAACCGATCGTTCGCCGCTATGACAGATCTTGTTGCGCAGACAGCCAGCATCGCTGGGCCGGAAGAACGTCAGTTCCGGCTCCTTGAGGTCAGCGTTGGGCGGCAATGCCTCCGCGCCCGCGTGGAGCCACGCAGCCGTGTGGTCGGTAGCGAAGGCATCAGGAGGCAGGACCGACTTCAAGCAAGCCACGCGCAACTCGACGGTGTCGCGAAGTCCCGCGAGATAGAAGACCGATCGCACCGGATGTCGAAGGAAACCGGAACTCACGAGTTCGTACAGCAGCCTTCGATCGACGCCCTCACGCGCGGCCTCAGTGGCGGTGAAGGGGCGGTCGTGGGGCAACGCATCGAGCACAGTGATGGAGTCCATCCTGGCGCGCTACCCGGACTTCTGGGCCCCACACCTCGCGGACCTTCGGCTGTGGATGGCCGCGTCGATCGAGGGCACGTACGGGCCGCGCAGCGGGATTTGTGCTGACTCGCCGGGGATTTCTGCTGACTCGCCGGGGATTTCTGCTGACTCGGCTAGGGGTTGGGGAGGGCGCCGCCGTAGCGGCGGTCGCGGCGGGCGTACGTCTCGATCGCCGCCCACAGATGGCGACGGTCGACGTCAGGCCAGAGGACGTCGGTGAACACCATCTCGGAGTACGCCGCCTGCCACAGCATGTAGTTGGACAGCCGCTGCTCGCCCGACGTACGCCAGATCAGGTCCGCGTCGGGGAGTTCGGGGACGTAGAGGTGTTTGGCGAAGACCCTCTCGTCCACCTTGTCGGCACGCAGCCGACCCGCGGCAACCTCACGGGCGATCGAGCGAGCGGCGTCGGCGATCTCGGCCCGACCGCCGTAGTTGACGCACATGGTCAGCGTGCACACCTTGTTGTGCTTGGTCATCTCCTCGGCGATCTGCAGCTCCTCGATCACCGAACGCCACAATCGCGGCGCGCGGCCTGCCCACCGCACGCGTACGCCCAACTCGTGCATCTCGTCGCGACGACGTCGGATCACGTCGCGATTGAAGCCCATCAGGAAGCGCACCTCGTCGGGTGAGCGCGACCAGTTCTCGGTGGAGAAGGCGTACGCCGAGATCGCCTTGACGCCGATCTCGATGGCCCCCTCGACCACGTCGAACAACGACGACTCCCCCGCCTCGTGACCCTTCGTCCGCGGCAGGCCGCGGTCCTTGGCCCAACGTCCGTTGCCGTCCATCACGATCGCGACGTGATGCGGCACCAGCACGGGAGGGATTGCCGGTGGACGCGCGCCGGAGGGGTGCGGCGTGGGAGGGCGTACGGAACTCACGGCCTCACCCTAGAACCCTCAGCGCTCGACGAGTGGCAGCGACTTCAGGCCGCGTTCGAGATGCCAGTTGAGGTACGCCGCCACCAGCCCGCTGGCCTCCTTGAGATAGCGCGGATCGGTCGCGCGTACGGTCGCCCAGTCGCCGGCCAGCAGCGCACCCAACACGCGCAAAGTCTCGGGAGCCGGGGTCGCCGAACCCGGCAGCCGACAATCCGCACACAAAGACCCACCGGCCGCCAGGTTGAACCACCGGTGCGGACCTTCGTCGCCACACCGGACGCAGTGGTCGAACGACGCGGCGTACCCCGCCACCGCCAAGGAACGCAGCAGGTAGGAGTCGAGCACCTGCGATGCGGTGTAGTCCGGCGACGTCAACGCCCGCAGCCCTCCGACGAGGAGCAGGAACTGCTGCACCATCGGCTGCTTCTCTTCCGACGCCAACCGGTCGGCGGTCTCCAACATCGCACTCCCGGCCGTATAGCGGTCGTAGTCCGCCCCCAGATGCGACGAGAACGGATCCAGGGTCTCGGCCTGCGTGATCGAGTCCAACGAACGCCCCTCGGCGAAGAGCACGTCCACATGCGTGAAGGGTTCGAGCCGCGATCCGAAGCGCGACGTCGTCTTGCGTACGCCACGAGCCACCGCGCGCACACGGCCGTGCTGGCGGGTCAAGATGGTGACGATGCGGTCGGACTCGCCCAACTTGTGGGTGCGAAGCACGATCCCCTCGTCGCGATACAGCGGCACCGGGCCATTGTCGCCGACGGGTGGGTGTGCGGGCCGCGCCGTCAGGGGAGGATCGGGCGCGTGTCGCTTCCAGATCAGTTGGGCCGTCTGCGCCAGGTACGCCGGCTAGGGGTCGGCGGGTTCGCCACCGTGTGGCTCTATCGCGACGACGAGCTCGACTCCGACGTCGCGGTGAAGGCCCTGGCCGACAACTGGAAGGAGGTGCCGGACGTACGCGACCGGTTCCTGGCCGAGTCACGGCTGCTGCGCCAAGCCCAGTCCGACCACCTGATCCAGGTCCACGACATCGGGGTGACCGACACGGGTACGCCGTACTTCGTGATGGCCTACGCCGACTGCGGCTCGGTCGGTGACCTGATCCGCGCGAGTCGGCTTGGACCCGACGAGGTCGTACGTGTGGTGCGCGAGGCCGCGCTCGGCCTGGCGGCGCTGCATGCGCACGGCATCGTGCACCGCGACATCAAGCCGGAGAATCTGCTGCTCGTGTCGCGTCCTGGCGGCGGACGCAAGGTCGTGGTCGCGGATCTGGGAGTGGCCAAGGCCCTGACTGTCGAGTCGGGGATGACCATGCACGTGGGCACTCCCGCGTACGCCGCGCCCGAACAAGCCGACACCTCGATCACGCTCGACCCGCGCGCCGACGTCTACGCCCTGGGCGCGGTGACGTACGCCCTGATCTGCGGTCACGCGCCGCGGCGAATCGACGGTCGTGTCGAACCGCTGGGCGGTCAAGTCAGCGGTCTGCCACCCAGCGTCGAGGCGGTGGTGATGGCGGCGTTGGCGCCGAATCGCGACTACCGCTGGTCCGACACGATGTCGTACGCCCATGCGCTCGCCGATGCCGTGGGTGGCGGTGAGCCGCACGTGCCTGCCGCACAGCCGCCCACGCCTGCACCGACCCTGGCGCGGAAGCGATCGCTGGGCGTGGTGATCGCGTCGGCCGTCGCGTTTCTCGCCGTGTTGGCCGCCGGATTCGTCTGGTGGCAGTCACGCACCAGTGGCATCAACGGTTATGAACATGCGGCTCGAAACTTCGTGAAGGATCTCCAGGCTCGCGATTGCGCCTCGGCGGCGGTGTATCTCGATGACGTCGGCGACTCGGAGAGTTGGAACTGCGTTGGCCCCCCTGACGACGGCTTCGACTGGGCCGCGACCGCGGACACGATCGACTTGGCGGCTGACACCCGAGTCGAGGATCTCGGCGACGGAGTCTTCCGCGTGGTCTTCGTCAAGCAGGGGTACGTGCTCGTACGCCAGCGGGAGAACTCCACGATGGCGGTGGAAGGCCTGATCGGCGGGATCTCGGGCGACTGAGGTCAGGCCTTCGTACGCTGGCGGCGCCTCGTCGCGAAGCACTCCTGGGCGAACTCGAGGGTCGCCGCAGTCAGGCGAGCGGGCCGGATCCGCCACTCGACGATGCTGCTGGCGCGGGTGAAGCGGGCATCCGGCAGTTCGCCCGCCAGCATCTCGGCGTCAACGAAGGGGTGCACCGGGTCCGTGGGGTGCCCGATGACCAGGGCGGGGCACGCGATCCGACGGCGCTGGGCACGAGACGGCGCGATCCGGCCGAAGATCACGCCACGCAGGACCGCGGCCACACTTTCGGCCTCCTGGTTGAGGGTGTCGAGTCCGATACCTGCCCAGAAGGGCACCAGCCCGCGCGGGATGGGCCGAGTCAGGCGGCGCACGGTGTTGACGGTGAAGGGGGCGAACCGCGCGGCGAACATCAGGGGTACGAACGCCACGATGCCCGCCTCCAACGCATGGTTGAGGACCGGCATCTCGATCAACAGACCCTTGACCCGCTCAGGTGCGAGCACCGCTGTCTCCAACGCCACGTTCGCGCCGAGCGAGAGGCCACCGACGATCGCCTGGTCGGCCCCGAGGTGATCGAGCAGCGCCACGACCTGCTCGGCGTACGCACTCATCGAGTAGAGCAAGGCATCGGCCGGTTTGTCTGAGCGACCATGTCCGAGCAGGTCGAGAGTGACGACGTGAAAGCCTTCAGCCGCGAGCGAACGTGCAAGGGGCTGCTGCATCCGTCGTGGCATCAGCAGGCCGTGAAGCAGCACGATCCAGCGATCGCCCGCGCCGTACTCGGTGTATTCGAGCCGATCCCGCCCGGTCTCGTTGTCCCAGAAGAACTCACCGATCCGCTCGCTCACCAGCGGGGTCCGGGCGTGGGTCGCGGAAGTCGCCATGACTCGAATCTAGTCGCCGCACGCGAGTTCGCTGTGGAATCGTGGCGGCGTGGAGCGGGTCGAGATGTGGCGAGCGATCGAGGCGTACGCCATCTCGCTGGGGCGTCCCCCTAATCCGGCCAGCGAGGAAGCAGAGTGGCTCGGTGAGCTTCATCCGGAGTTGCGCGAGGTGCCCAGCGTACGTTTCCCCGTCCTGGCGAATGTGGGAGCCGCCAGCCGGCTCGACGGCGCCGAGCTCCTCACCGCAGACGATCCGCGCCTCGGTGTCGTGATCGGCGCGATGGGGGCGGGCTTCGCTTCGTCGGACCGGGTCCAGGCACAGGAAGTGCTCGATCGTCGCGACCGCATCCGCGCCGGCACGCTGGTCGTCGCGGGCGCGTTCATCGACGGAAGGGCAGTGGGCGGGGCGCTTGCCACGCCTGTCGGTGGCGTCGCCGAGATCTCCGGAATCGCGGTCATTCCGAGCGCGCGAGGCAGAGGCCTCGGGGCGGTCTTGATGTCTGCACTCCTCGACAGCGCCGACCTGGTCTTCACCGTCGCGACCTCTCCGGGGGCGGTCGCAGCCGCGCGCGCCGCCGGTTTGGCCGACCTCGCCACTGCCTGTTTCCCAGCGCCGGGCACCCTGCGCCGGCTAGGCCCGGAGGACTGGCGGGCATACCGGGAGATCCGGCTGCGCGCGCTGACCGACTCCCCCGACTCGTTCTCGGCAACCCATGCGGGGGCACTCGCCATGCCGGAGACCCAATGGCGCGAACGACTGGTCGGGCCCAGCCCCGTCTGGGCGGTCTTCGAGGCCGGTCACCCGGTCTCGATGGGCGGCGGATTCCCCGCACCGGACGGCGCGACGGCTCAAGTGGTCGGCATGTGGACCGCGCCGGAAGCACGCGGGCGTGGTTATGCCCGGCTGCTGTTGCGCGAGATCATCGCGTGGACCACAGCAGCCGGGCGGACGGCGTACCTCCAGGTCACCGAAGGCAACGCCGCGGCGCGAGCGCTCTATGTCGAGTGTGGGTTCGTGCCGACTGGTGAGCGCTCCCCGTTGCGCGAGGGATCAGACCTGCGCGTTGAGGAGTTTGTGCTGACTCGGGCTTGAGTTTGTGCTGACTCGGGCTTGAGTTTGTGCTGACTCGGGCGTGAGTTTCTGCTGACTCAGCGGGCGCGGTTGACCGCGCTGGTGACGGCCTTCAGCGACGCCGTGACGATGTTCGGGTCGAGCCCGACGCCCCAGAGCACCTGGTCGCCGACGAGGCACTCGACGTACGCCGCGGCGATCGCGTCGCCACCGGACGACAGCGCATGCTCGGCATAGTCGAGGACGCGGACGTCGAAGCCCTGCGGCAGGTCGTTGATCGCGTCGACGAACGCCGCGATCGGACCGTTGCCCTGGCCGGTCAGCGTGTGGCTCTCACCGTCGACATAGATGTTGACCTCAAGTTGGTCCTTCGCTCCCGCCGCCGAGGAGGTGTGCACCGAATTGAGTTGCAGCGGGGTCTGGCGGTGCAGGTACTCGGCCGAGAAGACCTGCCAGATCTCGTCGGCGCTGATCTCGCCGCCCTCGGTGTCGGTGCGCTCCTGGATGACGCGGGAGAACTCGATCTGCGCGCGGCGCGGCAGGTCGAGCTTGTGTTCGGTCTTGAGCAGGTACGCCACCCCGCCCTTGCCGGACTGGCTGTTCACCCGGATCACGGCTTCGTACGACCGTCCGACGTCCTTGGGGTCGATCGGCAGATAGGGGACTTCCCAGATGTGGTCGTCGACATCGACACCTTCGGCGGCCGCGTCGCGTTCGAGTGCTTCGAACCCCTTCTTGATGGCGTCCTGGTGGGAGCCGGAGAAGGCGGTGTAGACCAGGTCGCCGCCGTAGGGGTGGCGTTCGGCGACCGGCAGTTGGTTGCAGTACTCCACCGTGCGACGGATCTCGTCGATGTCGGAGAAGTCGATCTGGGGGTCGATGCCCTGGGTGAACAGGTTCAGACCCAGCGTCACCAGGCAGACGTTGCCGGTGCGCTCGCCGTTGCCGAACAGGCAGCCTTCGATCCGGTCGGCGCCGGCCAGATAGCCCAACTCGGCGGCGGCGACGGCCGTGCCGCGGTCGTTGTGCGGGTGCAGCGAGAGGATCACGTGCTCGCGGTAGCGCAGGTTGCGCCCCATCCACTCGATCGAGTCGGCGTACACGTTGGGCGTGGCCATCTCGACGGTCGCGGGCAGGTTGATGATGACCGGCTTCTCGGCGGTGGGCTTGAAGACCTCCAGCACGGCGTTGCACACGCGTACGGCGTACTCGAGCTCGGTGCCGGTGTAGGACTCCGGGCTGTACTCGTAGAAGATCTCGGTGTCGGGGACGAGTTCTTCGTACTTCTTGCAGACCTCTGCACCGCGTACGGCGATGTCCAGGATGCCGTCCTCGTCGAGGTTGAACACCACGCGCCGCTGCAGCACCGACGTCGAGTTGTAGAGATGCACGATCGCCTGCTTGGCCCCGCGCAGCGACTCGAAGGTGCGCTCGATCAGTTCCTCACGCGCCTGGGTCAGGACCTGGATGACGACGTCATCGGGGATCAGGTCCTCCTCGATCAGCATGCGTACGAAGTCGAAGTCCGTCTGGCTCGCGCTCGGGAAGCCGACCTCGATCTCCTTGTAGCCCATCTTGACCAGGAGTTCGAACATCTTCTTCTTGCGAGCCGGACTCATCGGGTCGATCAGGGCCTGGTTGCCGTCGCGCAGGTCGACCGCACACCAGCGCGGCGCCTGGGCCATCCGCTTGGTGGGCCAGGTGCGATCGGTCAAGTCGATCGGCAGGAACGGCTCGTACCGGGTGAACGGCATGCCGCTGGGCTGTTGCGGGTTGCGCTCGGGAGCGGGAGTGCTGGTGATCATCAGAGTGGGGCTTCCGTGAGAGAGGGCATCGACTGCCCGGGCACAGCACACACTCCGCAGCGAGGGGGCCCGGCTGTCAGGCCTCGCTGCGGCAGCGAAGGAGGAGGCTGCGCAACATGATGGGAGGAGCGTAGCAGCGGCTAAGGTCTGCTGAGTTCGGTGTCCCTTTCTCGGGTCTGGTCATGATGTGTTGAGGTTGGTGCATGCGTACTCGTGACGCCGGGTGGCTGGTGCTCGCAGCGATCGTGCTGAGTGGCTGCGGCGACGACGCTCCGCCCTCGATCACCGCACCCCCCGACGGCGCGTGCCGCCAACTCACCGCTGACGACACGTCGCTGCCTGCCAACGATTCCGAGGTCGTCGACTGCGAGACCGCACATACGGCGGAGACCTACCTGGTGGGCACGTTCCCCGAGCGGTTGGCCGACGCGTCGTACGCGTCCGACGACCTCACCACGTACGCCGTGTCGAAATGCCAGCCGAAGTTCCTCAAGCACATGGGCGCGGACGAGAGTCTGGGGATGCGCACCATGTTGAGCTGGGTATGGTTCCGGCCCACGCGAGAGCAGTGGACGGCCGGGGCGCGATGGTTCCGCTGCGACGTCATCGGGGGTGGAGCGGAGAGCGAGCAGTACGCCTCCCTGCCGACCCGCACCGAGGATCTGCTGTTGGGCAAGCCGTCCGACGAGTGGATGGTGTGCGCCAGCGGTTCCTCGGTCGAGAGCGGGCGCAAACTGCCGTGCAGCCAGGCGCACCAGTGGCGAGCCGTCACCACCATCCAGTTGGGCAAGGAGGAGGACGCCTATCCCGGCGATGAGGTGGTCGAGAAGCGCACCTCGAAGTTCTGCTCCGACTCGGTAAGTGCGTGGCTGGACTATCCGGTGGACTTCGACTACTCCTACACCTGGTTCGGCGAGAAGGAGTGGGCGGCCGGCAACCGCCGCTCGGTCTGTTGGGCGGCGACCGAGAGGTGACCTTCGTACGCGTGGTGGCGGCGCTTGTGGGCCTGCTCCTGACCCTCTCGGCCTGCTCGGGTGATCCGAAGCAACCGCCTCAGCGCCCGACGACGACTGCCTCGCCGAGTCCCACGAAGCCGCCGGTGCCTCCGAGTCCGGCGGCGGCTGCGTGCTATCGCCTCGCCTTCAAGGAGGCGATCTCCCCGATCAGCCATTCCGAGCCGGTGGCCTGCGCCAAGCGGCACACGTCACGCACCTTCCACGTCGGCCGTCTCAGCCGACTGTTCCCGGCCGGAGTTCCCGCGATCGACGTCCCACGGGTGCAGCAGAAGGTCGGCGCCGAATGCACGCGCCGCCTCACCGCATTCGTGGGCGGATCCCCTGCGGCCCGACTGCTGAGCATGCTGCGGCCGGTGTGGTTCACGCCGACGTTGGCAGAGGCCGACGCGGGCGCCGCATGGTTCCGTTGCGATGTCGTGGCGCTCGGCGCCGAGAACCAACTCGCCCCACTCACGGGTCGCCTGGCCAAGCGACTGGATCGCCCCGGGTGGCAGCAGACGTACGGACTGTGTGCCACGGCGCAACCGGGGACCAAGAACTTCCACCGCGTCTCCTGCGCGCGCAAGCATTCGTGGGTGGCGCTGTCGACGGTGCCGTTGACCGGTGGGCGCTACCCGGGTGTCGCGGCCGTACGGGCTCGCGGTGAAGACGTGTGCAAGCCCGCCGCTCGCGACCTCGCCGCGGACAAGCTGGATTATCAGTGGGGCTATGAGTGGCCCACGCTGGCGCAGTGGCGCGCCGGCACCCGCAACGGCGTGTGCTGGCTGCCGCGCTAGAAACCGAGTTTGCGCAACTGCTTGGGGTCGCGCTGCCAGTCCTTGGCGATCTTGACGTGCAGGTCGAGGTAGACCGGCGTGCCCAGCAGCGCCTCGATCTGCTGGCGCGCCGTCGTCCCGACCTGCCGCAGGCGAGAGCCCTTGTGGCCGATCACGATGCCCTTCTGAGAAGACCGCTCCACATAGAGGTTGGCGTGGATGTCCAGCAGTGGCTTGTCGGCCGAGCGGCCTTCGCGAAGGCCCATCTCCTCCACCACGACGGCGATGGAGTGCGGGAGTTCGTCTCGTACGCCGTCGAGTGCGGCCTCGCGGATCAGCTCTGCTGCCAGCACCTCCTCGGGAGCGTCGGTGAGATCGCCGTCGGGGTAGAGCTGCGGCCCCTCGGGCATCTGCGCGACCAGCAATTCACCCAACAGGTCGGTCTGGTCACCGGCCACCGCCGACACGGGGACGATCTCGGCCCACTCGGTGCCGGTCTCGGCGCCCAGTTTCGCAATATCCGAGAGGTGTTCGGCCAGGCGCTCGGGGCTCGCCAGATCGGTCTTCGTCGCGATCGCCATCTTGGGCTTGCGCCTGATCTTGGCCAGTTCGTTGACCAGGAACCGGTCTCCTGGGCCGATCTTCTCGTTGCTCGGGAAGCACACGGCGACCACGTCGACCTCGGCCCAAGTCGACTTGACCAGGTCGTTGAGGCGCTCACCGAGCAGGGTGCGCGGCCGATGCAGACCGGGGGTGTCGATCAGGATCAGTTGACCGTCGGGCCGGTGCACGATGCCGCGGATCGCCATCCGGGTCGTCTGCGGTTTGTCCGACGTGATCGCCACCTTGCGCCCGACCAGCGCATTGGTCAGGGTCGACTTGCCCGCATTGGGTCGCCCCACGAAGCAGGCGAAACCACTGCGGAATCCCTCGGGGTTGGCGAAGACGGCAGGCGCAGGCAGATCGAACTCGTCATCGAAGTCGTCCTCTTCGTGGTCGAAGTCCCGGCTCATCAGTGCCCGCCCTCTCGCGCAGCGTCGTAGTCCGCCCAGATCTCGTCGTCACTCTTCCCGGCAGCCTTGCCCGCGCGATAGATCGGCCCCGGATCGACCGCGCGCGGCTGCCGGGCCAGCGTCGCGCGCCAATAGCCCATCACGTCATAGTCGTGGCTCGACAGGCGGCGTACGCGCATCAGGTGCTTGCGGATCGCGCGCATCTGTGCCGACTCCCCGGCCATCCAGAAGTATCCGGGGCCTTCGGGCCAGTCAATCCCCTCGACGACCTCGCCGAGCGCGCTCTGCCCGGGCGCCGGAGGGGCCAGCCAGGTGACCTTCGCGGTCGCGGGCAGATAACCCGTCAGATCGTCCGGCACCTCGGCCCAGATCTGGGTGGGCAGGTCGGTGCTCTCCGCGATTCTCGCCATCGCGGGCATGGCCGTCAGGTCGCCGACCAGCAGCAACCACTGCGCGCCGGGCGGGAGCGCGTACGACCCTTTGGCCTCGGTCAGCGTGACGACCTCGCCGACCACGTCGCGGCGCGCCCACTCCGTGACCAGCCCGACCTCGTGCACCACGATGTCGAGTGTCAGTGTGCTGCCATCCCACGAGCGGACGGTGTAGTAGCGGCTCTGGAACTGCCCGGGCACGATCAGGCCGATCCACTCGTCTGGCAGGCCGGTGCTCTCGAAGCCGTCGATCTCACCGAGGGTCAGACGGACCAGATGCTCGCTGATCTGTTCGCGACCCAGGACGGTCGCCCCGAACTGCCGCGCTCTGGTGCTCACCGGCCGAGGCTATCGCGGCAGACGATCGAGTCGGGCTTCGAGACGCTTGGACGCCTCGTCAGGCCGATCAGCCTCGATCAGCACCCGGATCAGCGTGTCGTCGAGCACCTCACGCTGCGCGTGCGAGCCGCCATAACGCCAGAAGGCCGACTCCATCGCCAGCAGGTGATCGGCGGCACGCGCGGCCTCGCCCTCGATCTGACATGCCAGGGCGAGCGCGACGCGCGGCAGCAGCTCGGCCGCTCCAGGGGCGCTGAAGCCGCGAGCACGGTCGGCGTACGCCCGCAGGCCTTCCGCGTCGCGCGTTGTCGCCAGCGCGAGCGCGACCTGGAGACCCACGAAGGTGCTGGGTACGTCGTCGAGCAGGGGGCGTACGAGCGATCCCCACCCGATCCGGGCAGGATCGGCGCCGGGTGCGACGTGCCCGCGCAACTGGCAACGCCACAACAGCGAGGGCCCGTCGGCCAGGCGCCACGGATTGCTCTCGACAGCACAGGCCTGATAGCGCATCAGGGCGGACTCGCGGTCTCCGAGCGCCAGGTCGTGCAGTGCGCCGTGCCAGGTCAGGTGACCGAGCAACGGCCCGTCCGAGTCGGCACCGGGCAGCCACTCGTCGAGCCAGGCGCGACCGGCCGCATGATCTTCGGACTCGAAGAAGACATGAGCAGTGGGATGCGCGCCCGTAGGTCCGGCGGGGTCGAGATCCAGTGCTCGCTGCGCGAGCGAGGCTGCCTCCTCCAGGCGTCCCGCGTCCTGGTGCACCATCGCGAGCGATCCGAGCACGGCCGGGTGCTCTCCGAGCATGCGCAGACACGCCGTATGGCGACCGACCTGGTCGGTTCGCGGGCCCGTGCCCATCTCGATGACGTGATTGGCGATGGTGAGCCCGAGCGGGTCACCCGGGTGGTCGTGGTTGTGCCGCAGCCAGGACTCCTGGCTGGGCCACAACCCGGACTCGACTGTCTTCGCGATGACCGCCAGCAGCGAACGCTCCGCTTCGGTGCCTGCCGTGCCTCGCCGCGCGCGCTCCAGGGCGACTGCGGCGTCGACACCTGGCCAGCCGAAGAGCACGCGAGACAGGGCCAGCCAGCCGTGAGCCAGCGCGCGCTCGGGCTGGGCCTGGATCGCTGCTTCCAAGGCGGCTCGCTCCCCCGGCCGCCTGGTCAAGAACACCCAGACGAAGTGCTCCCAGGAGGCACTCACGCGCGCCCGCTGATCTCCCCGCGCGAATCGCCGAGCAGCACCGGGACATCCGCGCCACCCAGATCGCGTACGGCTGCCAGGCCCGGCACCTCGCCGACCAGGGCGCCTGTCAGCAGCACGGCGGCTTCGACGCCGGCCGCACCCGAGGACACGGCCATGGCAACGCAGCCTTCGAGCGCGGACAGTTGCAGCGACGGCAGGTCGACCGAGGCGGCGGCGTAGGTACGGCCGTCGAGGTCGCGCAGCGCGGCCCCCTCGCGTGCGTTCGTACGGGCGCGGGTCGCGCGCGCCAACGTCACCAGCTTGGCGTCTTCGGGTGCCAGGTCACTCACCCGAGCAAGCCTAGACGGCTGACTCAGCCGTCGCTCTGGCCGACCTCGTCGGCGGGTTCGGCCTCAGCTTTGTCCGTCGGCGCCAGGCTGACCAGCACGGTGCCGATGCGGTTGCGCCGGCCCTGGAGACGCTCGGCCTCGATCCGGACTCCGTTGACCTCGATATGCGACCCGGGGATCGGCACCCGGCCGAGATGTTTGGCGAGCAGCCCACCCAAGGTGTCGACGTCCTCGTCCACCACCTTGACGCCGACGAGCTCGTCGAGGTCGTCGACCGGATAGCGCGACGACACGCGTACGACTCCCTCCTCCAACTGCTCGACCTCGACGGCATCGGGGTCGTACTCGTCGGTGATCTCCCCGACGATCTCCTCCAGGATGTCCTCGATGGTGATCAGACCCGCGGTCCCGCCATATTCGTCGACCACGATGGCCACATGTTGGCGCATCGCCTGCATCTCCGAGAGCAATGCGTCGACCGGCTTGGAGTCCGGGACGAAGTGGGCCGGACGCATGATCGCCTCGACCCGCTCGACGAACTCCGCGTCGGGCTCGTCGAAGTCTCGGCGGACGACGTCTTTGAGGTAGACGAAGCCGAGGACGTCGTCGAGGTTCTCGCCGACCACCGGCACGCGTGAGAAGCCGCTGCGCAAGAACAGCGAGAGGGTCTGGCGCAGATTCTTGTGCCGCTCGACGAAGAGCACGTCGTTGCGCGGGACCATCACCTCACGCACCGTCGTGTCGCCGAGCTCGAACACGCTGTGGATCATCTTGCGTTCGCCGTCCTCGATCAGGCTCGACGCCTCGGCGAGGTCGACCATCTCGCGCAACTCGGTCTCGGTCGAGAACGGTCCTTGGGCGAAACCACGCCCCGGCGTGATCGCGTTGCCGAGCAGGATCAGCAGACTGGAGATCGGTCCCAGCACCCGGGTTATGAACGTGATGGCCCCCGAGGAGGCCAGTGCCATCCGGTCGGAGTGCTGGCGCCCCAGGGTGCGTGGTGCGACACCGATGAAGACGAAGGAGACCACGAGCATGATGCCCAGCGCGGTGACCAGCGCCTTCCAGAAAGCTCCGTCGAGCCATTCGAAGACGAGTTGGGTCACGATCACGATCGCGCCGATCTCGCACAACAGCCGCAAGAGAAGCACGGTGTTGAGGTGGCGAGGTGCATCGTCGAGCAGCAGGGTCAGTCGCTTGGCGCCCGGGCGCGACTCGTCGAGCAGTTCCGCAGCACGCGCCTTGGAGAACGACGCCAGCGCAGCATCCACTCCTGAGAACACCCCAGCGAGGATGACCAGCACGGCCGCCGCCACGAGCAGCCAGATATCAGCAGACTCCATCGGGGTCAGCGCTCCGCCCGCCAGGCGGCGAGCAACTCGTCCTGCAAGTCGAACATCACCTTGTGTTCCTCGGGCTCGGCATGGTCATAGCCCAGCAGATGCAAGATGCCATGGGTGGTCAGGAGCTCGATCTCGCCAACCGTGCCGTGTCCGGCGGTCTCGCCTTGGCGCTGCGCCACCGCGGGGCACAGCACCAGATCGCCGAGCACGCCCTCTTCCAGTTCCTCGTTGACCAGCCCTGGACGCAACTCGTCCATCGGGAACGCCAACACATCGGTCGGCCCCTGCTTGTCCATCCACTGCTCGTTGAGTTCGGCGATGGTTGCCTCGTCGACGGCTTTGATGCACAACTCCGCCTGCGGATGCACGCGCATCCGATCCATCACGAAACGCGCAAGCGCGGCGAGTTCCTTGACGTCGAGATCGTGTCCGGACTCGTTGAGGATCTCGATCGTCATGATGTGGGCACTCCGCTGAATCGACGCGTTAGGGACACGTCCTGATTATGGGGGCACACCGGCATGCCTTCCCAGACGACACCTTCGGGTCTCTGGTGATTTTTTCACACCCTTAATACTCAATAAAAGGAAGAGTCCATGGCTGCCAGAGCACCCCTGTCCCGTCGTCGGCTGGTTGCCAGCGCCGCGTGGTCCGCGCCCGCCCTGGACTCCTGCCGCTGACGGCGCATCCAGGCGCCAGCGTCGAGCCCAAGTTGCTGAGCATCAATGTCACCACCTCAGACGAGGCGGCCGACAACATGCGGATGTTCGAGCCGGCCACCTATTCAGTCAGCGGCATCACCGCGACGTATCACCTCGAAGGTGCCATGTCACTGACTGGACAACAGGCCGAGTTCACGTCGCCGAACGCCACAGTCCCCCCGGCGAATCCAACACCTCCAGGTCCCCCCATTGTCACGACGGCGTCAGGTCACGGCAGTCGATTCACTGCGGGGCCAACCGCGGGGGTGGCGACGATCGTGATCGATCACGTGATCCTCGACAAGGTCGAGATGTTGGGCGGTCCGTGGGGAGATGCCTCCACGAAGATCCAGCTCACCCCGCAGGCCTCGGCCACCAATCTTCGAGACTTTACGATCCTCTGACCGGGCTCGCGCTCCCGCGCGAGTCGAACTGGTCATAGGCGGCCACGATCTTGCCGACCAGGCGATGGCGGACGACGTCGTGGGCGGTCAGCTGATTGAAGGAGATGTCCTTCACGCCTTCCAGAATGTCGGTAACGATGCGCAAGCCCGACCTGGTGCCCCCGGGCAGGTCCACCTGGGTGACGTCACCAGTGACCACGATCTTGGAGCCAAACCCAAGCCGAGTCAGGAACATCTTCATCTGCTCGGGGGTGGTGTTCTGTGCCTCGTCCAAGATGATGAAGGAGTCGTTGAGGGTCCGTCCACGCATGTACGCCAGCGGCGCCACCTCGATCGTGCCGGCAGCCAGCAACTTGGGAATCGTCTCGGGATCGATCATGTCGTGCAGTGCGTCATAGAGCGGGCGCAGGTAGGGGTCGATCTTCTCGCTCAACGTGCCGGGCAGGAACCCGAGCCGCTCCCCAGCCTCCACCGCAGGCCGCGTCAAGATGATCCGGTTGACCTCCTTGGCGTGCAGTGCCTGCACCGCCTTGGCCATCGCGAGATAGGTCTTGCCCGTGCCCGCCGGACCGATTCCAAACGTGATCGTGTGCTTGTCGATCGCGTCGACATAACGCTTCTGGTTGAGCGTCTTGGGGCGGATGGTACGACCGCGGTTGCTCAAGATGTTCAGCGACAAGACATCGGCAGGACGCTCGTTGGTCTCCTCGCGCAACATGGCGATGACCCGCTCGACCGTCTCGGAGTTGACCCCCTGGCCGGTGCGGATCAAGGTGACCAACTCGTCGAAGAGTCGCTCCACGAGAGCGACCTCACCCGGCTCGCCGTGCAGGCTGATCCGATTGCCACGAATGTGGATGTCGGCGGCAAAGGACCCCTCGATCATGCCGAGATGCTCATCACCTGGGCCCAGCAACTGCACCATGTTGATGCTGTTGGGCACCACCACGACGTGCTTGGTCTTGGCGAGAGGTTGGGGACGCGAGTCAGTCATTCTGCTCGATTCTGGCGGCGTGGACAGTCGTACGCCCTCGATTATGGCCGGGTGACCGTCAGGATGCCCAAACACATTTCGTCGGTGGTGCCTTCGCCCCACACCACGTACTTGTCCTCGCGCTGGTGGTCGAAGGCGGGCAGTCGGTCGCGCAGCCACTGAACATGGCGGCAGGTGACCTTGACGGTCTCGTACGGCTGGACGGTCACCGGCTCGATGACCCGCGAGCCCTGGTCGTCGAAGTCCCAGACCGGGATATCGAGGACGGTGCGCGCCTGTGGGGTGCCCGGGTTGACCTCGATCTTGATGCTGCGTCCGAGCAGGTGCATGTGACCGGCGGCGGCGCGGATGGTCATCGGCTCGAGCACCGGGCGTACGCAGGAAGTCGTCTCACTCGCCTTGGGCTTGCCGCCGCACAGCACGTAAAGCAGGTCGTTGGTCGAACCCTCCCGGCCGCCGAAGCGCTCCTTGACGTCGGCCATCGCGGCCTCACGGTCGCACAGCGGACCCTTGGCCTTGCCCGCACGACAGGGGGAGCTCGACCGGTCCGGGCAGCAACATCGTGTGCAACGCCGTCATGTTGGGGGTGTTGCCAGGAGCCAGGCGCAACTGGATCGCCGAGATGTCGGCTTGCGCTCCCTTGAGCAGGTTGTAGTGCACCTGAAGGACGATCCGGCTGCCCTTCTCCAGTTTGCGTCCGAAGCCTGGCGCGCTGACCGACTCCTTGCCACCCGGCGCCCAGGCGCCCAGCCACGGCGCGTCGTTGAGCCCGTCCACGGGGTCCTGACCGAAGTTGGTCTGACCGAAGCAGGTCCAGCCCGGACCCTCCTCGGCGTCGTCGAGTTGCTTGATGTAGTCGTCGGATTCCTTCGGCGCCTCGAAGATGATCACGTGATGGACCACCTCGGGGTTGCCCGGGATGATCTGCGTGCCGGTGAGGTAGGCGTCCTTCTTGAGCTTGGGATCCAACACGAAGCAGCGGTAGTCGTCGGTGCCGATCCCCTTGGGAGCTGCGGGGGTGTAGGCCTCCGGCATCGCCAACGTCACCCGACGCTCACCCTTGCGTAGCGGCTTGGGCTTGGTCTGCGGGGTCGGCGTCGCGGCCAGCGTGGTGGTCGGCGACTCGCTGGCACCCTCGCTGGCACCCTCGCTGGCAGTGGTGGCGGTGGAAGCGGCAGTCGGCTCGCCAGCCTCCTGGGTGGCCTTCTCCTGGATCTCTTGGGCTCCACATGCCGACAGGATGAGCAGCGCCGCGGCGGCGACGGTGAAACGACGGATCATCGGGGTGCTCCTCATCCGGGGGGCCACTGCAAGGAGCGGCCACCCAGCACGTGCAGGTGGGCGTGGAAAACGGTCTGTCCGGCGGTCTCGCCCGTGTTGAAGACGCTGCGGTAGCCCGCAAGGCCTTCGGCGTCGGCCACCTGGGCCGCCAGATCGAACACCGCCGCGAGTGACTGCGGGTCCGCATCGGCCAGATCCGCGGCATTGGCGTAGTGGGCTCGCGGGATGACGAGCACATGGGTGGGCGCCTGGGGGTTGAGGTCGCGGAAGGCCACCGCGCCGTCGCTGGTGGCCACCACCTCAGCGGGCACGTCACCGGCGACGATCTTGCAGAACAGGCAGTCCACCGCGCTCGTCATGGCGCACATGCTATGTGGCGACGCGGCGCCCGTACGCATCTTCGCGTCAGGGAGAAAGTTCTACGCCGCGTGCGGTAAACCGAGCACGACGCTCGCACGTGCCATTAGCGTGACCGCCTATGCGACCGACGCGTGGTGCCTGCCCGTGAGCCGGCAGGACCTCGACGCTGACGCGGGCATCTCGCAACTCTACGCCGCGCACTGGCGCGGGCTGGTCAGGCTGGCGACGCTGCTGATGCGTGACTCGGCACTGGCTGAGGATGTCGTCCAGGACGCCTTCGTCGCGGTCCATCGCAAGTGGTCTGGACTGCGAGACCCCCAACGGGCGCTGCCGTACTTGCGTCGGGCGGTGGTCAACGGCGCCACGTCGCGACTGCGCCATCGTCAGGTGGTCAACCGACACGCGGCCAGCCAGCAGGGTCTGCCTGAGCAGGTGGCGGAGCTCGAGCGAGGCGGACACTCTGGACAAGGAGCGACGTACGGCCGTACTCACCGCACTGGCGGCGCTGCCGCGACGCCAACGCGAGGTGCTGGCCCTGCGTTATTACCTCGATCTTTCGGAGGCGGAGATCGCCGACACGCTCGGCATCTCTCGGGGCGCGGTGAAGAGTCACGCGTCTCGCGGTGTTGCCGCTTTGCGTCCGCTCCTCGAGGGCTATCTGAAAGACCTGCCATGACTGACGAAGAACTTCGGCGACTGATAGAGGACGCCGTCTCGGATATCCATCCCACAGATCGGCGCAGAGAGATTCTGGGCTCCGCGCGTCCGCGACGGAAAGTGAGCACGCCTATGTCTCGACGCTTCAGGTCCCAATGGCCGATCATCGGCGGCGCACTCGCCGCAGCCGTCGTCGTGGTGGGCGCCTTCGTCGTCATCGGCCAACAACGCGCCGAGGATTTGCCGAGTGCTTCGAGTTCGGGAGGCACACACGCGACGGAGCAAGCCTCGGAGGCCACCGAAACTGAGGGGGCAGCGGTGCCGGTCTACTACGTGGTCGACACCGAGCGCGCGGGCACTCGACTGGTCCGCGAATTCCGTCAGGTCGACGACCCAGTCCCGGGCGCACTGTCGCTGCTCGGTGAAGCGCCACTGGATCCGGACTACCGCACCTTGGTCCCGACCGGAGCGCTCGCGAGAGCGCAGATCGATGACGACCAGATCACGGTGGATCTCGCGTCCCGAGACTGGACCACGCTGCCCGAAGGCATGACCAGGGCCGACGCCCGGTTGGCGATCCAGCAGGTCGTCTACACGTTGCAAGGCATCGCGCAGTCACGCGCGCAGGTGCGATTCGTGCTCGACGACAAACCGGCCAAGGCCTTCGGCGTCACCACCGCGAAGGGCGTCTCCGCCGCAGGCTTCGGCGTGCTCAACCAGATGAGCATCACCACTCCCGAGCAAGGTCAGGTGATCACCGCAGGCGTACTGCGGGTGACCGGGGTCGGCAACGGGTTCGAGGCCAGCGTCGGCTGGGAGGTGCGCGATGCCTCGGGCGCGCGCGTGCTCGGTGGCGCGGCCATGATGCACGGTTGGCTGGAGGAGCGTCTCTTCCCCTTCGAGTTCACCGTCGACGTGTCACCTCTGCCACCTGGCAACTACACCATCTGGACCACGACCGACGACCCCACAGGCGGCACCGAAGGCGCGGGGGCCATGACCGACGACAAGGACTTCGTGATCGTTCAGACGAGCACGCCGTCGTCGTCGCTGACCGCGAGTCCGATCGGCTGAAGGGCGGCTACGTCCAACGGGGGCCGCGCGACAACACAGCGGCTGCAGCTGCCACGCCTGCGGTGGACGTACGCAGCACTTCGGCGCCCAGGCGTACGGACCGGGCGCCCGCTGCTTCGAACAACGCGACCTCCTCGTCGGTGAGGCCCCCTTCGGGACCGACGACGATCACGAGGTCCACGGCATCGTTCGACACCGCGCTCAACAGTGACTCGGTCGCCTCCTCGTGCAGAATGACGCTCGCCTCCGCGCCCCTGATCAGGGTGAGCACATCAGCGGTGTCGGCGAGCGGGAGCACCTCGGGATGCCAGACCCGGCGCGCCTGTTTTGCCGCCTCGCGTGCGGTCGCCGCCCACTTCGCGTGCGACTTCGCGGCGCGTTCGCCGCGCCAGACGGCCACACTGCGCGCGGCTGCCCACGGCAGGATCCGGGCGACGCCGATCTCGGTAAGCACCTCCACGGCGAGTTCGCCGCGCTCCCCCTTGGGCAGCGCCTGCACGACCGTGATCCGGGGGCTGGGCTCGGGCGTGTGCCTGACTTCCTCGACAGCCACCGTGAAGGAACGCTTGGCGGTCTGGGTCACCGCGCCGGCCACGCTGGAGCCGCAGCCGTCGGTGAGGATCAATCGCTCACCGACCTTGAGGCGTCGTACGACCACGGCGTGATGTGCCTCGTCGCCCTCGACGATGACCTCGCGGCCGATGCCGTCCAGCGACGGCACCACGTGGACGGGCAGGCTCATCAGATCACTTGTTGGGTTGGTTGAAGGCGTCCTTGAAACGGCTGAACACCGACTTGTGCTCCGCGCGGATCTGGCCGTCGGGGTGGTCCTCACCGCGCAGCGCGGCAAGTTCGCGCAGCAGCTCTTCCTGGCGGGCGTCGAGCCGGGTCGGGGTGTCCACGACCACCGTGACGACCAGGTCACCTCGGCCACCGCGCAGTCCGGGCACACCGCGTCCGCGCAGGATCTGCTCGGTGCCCGACTGCGTACCCGCACGCAACTCCACGTCGAAGGAGGTCTCCTGTTCGGTCTCCGGGTCCTGCTTCAGGTCTGCCTCCAGCGTCGGCAGCGTCAACGTCGTGCCCAGCGCGGCGGCGGTCATCGGCACCGTCGCCGTGCAGTGCAGGTCATTGCCGCGCCGGGTGAACACCGAGTGCGGCGCGACCTGGATCTCGACATAGAGGTCACCGGCCGGGCCACCGCCCGGACCGACCTCACCTTCGCCCTGCAGTTGCACCCGGGTGCCGTTGTCGACACCGGCAGGCAGCTTGACGTTGAGGGTCCGGCGCGAACGTACGCGCCCCTCACCCGCGCACTCGCGGCACGGGTCGGGGATCAGCGTCCCGAACCCGCGACATGCCGCACACGGTCGCAGCGTGCGGATCTCGCCGAGGAACGACCGCTGGACATGGGCCACCTCACCTTGACCTCGGCAGGTCTCACACGGCACGGGGTGCGTCCCGGCCGCGGTGCCCTCACCGTGGCAGGTGTTGCACACCACGGTCGTGTCGACTTTGAGTTCACGCGTGGCGCCGAAGGCGGCCTCGGCGAGGGTGACTTCGAGGCGTACGAGCGCATCCTGGCCGCGCCGGGTCCGCGAGCGCGGCCCACGCCCCCCACCACCGGCGGCCGCGCCTCCACCGAAGAACGCATCCATGATGTCGGTGAAGGAGAAGCCCTGCCCCTGGCCGGCACCGAACCCGCCGGAGAAGACGTCGCCACCACGGTCATAGCTGGCCCGTTTCTGTGGGTCGGACAGCACTTCGTACGCGCGCGAGACCTCTTTGAATTTCTCCTGCGCCGCCGGGTCGGGGTTGACGTCGGGGTGATATTGCCGGGCCAGCTTGCGGTAGGCCTTCTTGATGGTGTCGCCGTCGGCGTCACGGGAGACGCCGAGGTCGGCGTACAGGTCGGAGCTCACTAATCGTCCTTCTGTTTCTTACTGTTCGTCCAAGATGCGCGACACATAGCGCGCGACGGCACGTACGGCCGCCATTGTGGAGGGATAGTCCATCCGGGTGGGGCCGACGATGCCCAACGTCGCCAGCGCCTGCTGCTCGGGGCCGTAACCGGTCGCCACCACGCTGGTCGCGGCCAATTCCTCGAACGGGCCTTCGGCGCCGATGCGTACGGTCACCGCACCTCCCGTGCTGGCCTCGCCGAGGAGTTTGAGCAACACGACGTGCTCCTCCAATGCTTCCAGCAGCGGGCGTACGCCCGACTCGAAGTCGCCGAAGCGGGCCAGGTTCGCGGTGCCACCCACCACCACCCGCTCGTCGGAGCGGTGATCGGAGAGCGCCTCGACCAGGGTGCGCGCCAACGACGTGGTCGTCTCGGTGGCCTGCTGCTGGTCGGCCAGTTCCTGCAGCGCCGTCGTCGCCTCGGCCAGCCGCTGACCACTCGCGGCCTGGTTGACCGCGACCCGAAGGCTGACCAGATCCTCGTCGGCGATGGGGTCCGCGGCGTCGACGACCCGCTGCTCTACGCGACCAGTGCTGAGGATCAACACGACGAGAAGTTTGGTCGGCGCGAGCGCGACCAACTCGATGTGGCGCACCGTCGAACGCGAGAGCGTGGGGTACTGCATGACCGCGACCTGGCGGGTCAGTTGCGAGAGCAGACGTACGGACCGGGCGACGACGTCGTCAAGGTCGAGCGCACCGTCGAGGAAAGTCGCCAGCGCGCGCCTCTCCGCCGCGCTCATCGGCTTGACGGTGGTCAGCTTGTCGACGAAGAGGCGATAGCCCTTGTCGGTCGGCACCCGGCCGGCCGAGGTGTGGGGCTGGGTAATGAAGCCCTCCTCCTCCAGCACGGCCATGTCGTTGCGGACGGTCGCGGGCGAGACACCCAGGCGATGCCGGTCGACCAGCGCCTTGGAGCCGACCGGCTCCTCGGTGGAGACGTAGTCCTCGACGATGGCGCGCAGCACGGCCAGACGACGCTCGTCGGACATCTGCGCTCCCTTCTCGACTAGCACTCGCAGTTATCGAGTGCCAAGCCTACTAGTCTCCTCGTCATGGCCGATTTCACCGAGGTTGCCGAGCGCGTGTGGGTCGCGCGCTATGCACAGTTCGACGTTAACGTCGCTGTCGTCGGCGGCGCGGACGGGCTGGTCGTCGTCGACACGCACGGCACGGCAGCCGCGGCGCGCGAGGTGGTGGAAGACGTACGCGCTCTTGCGCAAGCCCTCGCCTCGCCGTCGGTCCGGGCCGTCGTCAACACCCACGTCCACTTCGACCACACTTTCGGCAATGCCACGTTCGCGGATGCGTTCGGACCGAACCTGCCGATCCACGCGCACGAGACCCTCCCCGAGGACCTGCCCGACGACATCCTCGCGCCCACGCACACCTTCTCGTCCGTACGCGTGCTCGACCTGGGCGACCGGCAGATCGAGTTGGTGCACCCGGGGCGTGGACACTCCCGCGGCGACATCGTGATCAGCGTTCCGGACGCGAACGTGCTGCTCGCCGGCGACCTGGTCGAGGAGTCGGCCCACCCTTCGTACGGCCCGGACTCCTATCCCCTGGAGTGGCCCGCGACCCTCGACGTCCTCCATCAACTCATCCGCCCGGACACCCTCATCGTGCCCGGGCACGGGGCACCGGTGGACCGGGACTTCGTGGAGGACCAACGTCACGATCTCGGGGTGATCGCGGAGACCATCCGGGATCTGGCCTCGCGTGGGGTGCCGGTTGACCAGGCACTCGAGGCGGGCGCGTGGCCGTGGCCTGCGGAGACGCTGGGCGACGCGGTCGTGCGAGGCTACGAGCACCTGCCGCGCGGGACGCGCCAACTGCCGCTGATCTGACTGGTCGCCAGGGCGCGTCATGCGAGGGTTGCGGTCCGCCACCGCCTAGCCTCGACCGGTGCCTTCCCCACACGATCGTTATGGTTCCGACGTCCTGAGTACGGACTGGCGCGCTCCAGCGCGCGGTCGCGCGGTCGAGGTCGCGGCCGTGCTCGGTGAAGTGGTCGAGGAGGTCGAGACCGACTTCTGTGGCGAGATCGTCTCGATCGATCGTGACCTGCGCACCGTCACGCTGGAGGATCGTCGCTCGGTGCGCCGCACCTTCCCGATGGGGCCTGGCTTCTGGATCGACGGCAAGCCGGTCGTGTTGACACCACCGGTGCAGAAGTCTGCACCTGCGAAGGCCACACGAACGGCCTCGGGATCCGTTGCCGTGCACGACGCCAAAGCGCGCGTGGCTCGGGCGAGCCGGATCTATGTCGAGGGTCGCCACGACGCCGAACTTGTCGAGAAGGTCTGGGGTGACGACCTGCGGATCGAGGGCGTGGTGGTGGAGTATCTCGGCGGCGTCGACGATCTGGCCGAGCACCTGCGCGCCTTCAAGCCCGGTCCGGAGCGGCGGGTCGGCGTCCTGGTCGACCATCTCGTCCGCGGCTCCAAGGAGTCCCGGATCGCCGACCACATCGCGCGCTCGGACATCGGCAAGGACGTGCTGATAGTCGGCCACCCGTTCATCGACATCTGGCAGGCGGTCAAGCCGACGCGACTCGGCTTTGAGAAGTGGCCAGAAGTACCTCGTCGCGAGGACTGGAAGCGCGGCACCTGCCAACGTCTGGGCTGGCCCCATCGAGACCAGGCCGACATCGCCCGAGCATGGAAGCACATCCTGGGCGGCGTACGCGGTTTTCAAGACCTCGATCCCGCGCTGCTCGGGCGCGTCGAGGAATTGATCGACTTCGTGACGACCTAGGGCAGCAGCGCGCGGACGACGGCGTCGGCCAGCAGCCGGCCGCGCAGGGTGAGGACGAGACGGTCCGACTCGACCTCGAGCAGGCCGTCATCGAGGAGGGCGGGCACGGCGGCGCGCCCGGCGTCATCGAGCACGTCGTACGACAGCCCGCTCACCAGCCGCGACTCCAGCAGAACGCGTTCGACCCGCCGCGTCTCCTCATCAAGCACCTCGCGCGCCAATGCCGGGCTGAGCCCAGCGTCGAGGCGGGAGGCGTACGCGGTCGGGTGCCTGACGTTCCACCACCGCACTCCCCCGACGTGGGAGTGCGCACCCGGACCGATGCCCCACCAGTGCGCGCCGGTCCAGTACAGCTCGTTGTGCCGACACTTACTGGCCGGGCGCCGCGCCCAGTTGGAGAGTTCGTACCAGTCCAACCCCGCGCCACCGAGCAACTCGTCGGCGAGCGCGTACTTGTCGGCCATGTCGTCGTCGTCTGGTGCCGCGATCTCACCTCGGCGAACCTGACGTGCCAGCGCGGTGCCCTGTTCGACGATCAGGGCGTACGCGGACACGTGATCGGGCACGCAACTCAACGCAGACAGCAGGGTTTCGCGCCAGTCCCCG